>NZ_JBWKEQ010000012.1:0-108635 GCF_056435365.1 Kitasatospora sp. NPDC043949 | reverse complement strand
GGGGGAGGGCTTGGCTACTGGGGACGGGCCAAAGAACAAAACAAACCCACGAGGGCGGTAGCCCCACCCCCCCCTCCTGTGGACGCGGGCGGGCCCCCCCCCCCCCCCCCCCCCCCCCCCCCCGGGGCTCAGCCCTCCTGGCCGCCGAAGCGGGTGGTCCAGGCGGTCAGGTCCTCGTCGGTGATCTTGGCGAACAGCACCGGCGGCACGGTGAACGCCGTCCCGGCCGGCACCAGGTCCAGTGCCCGCGCCTGCTCCGGGCCGACCCAGGACAGGCCGGCCGCCGGAGCGTCCTCGGGCAGGGCGAAGGCGCCGCGCATCGCCGCCGCCGCGGTCGGGATGAACGGCTCGGAGACCACCGCGTACAGCTGGATCAGGTTCATCGCGGTGCGCAGGGTCAGCGCCGCCGCGTCCGGGTCGGTCTTCACCTGGAGCCAGGGCGCCTTCTCGTCCAGGTACGCGTTGCCAGCGCTCCACAGCGCGCGCAGAGCCTGCGCGGCCTTGCGGAAGTTGAGCCCGTCCAGCTGGGCCTCGTACTCGGCCAGCAGGGCGGCGATCTGCTCGCCGAGGCGCTGTTCGGCCTCGCCGGGCGCGTGGCCGGCCGGGACGGCGTCGCCGAAGCGCTTGCGGCTGAAGGTGAGCACCCGGTTGACGAAGTTGCCGAGGGTGTCGGCGAGGTCCTTGTTGACGACGGAGGCGAAGAGGTCCCAGGTGAAGCTGGAGTCGTCCGACTCGGGGGCGTGCGCCATCAGGAAGTAGCGCCAGTAGTCGGCCGGCAGCAGTTCCAGGGCGACGTCGGTGAAGATGCCGCGCTTCTGGCTGGTGGAGAACTTCCCGCCGTAGTAGGTCAGCCAGTTGAAGGCCTTGACGTAGTCGACCTTCTTCCACGGTCGGCGCGAGCCGAGGATCGTGGCCGGGAACATCACGGTGTGGAACGGGACGTTGTCCTTGGCCATGAACTCGGTGTACCGGACGCTGTGGTCGGCCTCGTACCACCAGGACTTCCAGTCCCGGGCCTGCCCGGCCGGGGCCGCGTCCGCCCACTCCTTGGTGGCGCCGATGTACTCGATCGGGGCGTCGAACCAGACGTAGAACACCTTGCCCTCGGCCGCCAGCTCCGGCCAGACGTCGGCCGGCACCGGGACGCCCCACTCCAGGTCGCGGGTGATCGCGCGGTCCTGGAGGCCCTCGGTGAGCCACTTGCGGGCGATCGAGGAGGCCAGCACCGGCCAGTCGTCGCCGTGGGCGGCGATCCACTGCTCGACCTCGTCGGTCAGCTCCGACTGGAGCAGGAACAGGTGCCTGGTCTCCCGGACCTCCAGGTCGGAGCTGCCGCTGATCGCCGAACGCGGCTCCAGCAGGTCGGTCGGGTCCAGTACCCGGGTGCAGTTCTCGCACTGGTCGCCGCGCGCCTTGTCGTAGCCGCAGTGCGGGCAGGTGCCGACGATGTAGCGGTCCGGCAGGAAGCGGCCGTCGGCGTTGGAGTACACCTGCCGGATCGCGCGCTCCTCGATGAAGCCGTTGCGCTGGAGTTCGCGGGCGATCTCCTGGGTGATCTCGCGGTTCTGCGGGGAGGAGCTGCGGCCGAAGTGGTCGAAGGACAGCCCGAAGCCGTCGTACACCGCCTTCTGCGCGTCGTGCGCCTGGGCGCAGAACTCGGCGACGGGCAGCCCGGCCTCCTGCGCGGCCAGTTCGGCGGGCGTGCCGTGCTCGTCGGTCGCGCAGATGTAGAGCACCTCGTGGCCGCGCCGGCGCAGGTAGCGGGAGTAGACGTCCGCCGGGAGCATCGACCCGACCATGTTGCCCAGGTGCTTGATCCCGTTGATGTACGGAAGGGCGCTGGTGACCAGGTGCCGAGCCATCCTCGGATGCTCCGATTTCTCCCGCACGCGCACCCCACCCGGAGTGCTGTGCCAGGCGCAGGGGTCCACTGTGGGCTGCCAAGCCTACCGCCGCCGGGCCGGGAGGACGGTGCGGCTCAGGGGCGGGCTCAGGGGTGGGCTCAGGGGTGGGTGCGGTTCAAGGGCGGTGCTGCTCAGGGGCGGGTGCTGCTCGGGGGCGGGTGTGGCTCAGGGCCCGACGGAGTCGCTGTACCGGTCGAACTCCCCGGCCTTCACCCCGCGGACGAACGCGGCCCACTTGCGCGGCGTGGTCCGGACGACGATCTCGGGGCGGTCCGACTCGCGGATCTCCACCAGACCGTCGGCGGCTCTGATCTCGACGCACTCGTTGCTCTCGCCGCTGGACGAGGACTTCCGCCACTCAGTCATGAGAAGTCTTTCAGTAAGGCCCGGATGAAGTCCCGGGACTCGGCCGGCCCGAGGGCGACCGCGGCGGTCTCCTCCTTGATCTGTCGGTACGTCTGCAGTTCGGTGTCGGTGTGCACGAACTTCGGCCCGTTCGAGAGGTCGATCTGCACGGTGTCGAGCTCGGGAACGGGCCCGCGGGCGAGGTAGAGGCTCTCTCCGGACCCGGGAAAGGTGTCGACGCTGAACGGGATGGTCCGGATCTCCACCCCGGGCCGCTCGGAATCCTCCAGCACGCCGAGCAGCTGGTCGCGCAGCACCACCGCCCCGCCGAACTGCATGCGCAGCGCGGATTCGTGGATGTACGCGGCGTACGGCTTCGGGCGTTCGGTGAACAGCCGCTGGCGCTGGATCCGGAACGCGGTGCGGGCGTCGGCGTCTGGCTGGGGCATCGGCGGCCGGACCCGGGCGAACACCGCGGAGGCGTACGCCGAGGTCTGCAGCAGTCCGGGGATGAAGGTGGTGTGCAGGATGGCCAGCGACTCGGCGTGGTGCTCCATCTCCGCGATGTCGATGAGCCCGCCGGGCAGCCGGCCGCGGTAGCCGTCCCACCAGTACTTGCGCCGGTCCTGCGTCATCGCGAGCAGCGCGTCGAGGTAGGGGCCGTCGGCGCAGTGGCAGGTGCGGGCCCAGAGCCGGAGCCGTTCGGCGCTGATGCCGGACTTCCCGTTCTCCATCTGCGAGATCTTGGGCAGGTCGGTGCCCAGGGTGGCGGCCAGGCTCTTGGGCGTCACGCCCACGCGTTCGCGCATCTTGCGCAGCTCGATGCCAAGGCGCTGCTGACGCACGGTCGGCGACAAGCGGGGTGGCATGACTCTCTTCTCCGGATCGCGGCTCGGGTCGATGCTTCCGGTGAAGTGTGCCGTGCTCACCCGGCCCTAGCTACTGAAATGGGGGATACCCCACGATGGAGTGAACGTTCTCCCGCTCGGTAGCAAGTCTTGCACCTCGACCCTATGGTCGTTCCCGCGTCAGTCACTGACTTGTTGTGGCCTAAACAGCCGCCAATCAGCCGTAAATACACACCAGATGCATGGTCGGCACGCTCGACATCACCGACCGGAGACTGTCATGCCGCTTCCGCTGCTTCTCACCCCCGCCCACCGCATTCCCGCCACCCGGTGAACGGCCTGCTCGTCGCCGGTTTGTCCGCCCTCCTGCTCGCCGTGCTATTCGTCGGCTGGCTGGTCTGGCTGGTCAACGCCCAACCCCGCGAACCGCGTTCCGTAAAACGCGAGTTCGTCGTCCGCCATTCCTCCGCCGCCGTCGAGAAGAAATAGCGCGCGGCAGCGGTGGCCCCCCGCCGGGAGGGGGGCCACCGGAGGGTGCGGTCAGCCGTCGCCGAAGTGGTCGAATTCGCCGCGCTTCACGCCCTCGATCCAGAGCGCGAACTTCTGCGGGGTGGTGACGATGATCGCGTCGGGGCTCTCGGATTCGCGGACCTCGATCAGTCCCCGTTCGTTGACGGACACCTCCACGGAGTCGCCGCCGTCCCGGGTGCTGCTGGTGGACTTCTGCCACTGCTGGGTCATCGGTTTCCTACTCCCATCGCGGTTCCTGCCTGGCACCCTGGACAACTCCCGGGGGGCCGTTCAGGAACGGGGGCGCACGGGGGGTTGGGCACCGCGCGAAAGGCGCTCGACGAGGCGGATCCGGGCGGCGGGCCACTCGTCGGCGAGCATCGAGAAGTAGGCGGTGTCGCGCCACACGCCGGTGGCGCGCCGCTTCTCGCGGCGGTGGACGCCCTCGTACCGGGCGCCGAGGCGCAGGATCGCGTTGCGGGAGCGCTCGTTGAGCGCGTCCGTCTTCCAGTAGACCCGGCCCATGCCCAGGTCGTCGAAGGCGTGCGAGAGCAGCAGCAGCTTGGCCTCGGTGTTGACGGGCGTGCGCCAGACCGAGCGGGCGTACCAGGTGCCGCCGATCTCGACGACCTCGTCGACGGGCCTGACGTCGTAGTAGCCGGTGATGCCGACGGCCCGGCCGCTGGGGAGGTCGATCACGGCGAACTTCACCGCCGACCCGGCCGCCACCTCGGCGAGCCGGGCGTCGAGGATCGCGCCCAGTTCCTCCTCGGTCGCGGGCGGGAGGGAGGGGATCCAGCGCCAGACCTCCGGGTCGGGGCCGACGCCGGCCCACAGGTCGGGCAGGTGGTGGCGGCCGAGGGGCTCCAGGCGGACGTGGCGGCCGGTGAGGGTCACGGGCGTGGGCGGCTGTGCGGTCATGCCGGAAAGGTAGCGCCATGCTGCACTAGATGCAATGAACTTCTGCACTAGTGCAAAATCGGCGGAGCGGGCAAAGCGAAGGGCCCCGTGGGACGTCCCGCGGGGCCCTCGACCGGATCAGGCTCAGATGAACGAGTTGATCTGGATCGTCTCGTCGCGGCCCGGGCCGACGCCGATGGCGGAGATCGGCGCGCCGGACATCTCCTCCAGCGCCTTCACGTACGCCTGCGCGTTCTTCGGCAGCTCGGCGAAGGTCTTGGCCTTGCTGATGTCCTCGGTCCAGCCCGGCAGCGTCTCGTAGATCGGCTTGGCGTGGTGGAAGTCGGACTGGTTGTACGGGAGTTCCTCGACCCGCTTGCCGTCGATCTCGTACGCGACGCAGACCGGGATCTGCTCCCAGCCGGTGAGCACGTCGAGCTTGGTGAGGAAGAAGTCGGTGAGGCCGTTGACCCGGGTCGCGTAGCGCGCGATGACCGCGTCGAACCAGCCGCAGCGACGGTCACGGCCGGTGGTGACACCGCGCTCGCCGCCGATGCGGCGCAGCGCCTCGCCGTCCTCGTCCAGCAGCTCGGTCGGGAACGGGCCGGAGCCGACGCGGGTGGTGTAGGCCTTGAGGATGCCGATGACCCGGTCGATCTTGGTCGGGCCGATGCCGGCGCCGGTGCAGGCGCCACCCGAGGTCGGGTTCGACGAGGTCACGAAGGGGTACGTGCCGTGGTCGACGTCGAGCAGGGTGCCCTGGCCGCCCTCCAGCAGGACGACCTTGTTCGCCTTGAGCGCCTGGTCCAGGACGAGGGTGGTGTCGGCGAGGAAGGGCTTGATCTTGTCCGCGTAGCCGAGGTACTCCTCGACGACCAGCTCGGCCGGGATGGCGCGGCGGTTGTACAGCTTGACCAGGATCTGGTTCTTGTCGTGCAGCGCCGCCTCGATCTTCTGGCGCAGGATCGACTCGTCGAACAGGTCCTGGACCCGGATGCCGACGCGGTTGATCTTGTCCGCGTAGGTCGGGCCGATGCCGCGGCCGGTGGTGCCGATCCGACGCTTGCCGAGGAAGCGCTCGGTGACCTTGTCCAGGGTGCGGTGGTACGGCGTGATCAGGTGGGCGTTGCCCGAGATCAGCAGCTTGGAGGTGTCGATGCCACGGTCGTTGAGGCCGCTCAGCTCGGAGAGCAGCACGCCCGGGTCGATGACGACGCCGTTGCCGATGACCGGCGTCACGTTAGGGCTGAGGATGCCGGAGGGGAGCAGGTGCAGGGCGTACTTCTGGTCGCCGATGACCACCGTGTGACCGGCGTTGTTGCCGCCCTGGTAGCGGACGACGTAGTCGACGGAGCCGCCGAGGAGGTCGGTGGCCTTCCCCTTGCCCTCGTCCCCCCACTGAGCGCCAACGAGCACGAGTGCCGGCACAGGCGTACACCCCTTCCGGTTGGGGCATCCTGCGTAGGCCGCAGTCTGCCCCGAGATAGACGAAGCCCCTGGCGCAGTAGCGCAAGGGGCTCTTGCACCGAGAGATTACCTGAGGAAGGACCGGTCGTGTCGTCCCTGTCCACGCCCGCAACCGGCGGCCCCGAGCCGCTCCTGCTGCTCCTCGACCCGGCGGCCCGGCAGACCGACGGCGAGTCGGTGCGGATCGCGAAGGACGTGCTCTGCGGAGGCGCGGACGTCAAGGTGGTCTATCCGGAGAGCCCGTCCGAACTCGACCGGGTGCTTTCGCACCGGGGTCGTCGACGCCCGGTCGTGATCGGTTCCGACCTGGCGTTGCAGCGGGTGCTCCAAGCCCTGTACCGCCAGCGTGAGCTGGGCGCGGATCCGGTGGGCATGGTTCCGGTCGGCCGGTCGGAGGAGCTGGTCGCGGCCCGCGCGCTCGGGGTGCCGGGCGAGCCGGTCCGGGCCGCGCGAGCGGTGCTGTCGGGTGCGGCGCGCAAGCTCGACCTGCTGGTGGACGACGGCGGCGGGGTGGCGCTGGGAGGGGTGCGGATCACCGGTGCCGGGACGCGGCGTCCGGCCGGCCGTACGGGTGGTTGGCGTTCGCTATGGGCGAAACTGGCTGCGGCCGAGCAGGCGAACGCACTCGCGGCGGACGGCCGGTCCTCCGCCGAGCACAACCCCCGGGTCCGGGTCGAGGCCGACGGCCGGCTGCTCGCCGACGTGCACCGGCCGGTGCGGCTGGTCCAGCTGACCCTGCCGGGCGTCGAGGCGGACGCCGCCGGCGTGCTGGAGGTGGTGATCCGCGCGCCCGGCGCCCTGGTGCGCGCCCGGGCGGAGAGCGTCTCGGTGGTCGGGCGCGGCTTCGGCTACGAGGCGGACGGCCACCCCGTCGGTCCGGTCCGCGCCCGCACCTGGACGGTCCACCCGGGCGCCTGGGGCCTGTTGCTGCCCGCCGCGTGACGCCGGGGTGAACCCCGGGTGAGCAGGCTCACTTTCGCCGTCGCCCCGACTCCCGGCCCTCCGCACACGGAACGCCCCAACAGGCGCGAACCACAAGGCCAACCGCCTCCGGCCGGAATTCCCCCCACCCGAAATCCCCACCCGGTAAGGGGTTTTGTCTACGCGCGTTACCGGCCGATCGTCAGACAATCCCGGCCGCCCGGGTTCCGGAAGCCCGTGCCCGCTGCCCTAGACTCGAAGACGTGCCACGTGGTGACGGAAGACTCAACCACGATCTTCTTCCCGGTGAGAAAGGCCCCCAGGACGCTTGCGGCGTCTTCGGTGTCTGGGCTCCCGGCGAGGAGGTCGCCAAGCTCACGTTCTTCGGCCTTTACGCCCTGCAGCACCGCGGTCAGGAATCCGCGGGCATCGCAGTGAGCAACGGCTCCCAGATTCTCGTCTTCAAGGACATGGGGCTCGTGTCCCAGGTCTTCGACGAGGCCTCCCTGGGGTCGTTGCACGGGCATATCGCCGTCGGACACGCCCGCTACTCGACCACCGGGTCCTCGGTCTGGGAGAACGCCCAGCCGACCTTCCGCGCGACCGTGCACGGTTCGCTGGCCCTCGGGCACAACGGAAACCTGGTGAACACCGCCGAACTGGCGGCGATGGTCGCCGAACTGCCCGGTGAGGAGCACGTCTCCCGCTCCGGGCGGAGCGCCGCGACCAACGACACCGACCTGGTGACCGCGCTGCTCGCCGGCCACCCGGACCTCTCCATCGAGGAGACGGCCAAGGTCGTGCTGCCCAAGGTCAAGGGCGCGTTCTCGCTCGTCTTCATGGACGAGCACACCCTCTACGCCGCCCGCGACCCGCAGGGCATCCGCCCGCTGGTGCTCGGTCGGCTGGAGCGCGGCTGGGTGGTCGCCTCCGAGACGGCGGCGCTGGACATCTGCGGCGCCTCGTTCATCCGCGAGGTCGAGCCCGGCGAGCTGATCGCCGTCGACGAGAACGGCATGCGCAGCTCCCGCTTCGCCGAGGCGAAGCCCAAGGGCTGCGTGTTCGAGTACGTCTACCTGGCCCGCCCCGACACCAGCATCGCCGGGCGCAACGTGCACCTCTCCCGCGTGGAGATGGGCCGCCGCCTGGCGAAGGAGGCGCCCGTCGAGGCCGACCTGGTGATAGCGACGCCGGAGTCCGGCACCCCCGCCGCGATCGGCTACGCCGAGGCCAGCGGCATCCCGTACGGCTCCGGCCTGGTGAAGAACGCCTACGTGGGCCGCACCTTCATCCAGCCCAGCCAGACCATCCGTCAGCTCGGCATCCGGCTCAAGCTCAACCCGCTGCGCGAGGTCATCGCGGGCAAGCGCCTGGTGGTCGTCGACGACTCGATCGTCCGCGGCAACACCCAGCGCGCGCTGGTGCGGATGCTGCGCGAGGCCGGCGCCGCCGAGGTGCACATCCGGATCTCCTCGCCGCCGGTGAAGTGGCCGTGCTTCTTCGGCATCGACTTCGCCACCCGCGCGGAGCTGATCGCCAACGGGATGACCGTCGAGGAGATCGGCCGCACGCTCGGCGCGGACTCGCTCTCCTACATCTCGATCGACGGCATGATCGAGGCCACCAAGCAGCCCAAGGACAGGCTCTGCCGGGCCTGCTTCGACGGCGAGTACCCGATGGAGCTGCCGGACCCGGCACTGCTCGGCAAGCTCCTGCTGGAGGCCGAGATCAAGGGCAGCCAGCAGCCGCCGGCCGTGCGCGGCAAGCCGACCAGCGGCAGCGACCTGGACGGCGTCCAGTCGCTGCTCGGCGGGGCGGGCGCGGCCGACGCGCTGCGCCGCCCGTAACGAATCCACGGTGGGGTCCCGCGAAACGGGGCCCCACCGCTGTTCCAGCCCCCACCAGACCCGAGAGGGCCGCACCGTAGTGACCAGCAACCAGAACGGCGCCACCTACGCCGCAGCCGGCGTCGACATCGAGGCGGGCGACCGCGCCGTCGAGCTCATGAAGCAGTGGGTGAAGAAGGCGAACCGCCCCGAGGTGGTCGGCGGTCTCGGCGGCTTCGCCGGCCTCTTCGACGCGTCCGCCTTCAAGCGCTACGAGCGGCCGCTGCTGGCTTCGGCCACCGACGGCGTGGGGACCAAGGTGGCCATCGCGGCCGCCATGGACAAGCACGACACCATCGGCCACGACCTGGTCGGCATGGTCGTCGACGACCTGGTCGTGTGCGGCGCCGAGCCGCTGTTCATGACCGACTACATCTGCGTCGGCAAGGTCGTGCCGGAGCGGGTCGCCGCGATCGTCAAGGGCATCGCCGAGGGCTGCGCGCTGGCCGGCTGCGCCCTGGTCGGCGGCGAGACCGCCGAGCACCCGGGCCTGCTCGGCCCGGACGAGTACGACGTCGCGGGCGCCGGCACCGGCGTGGTCGAGGCCGACGCGCTGCTCGGCGCCGACCGCGTGCGGGCCGGCGACGTGGTGATCGCGATGGCGGCCTCGGGCCTGCACTCCAACGGCTACTCGCTGGTGCGCCACGTGCTGCTGAACGAGGCCGGCTGGAAGCTGGACCGCAAGGTCGAGGAGTTCGGCCGCACGCTCGGCGAGGAGCTGCTGGAGCCGACCCGGATCTACTCGCTGGACTGCCTGGCGCTCACCCGCGCCACCGAGATCCACGCCTTCTCGCACGTCACCGGCGGCGGCCTGGCGGCCAACCTGGCCCGGGTCGTCCCGGAGGGCCTGCACGCCCGCCTGGACCGCGGCACCTGGACCCCGCTGCCGGTCTTCCAGACCGTCGCCCAGGTCGGCAAGGTGGCCACCCTGGAGATCGAGAAGACGCTCAACATGGGCGTCGGCATGGTCGCGGTCGTCCCGCCGTCCTCGGTGGACGCCGTGCTGGCGATCCTGGAGGACCGCGGCGTCGAGGCCTGGCTGCTCGGCGACATCGTCGAGCGCACCGGCGAGCACGAGGCCGGCGCGGCGCTCTACAACGCCTACGAGGGCTTCACCGCGGGCTGAGCCCGGCTGGACGACGAGAGGGCCCCTCCGGCGCACCGGAGGGGCCCTCTCGTCGTCCAGCCACCCGGGGGGCGGCGACCACCCGGTAACCATCCGGTACGCGGGAACGCCGAAGACCGGCCTGGCGCGCTGGGCGCCTGGGCCGGTCGGCGAAACTACTGGCTACGAGCGGCGAGAGGCCTGCGACGGCCCGGTGCCCGGCTCGGTGTCGTCCTCGTCGTCGAGGTCGGCATAGCGGGCGGCGTACTCGGCATACGGGTCGTCGTCCTCCTCCTCCTCGATCGGCTCCGGGTCGATCGGAGCGGTGGACGGCGATGCGCCCAGCTCGTTGGACAGACGGTTAGCGTCAAACCCGCCGCTGTTGTACTTCAGCTCGCGGGCGACCTTCGTCTGCTTGGCCTTGGCCCGGCCGCGCCCCATGGGTCGACCCCCTCAACGATGGGGCTCACGGCCCCGAGTCTGACACGTGTTCATGATCAGGACCGGCCTGCCCGAATGGGAGGACCGTCCCTTGGAGCATTAACGGTACCTGTTTCCGCCGCTGGACGGTACGTCGTCGGTGTGACGTGGCGCGCACCGACCGCACCCGAGACCAGGTCTTCCCAGGTCAGGGGAGGTTTTGCGGCGGTTTGCGCGCTGTCCGGAGGTGTCTGAGGTCCGTCGTTCCAGGACCGATTATCCCCCCAAGGGGGACCTTGGATCACCCGATCGGGCGCAGAAGTGAGAATCCGGTTCCACATCGTGATGCGCGGGGGGCGGCTGGGCCCCTCCCGCCCGGGGGCGGGTCACGGGGGTGCGGCCGCCCCCCGCGCATCCGAGGTTCCGGGGGCGCCGGATCAGGCCCGGCGGGCGCCCGGCAGCAGGACCGTGCGCAGCGCGCTGATCTCGCGCATCCGCTTCTCGGCCAGGCGGTCGGCGGCGACCGCCGGCGGGACGCCGTCGGAGGCGGCCCGGGTGAAGATCTCCAGGGTGGTGTCGAAGATCCTGGTGGCCTTGTTCTTGGCCCGGTCGAAGTTGAAGCCCTCGATCTCGTCGGCGACCTGGATCACGCCGCCGGAGTTCACCAGGTAGTCCGGCGCGTAGAGGATGCCGCGGTCCGCGAGGTCCTTCTCGACGCCCGGGTGGGCCAGCTGGTTGTTGGCCGCGCCGCAGACGACCGTGGTGCCGGACTCGCCGAGCGCGGCCACCGTGTCGTCGGTCAGCGCGCCGCCCAGGGCGCAGGGGGCGTAGACGTCCAGCCGGGCCTGCAGCAGGGCGGCGGTGTCGGCGACGACCTCCACCTCCGGGTGGGCCGCGCGGACGCGGTTCACGGCGGTCTCGGAGACGTCGGTGATGACGACGGTGGCGCCGTCCGCGACGAGGTGGCCGACCAGGTAGTGGCCGACCTTGCCGACGCCCGCGACGCCGACCCGCTTCCCGCGCAGGGTCGGCTGGCCCCAGCGGGCCTGGGCGGTGGCGCGCATGCCCTGGAAGACGCCGAAGGCGGTCAGGATGGACGAGTCGCCGGCGCCGCCGTGCTCGGGCGAGCGGCCCGTCACGAACTGCGTCTCGCGCGCGATGACGTCCATGTCCTGCACGTAGGTGCCCACGTCGCAGGCGGTGATGTAGCGGCCGCGCAGGGACTCCACGAAGCGGCCGTAGGCGCGGAGCATCGCCTCGTTCTTGTCCTTGGTGGGGTCGCCGATGATGACGGCCTTGCCGCCGCCGAGGTCGAGCCCGGCCAGCGCGTTCTTGTAGGACATGCCGCGGGACAGGTTGAGCGCGTCCTCCAGGGCCGCCTCCTCGGAGGCGTACGGGAAGAAGCGGGTGCCGCCGAGGGCCGGGCCCAGCGCGGTGGAGTGGATGGCGATGATCGCCTTGAGCCCGGAGCTGCGGTCGTGGCAGAGGACGACCTGCTCGTGGCCGTCGCCGGGGGCGCCGTCCTGCTCGGTGCGGAAGATCCTGCTGAGCACTCCGGGTGCGGGGTGCGTGGCGGATGTCTGTACGTCGGTCACTGTGGTGACTCCAGTATCGAAGGCCCGCCTGCTGTGGTGCGGGCGCCTAGGGCGAAGCGTAGTCGCGGGAGCGTCGCCGATCCGCCCTCTTGTCCGAGCTTGTCCCCGCGGTCCGGGGAATGGGACGCCGGGGGTGCGCGGTGCGGGCGCGAAGGGGTTCGGGGGCGCGCCCTCCCGGGGCCGGTCGGCGCGTGCGACCATGCAGGACGTGACCGTCGTGCGCACCTCGGTACTGCCGCCCTACGCCGCCCACCTGCGGGTCTACGAGCCGCTGGCCGCCTACCCGGAGTCCGAGCGGGCGCGCTGGCAGGCCTACGCGGCGGAGCGCGGTCCGGACGCCGTCGAGGCGGCGCAGCCGGTGGCCGCGGCCGTCCTGGAGGAGCAGCGGGAGGCGCTGGCGGAGCTGGCCGCCCGGACGCCCCGGGCGCTGCCCGAGCGGGAGAGCGGGCGGGCCTACCTGCGGGTGGTGGACGGCGTGCTGTACGTCTGCCCGTGGGCGACCAGGCTGCGCAGCTGGCAGGCGCTGGAGGAGCTGCGGGCGGCCGCGCCGGTGGCGCTGCTGGACACCGCGGTGCCGCCGGTGGCCCGGGCGGCGGCGGAGGCGGACCGGGAGCGCTGGCGGGCCGGCCATCCGGACGCCCGGCCGTGGATCCTGACCAGCCGGTGGGAGGTGCCGGTGCGCTGGTTCCTGCCGTTCGGGGACGAGGACCGCTGTTTCGTGCCGGCGCAGGAGCGGGGCAAGCCGGGGCGGGCGGCGGCGCTGTTCTACCTGGTGCCGATGGCGCAGGCGCGCCGCCGGGTGGCCCGGGCCTTCCGGGCGCTGCGTGAAGAGGTGCCGGACGGGGAACTGGTCCGGGGGGCGGAACAGGTCGGGCGGTGGCTGGAGGAATTCCATCCGCGCTCGCTGGTGGAGCTGGACTACGGGGGGCTGGTGCATTTGCTGGGGCCGGAGCGGCTGTTGGCGGACCGTTCGGCGGGGGAGCTGGAGGAGGGGCTCCGCGCGCTGCGGGCGGGGGACACCGCGGAGGCGCTGCGCGCGTACGGGGAACTGACGGCGCGCTGGCGGAGGGTGCTGGCGCTGCGGTACGCGAACTGACGTCCGACCACCCGTGTATGACTGTAAGAGTCCTATGGCCCGAGCTGGATGACCAAGGTCCTGGTTCGGGTCAATAGCTGTCGAACGTGACACTACTCACCGTTGACGCGAACTTACCCCTATGTGCAAAAATGGGACAACCAGCCCAACTTCACGCGGGCATGCCCACTTTTGGGTGGTTCTGGAGTCGATGCGTGCTTTGCGGGGAAACAGGGGGCCTGGTCCCCTCGTAACCAGGCGTCACGGCCGCGTGACTGCCCGTTATGGGGTGGTCCATCGCCATCCGTCGCTCTTGAACCCGTGAGGGGTCAATTTTGGCGGTTTGGTCGATAGGGCTGGACGGATGGTGTAGTTGTAGACACCAGGACAAGCCGTTCGTCCTATAACCGACTCGGCCCGTCTATGCCATTTCGGGCATCGCGGGCCAAGGTGCAGAATTTGAAGGATAGAACCGCCCTGGTTCGGTTCTCCCGAGGAGGCCGCTCATGACCGCTCGTACCCCTGATGCTGAGCCCCTGCTGACGCCGGCAGAGGTCGCCACCATGTTCCGCGTGGACCCGAAGACGGTCACTCGTTGGGCCAAGGCGGGCAAGCTGACGTCCATTCGCACGCTCGGCGGTCACCGCCGTTACCGCGAGGCGGAGGTGCGCGCTCTGCTGGCCGGGATTCCCGCTCAGCGCACTGAGGCCTGATAGGCCGAAGGCTCTTTAAAGGGGCCGCTTACCGGACTCCGCCGGGTCCGGTAAGCGGCCCCTTTGCCATGCCCGCTCGCGGTGTCCGGGTACTCGGCACAACGTACGGAATGCTGAACTCCGGATAACGATTCGATGCGCATGATGCGGGGGGGATTTACAGTTAATGGCTGTACAATTTTACATATTAAATTAGTGAGGTCTTGGTGGGGGTGGTGCGGGGGTGTTCTCGGGAAAAGATAAGTGACGACCGTCACACCGTCTGTCACTTGTGGTCTGGACCTGGTCCGGGATAAACACCGGACGCCAAAAGCGAGAGGCCCGGAACCTGACGGTTCCGGGCCTCTCGCACTGCGGCGATCCCGACGGGACTTGAACCCGCGACCTCCACCTTGACAGGGTGGCGAGCTAACCAACTGCTCCACGGGACCAGAGTTTTCTGATCTCGTTCACTCGCTTGCCGCGCTGCGAACAAGACAGATCGTAGCCCATGGTGGGCCCCCAGGTCGAACTGGCACCTGAGGGCCCCCGAGGAGGCCGCCGCCCAGCTCAGAGCGTGGCCCTGGCGGCCTCCATCGCCTTGGTGATCCGCTTCTCCGACACCGGGCTCGGCGTGCCCAGCGACTGGGCGAAGAAGCTGACCCGCAACTCCTCGATCATCCAGCGGATCGCCAGCACCTCCGCGGACGGCTGCCGACCGGCCGGCACCGCCGCCAGCAGCTCCCCGTACTCCCGCTGCACCTGCTGGACCTTCAGCAACTGCTGGGCGTCCCGCTGCGGGTGGTTGGGCAGCGCCTCCAGCCGGCGGTCCACCGCCAGCAGGTAGCGCTTGAGGTCCGGCAGCCGCTGCCAGCCGGTGTCCGTGACGAAGCCCGGGTGCACCAGGGAGGCCAGGTGCAGCCGGATGTCGTTCACCGCGTTCAGCAGCACCGGGCTGCTCACCGACTTCAGCCGGGTCGAGGCCTTGTGGAAGGCGATCAGTGCGGTGGCCGTCTTCAGCGTGGTGTCCGCGGACAGGTCGTACAGGTCCGCCCGCACCTTGTCGTGCAGCGTGCCGAAGGCCGCCTCGTCCCAGGCCGGTCCGCCGGCCAGGGTCATCAGCCGGTCCGTCGCACAGGCCACCACGTCCTCGAAGAGGGCGTTCACCGAGCCGTGCGGGTTGTGCGAGAGCGCCAGCTTCGCCTGGTTGCCCAGCCGGCCCTGGATCGACTTGGCCGGGGAGGTGGTGGTCAGCATCAGCAGCCGGCGGGTGCCCTCCCACATCGACCGCGTCTGCGCCTGCGGGGTGTCGAACAGCTTCACGCCGACCGACGCCCCCTCGTCCACCAGGGCCGGGTAGGCGCGCAGCGAGTGGCCGCGCGAGCGCTGCTCGAAGGTGCGCTGGAGCACGGGCAGGCCGCCCGGCCAGGCGGTCAGCCCGCCCTGCTCGATGCCCTGGCCGGAGGCCGCCGAGGACAGCGTCTCCTTGAGCTTCGGCTTGAGTCGCAGCCGCAGCTCCTCCAGGTCCTTGGACTCGGCGAGCTTGCGGCGGCCGTCCACCACCCGGAAGGTCACCTTGAGGTGGTCCGGCACCCGCTCGTCGTCCCAGGCCTCCGGCGGCACGGTGATGGCCGTCAGGCGCTTGAGGGCGTGCTCCAGGGACGGCAGCAGCGGCTCCTGGCGGTCCTCCACCGCGCGCAGCGCCGCCTTCGCGAAGTCCGGCGCCGGCACGAAGTTGCGCCGGATCGCCTTCGGCAGCGACTTGATGTACGCGGTGACCAGCTCCGTCCGCAGGCCCGGGATCTGCCAGTCGAAGCCCTCCGCGGTGACCTGGTTGAGCACCGGCAGCGGGATGTGGACGGTCACGCCGTCCGCGTCGCTGCCCGGTTCGAACTGGTAGGTCAGCTGGAAGCGCAGCTTGCCCTGCTGCCAGTGGTCCGGGTAGTCGGCCTCCGTGACGCCGTCCGCGGAGTCGTTGATCAGCATCGACTTCTCGAAGTTGAGCAGGTCCGGCTGCTCGTGCCGGGCCTTCTTCCACCAGGAGTCGAAGTGCCGGGTGGAGACCACGTCCTCCGGCAGCCGGGCGTCGTAGAACTCGAACAGGGTCTGGTCGTCGACCATGATGTCCCGGCGCCGGGCCCGGTTCTCCAGCTCCTCGACCTCGCCGAGCAGCTTGCGGTTCTCGGCGAAGAACCGGTGGTGGGTCTCCCAGTCGCCCTCGACCAGCGCGTTGCGGATGAACAGCTCGCGGCACAGCTCCGGGTCGATCCGGCCGTAGTTGACCTTGCGCTGGGCGACGACCGGCATCCCGTAGAGCGTCACCCGCTCGTACGCCAGGACGGCTCCGGCCTTCTTCTCCCAGTGCGGCTCGCTGTACGTCCGCTTGATCAGGTGGCCGGCCAGCGGCTCCACCCACTCCGGCTCGATCTTGGCGTTGATCCGCGCCCACAGCCGGGACGTCTCCACCAGCTCGGCCGACATCACCCAGCGCGGCGGCTTCTTGAACAGGCCCGAGCCCGGGAACACCGCGAACCGGGCGCCGCGCGCGCCGCCGTACTCGCGCTTCTCCACGTCGAACAGGCCGATGTGGGAGAGCAGGCCGGCCAGCAGCGACTGGTGGATCCGGTCGGCGTCCGGCTCGGCGTCCTCGTGCGGCTCCTCGATGGTGACGCCCAACTGCTTGGCGACCGTGCGCAGCTGGGTGTAGATGTCCTGCCACTCCCGTATCCGCAGGTAGTTGAGGAACTCCGCCTTGCACATCCGGCGGAAGGCCGAGGAGGACAGCTCGCGCTGCTGCTCCCGGACGTAGCGCCACATCGCCAGGTAGGACAGGAAGTCGGAGGTCTCCGAGTTGAACCGGCGGTGCCGCTCGTCGGCGGCCTGGCGCTTCTCGGCGGGGCGCTCGCGCGGGTCCTGGATGGACAGCGCGGCGGCGATCACCATCACGTCGCGCACGCAGCCGTTCTTGTCGGCCTCCAGCACCATCCGGGCCATCCGCGGGTCCACCGGGAGCTGGGCCAGCTGGCGGCCGAGCGCGGTGAGGCGCTTGCGCGGGTCCTTCTCGTCCGGGTCCAGCGCGCCCAGCTCGTGCAGCAGGTGCACGCCGTCCTTGATGTTGCGGGAGTCCGGCGGGTCCAGGAACGGGAAGGCGGCGATGTCGCCGAGGCCCGCCGCCGTCATCTGCAGGATCACCGAGGCCAGGTTGGTGCGCAGGATCTCGGCGTCGGTGAACTCGGGGCGGGAGAGGAAGTCCTCCTCCGAGTACAGCCGGATGCAGATGCCGTCGGAGGTGCGGCCGCAGCGGCCCTTGCGCTGGTTGGCGCTGGCCTGGCTGATCGCCTCGATCGGCAGCCGCTGCACCTTGGTGCGGTGGCTGTAGCGGGAGATCCGGGCGGTGCCCGGGTCGATCACGTACTTGATGCCGGGGACGGTGAGGCTGGTCTCGGCGACGTTGGTGGCGAGGACGATCCGGCGGCTGCCGGAGCGCTGGAACACCCGGTGCTGCTCGGCCGAGCTCAGCCGGGCGTACAGCGGCAGGACCTCGGTGGACTTGAGTTTCAGCTTGTCCAGGGCATCGGCGGTGTCGCGGATCTCGCGCTCGCCGGAGAGGAAGACCAGGATGTCGCCCGGGCCCTCGGCCTGGAGCTCCTGGGCCGCTTCGCAGATCGCCTGGATCTGGTCCCGGTCGCGGTCGGCGTCCGTCGCGTCGTCGTCCTCGTCCAGGTCGTCGACGAGCGGGCGGTAGCGGACCTCCACCGGGTAGGTGCGGCCGGAGACCTCGATGATCGGGGCGTCGTCGAAGTGCCGGGCGAAGCGCTGCGGGTCGATGGTCGCGGAGGTGATCACGACCTTGAGGTCCGGGCGGCGCGGGAGCAACTGCTTGACGTAGCCGAGGATGAAGTCGATGTTGAGGCTGCGTTCGTGCGCCTCGTCGATGATCAGGGTGTCGTACTGGAGCAGTTCGCGGTCGGTCTGGATCTCCGCGAGCAGGATGCCGTCCGTCATCAGCTTGACCAGGGTGTCCTGGCCGACCTGGTCGGTGAACCGGACCTTCCAGCCGACCGCCTCGCCCAGCGGGCTGCGCAGCTCCTCCGCGACCCGCTCGGCGACCGTACGGGCGGCGATCCGGCGCGGCTGGGTGTGGCCGACCAGACCGCGCACGCCGCGGCCCAGCTCCAGACAGATCTTCGGGATCTGGGTGGTCTTGCCGGAGCCGGTCTCACCCGCGACGATCACCACCTGGTGGTCCCGGATGGCCGCCAGGATCTCGTCCTTCTTCTGGCTGACCGGCAGCTCGGCGGGATAGCTGATCGGCGGGACGGCACCGCGGCGCTGCTCGACCAGCAGCTCGGCGCGGTCGATGTCGGCGGCGATCTGGGCGGCGACCTTCTGCCGGGCCTCGGGCTTGCGGACCCGACGGGCCCCCTCCAGTCGGCGCCCGATCCGCACCTGGTCGCGCAGGGTCAGCTCGGGCAGGCGGGCGGCCAGCTCACCGATACCGGAACCCTCGGCGGGTGCGGGGGCGGACTGGACTGCGGGAGAACTCACTGCGGGCATCCCTCTAGGTTCGCAAGGAGGCACGGCGGCGCGCACCTCGGTTTTCGAGCCTCTCCAGTGTCACAGCCCCCGGCGGCCGAGCGCGAACGGCGGGTCCGGGTGCCGGTGACGTCGGGCCGGGCGGCTTCGGGCCGGGCCAGGCAACGGTTCGCGGCGGTTTCGGGCTCTGGGGGTTGAGGAGGTGCTCATGGGAGCCCAGAAGACCGCGAGGGACGAGGAGTTCCGCGCGTTCACCGGCAGCGCGTGGACGCGGCTGCTCAGGACGGCGTACCTGCTCGCGGGGGACCGGCACACCGCCGAGGACCTGGTCCAGCAGGCCCTGGAGCGGGCGTACGTCGCCTGGAGCCGGGTCCGGGCGGCCGACGACCCGCACGCCTACGTGCGCCGGATCCTGATCAACGAGCACGCCCGCCGGTTCCGCCGCCGAGCGGCCGAGGAACTGGTCACCGCCGTCCCCGACCGGGCCGCACCCGAGGGCCCCGACGGCTACGCGCGGCTGGACGAACGGGCGGCGCTGCTCACGGCCCTCGGCACGCTGCCGCCCCGGCAGCGGCAGGCCGTCGTGCTGCGGTACTGGGAGGACCTCACCGAGACCCAGACCGCCGCGGCGATGGGCTGCTCGGTCGGGACGGTGAAGAGCCAGGCGGCCAGGGGCCTGGCCAAGCTGCGGGAGGCCTCCTCACTCAACGGGCTGGCGAGCATCGGAGGCGGAAGATGAGCAACGAGGGCAACGTGGGGGCCATGGGGAACGTGGACGGCGAGGACAGGGCCGGGGCGGGGTCCGAGGCCTCGGCGGCGCGGGTCCTGGGCGAGCTGGCCGGAAGCGTCGAGATCGGGGCCGTCCCGTACGACCGGCTGGTTGCCGGGGGGCGGCGCCGGCTGCGGCGCCGGCGGCTGCTGACCAGCGGGGCGGTGGCGGCGCTGGTCGCGGCGGCCGTCGTCGGGGGGACGGCACTCGGCGGGCTCGGGCTCGGGCGGGGGCCGGGAGACGCGGCCGACGCGGGGGCGGTGGTGGCGGACGCCCGGACCGTCACCACCGCCGAGGCCGCCGCAGGCACCGCAGGCACCGCGGGCACCGCCACGACACCGACCGCTCCCGCGCGGGATCCGTTCACCCCGGTCCGGGTCGTGGTCGGCCAGGGCACCACGAACGGCAGGCAGTGGCAGGCGTGGGCCGCGTTCTGGCCGGCGGCCGCCACCAAGGAGGACGCCCTCCGCCAGGCCCGGCTGATCTGGGCGGACCGGCACGCGGCCATCCCGCAACTGCCGGAGACCACCCGGGCGGACATCGACCGGAGCTGGCACCCGGACGTGGACCTGGTGAACCTCTACGCCACCGTGGACGGGCAGCGCCAGGTCGACGACGCGATGCACGACACCCCCGCCCCGGGGACGCCGGACGGGGCGATCATCGACCGGGCCACCTCCGGAGGGGGGACGATGCTCGGGCTCAAGGGCGGGGAGCTGGGCGCCTCACCGGTGGTGATCGCCGGGGTCCGGCCCCAGGTCGCGAAGGTCGTGGTCACCTGGGACACCGGCGGCGTCAGCGCGTCGGTGCCGGTCGCCCTCGGCGACTCCCCGACGCACTGGTACGCGATCGCCAAGAAGCCGGGCGCCCAGGCCCGCACGTTCACGTACTACGCGGCGGACGGCTCCGTGCTGGGCACCGACGCCAGCTGGTTCCGCTCCTACTGAACCCGCCCGGCGCTGTGCGGCCTCGGCGCCGCCCGCGCGACCGGCCCACCTCCCCCTCGGGTCAGCCCGCCCGAGGGGGAGCCGCCCGGGATCAGTAGGGCAGCAGGTCGCCAGTGACCAGCTCGAACCCGAAGGGCTCCGGAACGCGCAGCGTCTCGCCGAACGCGATGTCCTCGCGCCGGTGGTACCGGGTGCCGTCCGGCCTGCTGAAGAGGGTGACGGTCTTCTCCCGCGCGTCGACCAGGAGGTACAGCGGGATCCCCATCAGCGGGTAGTCCCGCACCTTCCCGACCCAGTCGTTCTCGGGGTTGGAGGGCGAGACCAGCTCGACCGCGATCGCGGCCAGCTCGGCGGGCACCTGGTTGTCGGTGGTGGCCAGCGCGTCGTCCGGAAGGTACGTCAGGTCGGGATTGCGGCTCTTGCCGACGTTGGGCGAGACCAGATCGGTGTTCTCGCTCGGCAGCAGCCCGGCCGGGGTGTGGGCGTCGAACTGCCGGCGCACCACCAGCAGGTTGCGCTGGTGGATCCCCGAGGGGCTCACCATCATGGTGATGGTGTCGCCGGAGAGCTCCACCTTGAAGCCGTCGGGCAGGCTCCTGCGGGCTTCTTCCAGGAGCTCGAAGTGTTCCGGGGTCATGAGTGCGACGCCTCCCGAACCGAATCCACCGGTATCCGGCAGCCAGCGTAGTCGGCGTCCGACCCCCGGGACGGCGGAAGCCCCGCAGCGATCACGCTGCGGGGCTTCCGATCTGTGGCCAGGGCCGGGGTCGAACCGGCGACCTTCCGCTTTTCAGGCCAAGCCGGGGCGGTGATATGACCCACTTTGTCTGGTTCTGCAGTCTTCGGACGTCCGCTGTCGGATGCCCTTGCCCAGGCCGGTTGGCGTCAGCGCTGGCGTCAATCGGCGTTGCCCGTCCGTAGGGAACCGAGGCTTAGTAACCGCAGGCCTTATTGCTGTGCGATTCTGAGAAGCGCCCTTCTCACCGAGACGCGTTGACATGGCGGGGAGGCGGTTCACTACTCTTGGTCGTAGTTAGCAGAGCGTTGCTTCTGTGAGCAGGCCTCTTGCTTAGAAACAGTTGCGCCCCCGAGTCCGCCTGAACTGGGCGGGCGGACTCGGGGGCGAACAACCAGGCTCTGCCTCGGGCTGTGTGCAATGCGGTGACAGGACTCCAAGGCTTACAACGACGACACTATCACGTGCCCTCGTTGCACGAAAGAGGGCGATGATGACACAGGGTGACCAAGCGCGCTTAATCGAGGCTATCTCCGCAGAGAGGTTTCAGCCCTTCCTGGACACGTGCAGCGGTGACGAGGAGGAGGCCATGCGTCTGTATGCCTGGGACTCGGAAGTGGCGCGCGCCCTGCAGAGTCCTCTTCGTGACCTGGAAGTGGCCCTGCGGAACCAGTTGCACCGGCAGCTCGGAGGCCGGTATGCCCGACAGGACTGGTGGAACGAACGGCGGGCCGAGCCCAATCGTCACGGCCGAGCCGAGATCGAGACCGCAGAGGAGAAGTTGGTTCGGCGCAAGCCCACGTATGAGACCTGTGACGTGGTTGCGCAGCTGTCCTTCGGCTTTTGGGTCAGCCTGCTTGGCAAGGGCGGCCGAGGCGGCAACTACGAGATGAAGTACTGGAACCCTGCACTGAGGCATCTCTTCCGCGAGCACCGCGGCGGCCGCGAAGCGCTGCACGGCAAGTTTGACCGTATGCGTACGCTGCGCAACCGCATTGCGCATCAGGAGCGAATCTTCCACCGGCATCTCGACGAGGACTTCCGCACGACCATAGCTCTGCTGCGCTATCTCTCTCCGCCGATGGCGGAGAGGCATGAGAAGCACAGTCAGGTGCCCGAGGTGCTGGCCCGCAAGAGTGGTGTGCTGTCCGGCCAAGAGCCGGTGAGGTTGTGACATGACGACGGAAGAGACGGGGTGGGACAGCGCGCAGGCGGCGTCCGGACTGGTTTCTCTGGGAGAGATCAAGGAACTCGCCCAAGTAGGTCGGCCCACCGTCAGTAACTGGCGGCGCAGATTCTCCAAGGAGTCCCTTCAGCCGGACAGCGACAGGCGCCCACCGTTCCCTGATCCTGTGGGAGGCAGCGACAGCCGGCCCCTCTTCGACGCGGAGGCTGTCGCGGCCTGGTTGGACTTGCGACCGATCCCGGATGCGGGACCCCAGGAGAACGACACCCTTCCGACATACGGCGATCGGTTTCGACGCGGTCTCAGGCGACGCGAACTCGTGGCGCTGCGACACGAGCTGGAATCGGCGAAGCAGCTCATCGTCGACGCGCTCGCCATCTGCGCCATGGCCAGCGAAGGGGACAGCTGGTGCACTGATGCCCTGCCAGCAGAGCTGCTGACAGACGCGGAAGTCGCAGATCCTCGTGTTGTGCGTGCGGTCCGGCAGCTCACCGAAGAGTTGGGTTCCCCTGGGGCCGCCGCCGACGCGGTGCTGGCCCTGACCGAGCGGTTGGAGTCCGACCTGATCACGGATGCGACGCCACCCGCGCTCGCAGAGTTGGTCGGCAGGCTGGCCAGCCCGGTGGCCTCCGATCGCGACCACCCCACCATCATCAATCTGTGTGCTGGCGTGGGGGAGTTGCTGTTCGTCCTTGACGGTATCCGCGGGTGCGGCAGAATCGTCGCGGTGGAGCCCGATCCTCTGCGACGCAAGCTCATCCTCTACCGGCTCCTTGCACATCACCGCACTGCCGTGGACATCTGTGCGCGTCCTGAGGAACTGGACACCCTGCGACCCCGGGAGTTCGATCCGGATCCTGAGCGCGCTCGGGGCATCCCGTCTGGTGACGTCGTCATCGCCGACCCGCCCTACGCCGCAGGGGAGCGGGAGTATGACGAAACAGGGCCGTTGCGCTGGGCCCTTGAAACTGCGGACCGCCTCAACCCTGGCGGCCGGGGCCTCGTCGTCGTACCGTCCTGGACCCTGAGTCGGCCGCGCGGCGCGACAGCGACATCGAACGCGCGGATGCGTGAAGAACTGCTGAGCCGGGACGCAGTGGCGGCGATCATCCAGTTGCCGCGCCGCATTCACCGGTACCGCACGGGCGCAGAGCATGGGCTGCTCGTGCTGCGGAACGAGACGGCACCGCAGAAGTCGGGCCGGGTGCTATTGGTCGACGCCGACCGGATTGCCCGCCGGGTCGGCAGTGCGTGGCCGGCGCACGTGGCGAAAGTGCTGCAGGACGGAAAGTCGCCGGTGGCGGAAGAAGCAGGCAACTTCCCAGTTTCGGTCGCCGGGCCCAGGAGGGGCGTTCTCCTCGACGGCCGTTCCATCCTGCCAGCGCACCGTCTCGCTACGAAGGAACAGGGCCTGGACCACTTCTCGGCCACTTTGGAAGCACGACGCGAGGCTGCGACGGCACTGCCGCAGCTCAAGAGGTGGATTGGAGACCTCGGTATAGCCAGACGGCCCCCCGGCGGTGAGGTGGCGCACCGCAAGGTCGGCGAGCACTTGCGGGCCGGCCAGCTCAGGCTGCTGGCGGGGCACCGGATCCATGAGTCGGATGTCGGGGACGCCGGAGTGATGGTTGTAGGGCGTGAGGAAATGCTCGGCACGCTGCCGCTCGGGCAGCGCCGGATCGCGTTGGAAGACCTGGCTCGGTATCCCCAGGCTGTGACCACCGAGCGCGGCGACGTCTTCCTCCTCACCGAGCACCGGGTACGCACGCGTGTGGACGCCGCAGGCGGGTGTGTACTGCTCGCACCAGTGCAAGGGTTAAGGATCCCGGCCTACCGGGAGTTTTTGGCCGGGAAGGTACGCCCTGACGAAGTATGGATGCGCCCCCACCCGCTCGCGCAACTGCTCGCGGCCCCTCGTAACCAGCAGCGCAGCAGCGGGTCGCTGGTCCGAAGGGTGAGCGTGCGGGAAATGGACCTGCCGGGGCTGCCGCCCGGAGAGATTGCCGAGCTGGAGGCCATCCTGGCTGAGACGGACCGGCAGCGCGCGGACGTGGGCAGACAACTGGAGGCGCTGGATAACCTGGCCCTGCGGCTGGCGGCCGGGGTCGCCGACGGGGACCTAGCGCTGCGCCGCCGACCTGGCAGTGCCTGAGGCCGGTCCGGCGAGACGACAAGGAGCATGGCAGTGCCGTCCACCACGGCCCATGACGAAGATCATCGCAATCAGGAAAGAAGTGAGGTCCCTGTGCCGCCACGGAAGAAGAAGACGGCTGAACCCCAGGACATGAAGAAGGTGCTCTGGGCGGCGGCGGACAAGCTGCGCGGCAGTCTGGACGCCGCCGGGTACAAGCACTTCGTCCTGGGCCTGGTCTTCCTCAAGTACGTCTCCGCCGCCATGGCCGAGAAGCGGGCCCAGTTGGAGGCCGAGCTGTGCGAGGAGGGCGGCTGGAGCGAGGAGGACATCCTCGCCACCCTCGAAGAGCGCCGCGAGTACACCGGTTCCGGCATCTTCTACGTGCCGCCCGCCGCCCGTTGGGAGAGCGTGCTGGAGCGGGCGAAGGGCACGGTCGAGGGCGAGAGCGTCGGCGAGACCGTCGACGCGGCCATGCGCGCCATCGAGAAGTTCAACCCGGCGCTGAACAGGACCCTGCCGAAGATCTACAACAGCGGCCAGGTGGACGAGGAACGCCTCGCCGGCCTGGTGAAGCTGCTGGACCGGCTGGTCTTCCAGGAGCAGCTGGGCGAGGACGGCAGGCGCAAGGGCGCACGGGACATCATGGGTGAGGTCTACGAGTACTTCCTCGCCGAGTTCGCCCTGAAGGAGGGCCGCAAGGGCGGTGAGTACTTCACCCCCGAGAGCGTGGTGAAGCTGCTGGTCGAGGTGCTGGAACCGAAGCAGGGCGAGCGGGTCTACGACCCGGCGTGCGGCTCGGGCGGCATGTTCGTCCAGGCGGAGAAGTTCATCGAGACGCACGGCGGCAACCCGCTGAACGTCGCCGTCTACGGCCAGGAACTCAACCAGACAACCTGGCAGTTGGCTCACATGAACCTGGCGATCCACGGGGTCGAAGCCAAGCTGGGCGACGAGCCGGCCGACACGTTCCGCAACGACCAGCACCCGGAGCTGAAGGCGGACGTGGTCATGGCCAACCCACCCTTCAACATCTCCGACTGGGGCGGGGAACTACTCGGCATGGACAAGCGGTGGGCGTACGGCACCCCGCCGGTCGGCAACGCGAACTACGCCTGGCTCCAGCACATGATCAGCAAGCTGGCCCCGGGCGGCCGTGCGGGCGTCGTCCTTGCGAACGGCTCGATGAGCAGCAAGCAGTCCGGCGAGGGCGACATCCGCCGCGCGATCGTCCAGGCCGACATGGTGGCCTGCATGATCGCCCTGCCGGGCCAGCTGTTCCGGTCCACTCAGATCCCGGCCTGTCTGTGGTTCCTGGCGGAGGGCAAGGGACGGCACTCGGCCTGGGCGCCCGGCCGCAAGGGCGAAGTGCTGTTCATCGACGCGCGCGAGTTCGGTGAGATGGAGAACCGCACGCTGAGGAAGCTGACGGAGGAGGAGATCGTCCACCGGATCGGCGACACGGTGCGGGCGTGGCGGGGCGTGGAAGGGGCTGGCCCCTACGAGGACGTGCCGGGTTTCTGCGTGAGCGCTTCGCTGGACGTCATCGCCGAGCACGACTTCGTGCTGACGCCAGGGCGGTACGTGGGTATGGCCGAGGCGGAGGTGGATCCGGACGCGGAGCCGGTGGAGGAGAAGATCGCCCGCTTGACGGCTCTGCTGAGGGAGCAGTTCGCGGAGTCGGAGCGGTTGGCGAAGGTTGTGGATGAGCAGGTGGGGAGGGTTCAGTGCTGAGCGGTACCTACACAGTGGAGGAGCTACAGAGGCGCGGAATTCTCCTAGTAGAGGACGGCAACCATGGAGAATACCGTCCTCGAGCGGAAGAATTCGTGCGCTCTGGCACCTCCTTGGTGCGAGCAACAGACATCATTGCAGGTTTCATTTCTTTTGATGAGACTCAGAAGATAAATAACGTGGCGACTGCTCGCATCAGAAAGGGGGTCGGGGCTGATCTGGATGTGATCCTTTCACACAAGGGAACTGTGGGTAAAGTTGCCTTTGTTCCGGAAGGTTCGCCAAAATTTGTTTGCTCTCCTCAGACGACATTTTGGCGCAGCCTCGACCGTTCTGTCCTGGAGCCTCGCTATATTTATTACTACTTGAAGAGTCCAGGTTTCGTTAATCAGCTTCGCGCGCGAGAGAATGAAACTGATATGGCGGCCTATGTTTCACTTACACAGCAACGTCAACTTTGGGTTGAGCTGCCTCAAGTGCAGGTCCAACGTTCCATCGCCGAAGTGCTCGGTGCCCTGGACGACAAGATCGCTCTCAACGAACAGCATGCGAAGACTGCCCTGGAGTTGGCAGACTGCCTATATGAGCGCGAATCCGTGGACCACCGTCATTGGCCCGAGTCACCTCTGGGCGACACCGCGAAGTGGCTCTCTGGCGGTACGCCAAGGACCAGCGAGCCGCGCTACTGGGGAGGTGACATCCCCTGGATCTCGGCAGCGAGCCTCAAAACGCCTTGGCTTTATGCGTCCGAGCGCTCCGTGACTGAACTGGGAGCCCGGAACGGCACCCGTCTCGTGCCGAGGGGGGCGATCCTCTTCGTGGTGCGGGGCATGAGTCTGACGACGGAGTTCCGGGTTGGAATCGCGCAACGCGAGGTGGCCTTCGGGCAGGACTGCAAGGCGCTTATGCCACATGCCGGTATTGATTCGGTCACCCTCTTTTTGGCGATCAGGGCGCAGTCAGCCAGAATCCTGGGGATGGTCGATCTCGCCGGACATGGAACCGGACGCCTGGTGACCGAGCGCGTCGCGAACCTTCGGGTGCCGCTTCCGCAGGGTGAAGCCGCAGTGGGATTTGCCGCGCGTGCGGGCGCGCTGATGGAGCGCGCAGTCGCCGTGACGTACGAAAACCGGACCCTCGCCGACCTCCGAGACACCCTCCTCCCTCAATTGCTCTCCGGAAAGCTCCGCGTCAAAGACGCCGTCCGTACCGTCGAGGAGGTCGTATGACCGCAGGTGCCGAGCCGTCGCTCGGCGAGCCGCCGATAGACCGGCTCACCGAGAGGGAGCTGGAGTCGCACGCGCTTGAGCTGCTCGCCGAGTACGGGTGGCAGCACCTTCCGGGGCCGGAGCTCGGTCCCGCCTACGGCGTGCGGGCGGACTGGGACGATCTGATCCTCCGCCCGCGCCTGCTCAAGGCGATCCGCAACCGCTACCCGCGCCTGCCCGAGCACGTTGCCGAGGACGCCGTCAACGAGCTGCTGCGCTGGCACACCCGGAACGACCTCCGCGAGAACCATCGGTTCTACGAGCGCCTGACCGGCGGCGTCCGCATCCCGTACGACGACCCCGCCACCGGCGAGAAGCGCCACGCCACCATCCGCCCCGTCGACTTCGCCGACCCGCACGGCAACGACCTCGTAGCCGCCTCCCAGGTACGGGTGCGCAGCACCAAGAACCGGACCTTCGTCTTCGACATCGTCCTGTACGTCAACGGCCTGCCTCTCGCCGTCGTAGAGCTGAAGAAGGCCGACAGCAACGACAGTGCCCGTACCGCGTACAACCAACTCCAGGGCTACCGGCGTGAACTGAAGGGGACCAGTGCCTTCGCTACGCTCCTTGTCACCCTCGTCTCGGACGGCATCACCGCCCGCATGGGCACCCCATTCACGCCTTGGCAGCACCTGGCCCCTTGGAATGCCGACGAGCACGACGTGATGCTCCGCAAGGACGAGCGCCAGGACGGTCGCGCGCTGGAGCGGATGATCTACGGTGCGTTCGAACCCACCCGTTTCCTGGATCTGGTCGCGAACTTCCTGTCCTACTCAACCCCGGAGTCAGGTGCCGTCGACACGGTCAAGCTCGCTAAGGCCCACCAGTACATCGGCGTCAACGCAGCAGTTCGGGCCACCGAGTCTGCCGTGGCCACTGACGGTCGCGCCGGAGTCGTCTGGCACACGCAGGGCGCTGGCAAAAGCGAGGAAATGCTGTTCTACGTCGGCAAGGCAGCCCGGACTCCCGAGCTGTCCAATCCGACCTTCGTCCTTCTGACGGACCGCATCGACCTGGACACTCAGCTCTACAAGACCTTCGCCGCCAGCCGGACCCTGCAGAAGATCACCGGGGCTCCTGAAAAGGCGGAGGATGCCGGCCAGTTGCGGCAACTGCTCCAGCGGCAGGAGGGTGGCGGCGGAGTCGTCTTCACCACGCTGCAGAAGTTCCGTCTCACCCCAGAGGAGCGGGCAGCGGGTGTCCGACACCCGCTTGTCTCCCCGCGCCGCGACGTGATCGTCGTCGTCGACGAGGCTCACCGCAGCCACTACGACTTCATCGACGGCTACGCCCGTAACCTGCGCGACGCACTGCCGAACGCCACTTTCATCGCGTTCACCGGCACGCCCATCGAGAACCATATCGGTAGCACCAGGGGTGTCTTCGGTGAGGACATTCACACCTACGACCTCACCCAGGCCGTGGACGACGGGGCGACGGTTCCTGTCTTCTACGAGCCGCACCTGGTCCGGGTGGACCTGCCCGCCAACGTCGACCTAGACGACCTGGACGCCCGCGCCGAGGGATTGATAGAGGGGTTGTCCGAGGAGGAGAAGCGTAAGGCCCGTCGGCAGTTCGGAGAGTACGAGAACCTGATCGGCGCTCCGGAACGGATCAAGGAACTCGCCGGAAAGCTGCTCGACCACTGGGATGCGCGCCGCAGCGAGATGGTCAAGCTCACCGGGCGCCGGGGCAAGGGAATGATCGTCTGCGCGTCTCGTGTCATCGCCGCCCGCCTCTTCGAGGAGATCATTCGCCGCCAACCCGACTGGGCGGGCGAGCGCGACCCGAAGACCCGGCTGCTGACGGACAACACCGGCCGGATCAGGGTGGTGTTCACTGGCAACCCCGCCAAGGACAGCCCGGAGGTTGCCGACTACGTCCGAACCCCTGCCCAGCTCAAAAAGATCCAGGAGCGGGTGACCGACGCGGACGACGAGCTGGAACTCGTCATCGTCCAGTCCCTGTGGCTGACCGGCTTCGATGCTCCGCCGCTGCACACCCTCTACCTCGACAAGCGCATGCGAGGCGCGGCGCTCATGCAGGCCATCGCCCGCGTCAACCGCACCTGGCCGGGCAAGCCATCCGGCCTGGTCGTCGACTTTCAGGGCGTGATCCGTGAAATCAAGGAAGCCCTGGCCGAGTACTCCGAGCAGGACCAGAAGCACCCGATGCTCGGCGCGGACCTCGGCGGGGCCGTCAAGCTCGTACGAGAGAGCCACCAGCACGTCGACGCCCTCCTAGCCGACTGCGCCTGGCGGCGCATCCGCGACGCGGGCGGGCCCTCTGCCTATCGGGAGGCGCTGACGGAGGCACTGGAGTTCCTGATCGCACCGGAACCAGGGCTGGAACCCGGCAAGGCCCCCCGCAGGCAATGGTTCATGCGCCACGCCAACTTGCTGCGTCAGGCTTTCTCCCTCTGTCCGACCGACCGGCGGGTGCAGGATCTGCTTGCCGACATTCGCTTCTTCGAGGCTGTACGTACCTCGCGTGAGAAGTACGCCATGGACGAAAGGGAGGAACAGGGCCTCGCCACGGCCGCCGACGTACGCCTGCTGATCGCCCAGTTCAACGAGTCCGTCGTCGCCACCGACGGCGTGGTGGACATTTACGACGCGGCTGGTCTGACCAAGCCCGACCTGTCGCACCTGGACGACCGGGTGCTGCGGGACCTGCAGAGCAGCAAGCACCCCAACCTCGTCATCGCGGCACTGCGACGCGCACTGATGAAGGAGATTAAGGACGCCCATCCGAACAACATCACCCGTCAATACACCTTCACCGAGAAGATGAAGCGCGCCATGAACCAGTACACCAACGGCCTGCTCACGGCCGCCGAGTTCATGAAGTTCCTGGTGGATCTGGCGCGGGAGGTGTCGGCTGACCGGGGCAGGGCGAAGAAGCTCGGCCTAACCGAGGACGAACTTGCCTTCTACGATGCGCTCGCGGCCGACCAGTCGGTGGTTGAGGAGATGAAGGACACGGCCCTCGCCAAGATCGCCCACGAGCTTTACGAGCAGATCCGGAAGGACGTCACAGTCGACTGGAAGATGAAGGAGCAGGCCCGGGACCGGATCATGGCCCGAGTGCTCCGTCTGCTGCGCAAGCATGGCTATCCGCCGGGTAAGCAGCCTGCGGCGATAGAGCGCGTGCTGAAGCAGGCAGAGGAATTGGCGGAAGTCTTGGCCTGAACGGCACCCACGACTGTGAACGCAGACCTGCTATTGGCATCGAAGGGAACGTCCTACACAGGCCCTACGGGCGGGGCGCGCCTTGCTCCAGGTAGACCGTCTCCGAGCGTGCTCGGGCCGCACAGGCGGCGTGGATGCGGCGGGCGAGACGCGGGATGAGGAGTGCGTCGAGCTGGTTGGTGGTGTGGAAGGCATAGCCGCCGATCTCCACCTGGTCAACAGTGATGCGGTCAAGCTCGTCGGCCGGGAGGACACCGCCGTCGAAGACGAAGAGGAGCTTGTCGCCCTCGGTGGGGTGGGGCGCCCAGTCGGCGACGAGCAGGCGGCCGATCGACGGGGTGATGCCGAGCTCCTCCTTGACCTCCCGGGCCGCACCCTCGCTCGGGGTCTCGCCGACGTGCAGGTAGCCTCCGGGGATCTCCCAGTCGGGCTTGTAGGTCGGCTTTACGAGGAGGACGCGGTCGTCCTCGTCGAAGAAGAGCACCCCGGCGGCGGTGCGTGGCTGGGCAACTGCCTCGGGTGCGTCAAGGGTGCACGTGGGTTCCGCGCCACTCACGGATTCGGGTTCCCTCGCGTTGGGGCGCAGGCTTCGACGCGCTGCCGCAGGCTCCGGGCGGCCGGACCGCGGGAGCGACTTGGATGACCGGGCGGCCGGGCCCACCGACTCGGGTGGCGGAGGCGACGACAGTCTGGTGGGTCTCACTACGGCGCGAGGAGGAGGCGTCGCCGGATCACCCAGTACGCGGACCACCGGTTTCCGGTAGCGAACGGCTACACCGGACGCGGTGGTGAGTTCCACCAGCTCAAGTGCGAGGTCGCACGTCGTGGGGCCGTCGGTCTCGGTTAGGGCACGCTGAAAGTCGGCAACCGTCTTGGCCAGCTCCCAGGAGCTGCTCACGAAGCGGAAGAGTCCGAGGGCCGGCTTATCGGCGAGCTTGAAGTCGATGCCGATGCTCGGCACGGGGCCTCGACCGGACTTCGCCGCCAGCCTCCGTTCCTCAATGCTTTCTGGACACCCGCACGGCTTGCCGGCATCCGGCTCCGGTGCGAGCAACCGGGTGCCGTCGCAGTCGTGGAGCACCTTGCCCTTGTAGCCGAAGAGCAGCATGCGGGCCTGGACCGCGGATGGTCCTTCAACGATGATCCGCACCGTGTCGTAGTCGGTCAGCACCTCCAAGGAATCCTCGGCCGTCGTCTCCCACTCCACGGGCTCACCGCCAAGCAGGCTCGCGACACCTGCGGCAACGTCCGGGGAAGCCATCGTCACGCGCCATGCGTCCAATGCCTGCGGTCGGTTGTCCACCAGCCGCCCCACCCGAAAGCGGCCGACGTAGTCCGACTGACTTTCCGAGTCGCGGTCGGAATCCTGTTCTCTGCCTGCCACAGTCAGCAGCCCCTTCTCGCGTAAGCGACGACCCGTCAGGTTGGGCGCCGAACCTCCAGCCCGTGATGAGCGTATGCCGGGAAAGGGCAGCCCTGGCGCGGTGCGCTGGCGGGCCTCGGCCGCGTGCCCCTCCTCACATACAGGCTGCGGCCCGTCTCGTAGCGTCAGCCCACGCACCGGCGAGCTGGGCGCGGAGGTGGGCCTGGCGGGCGTGGTGGTGCTGCCGCTCCAGCCGCCAGGCGCAGAGGTGACACGCCGCGAGTGTGACGGTCTCGCCTTCGACGGTGAGTGTGCCCAACTCGGCGACTTGGGTGACTTCCTCGCACTTGAAGCAGAATCCGGTCGTCCAGGCGAAGCGGAGTCGGAACTCGGCGGGCGGGTTCCGGTTACGTCGGGGCTTCACGTTCTGTCGCTCCAGCTCGACCGAGGTAGGGGGAGGGACGTGGCGGAGGTGACGTCGCGGCGGTGGATCTCGCGCTCGATGACGAAGGCGACCTCGGGCCACGGCAGGGCCATCGGTGAGGTGAGGCTCCAGAATCCGTGGCTTGCCCGGACCAGGGCGCTGACTCCGAGCGGTGCGGCGTCGGCGGGGACGGCAGAAAGGATTCGGCGGAGTACACCGCCGGCCCCTCGGGCCGCAGGGGCGATGCCGTTACCGACCAGCAGCGTCGCGGTTCGAACGGCGTCGAGCACGTCGGTAGCCACACCGGACGTCGCGAAGCGGCCGAAGGCCAGCTCCCACCATGGGCGGCGGGTGCGGGCCCAGACCAGGCGCTCAAGGCCGGAGCCCAGGTCCACCGCCATGCAGCTGGGATCCGCAGCGTTCCAGAGCAGGACGATGTCACCGATGGGAAGGTCCAGGTGACGGAAGTGCACCGTGAGGCCGCAGACTTCGCGGCGTTGCCAGACGGCGTTGCGGCCATGGATGGTGAGGTGTCTGGCGTGGAGGCCGATGCCGGACAGCAGTGTGAGCCAGTGGTCGAAGATCCCGGTGAACTCGGCTGTCCGAGTGACGGGTTCGATGCGCGAGACGTTGACGAACGAGGTGAGGAATCCCTCCCTCAGGGCGCCGACGTGGTCCCGCTCGCCGGTCAGTCGGACGACCGGCTGGGGCAAGTAGCCCCGGCGGAAGACGTATGGCTTGCCGTCCTTGAGGAGGGGGTCGACTGCCTGGACAGCGGAGATCGTCAACTCGGTGTCCCGGCCCCACCGCATGGGCAGCGGTCTCGCGCGGGCGACGCCAGCCGCGCGGAAGCCGCTCTCCAACTGATTCAGCAGACCGGCCCACTGGAGTGGTCGACTGGCCGGCCGGTACGGCGTCCCCCAGTCGCGGTGGCGGATCTCGAAGCGGCCGTTGGCGTCGTGCTCGATCTCCCACTGCGTGCCGAGCCCGAGGCGGTCGCTCAGGAGATTGAGCGGCCTCGACGGTGGGTCCGCGGTCAGCACGGCCTGGTCGCCAGGGCGCGGAAGTGTCGCTCGGGGTCGAACCGGCTCAGGCCGATGTCCTGTACGGTCGGCGCGTCCAGTTCCAGGCACCGCTCGATCGCAGCGGCAAGCGCCAGGGCCGCGTCCTCGTCGTCGTGCTCAGGATCGACTCTGGCAACGGCTCCGGTGGTCTCGCACAGAGCCGCCTCCGCACAGGTGCCGTCTCGCCAGCAGAGCGCGGCGACGGGCGTGCCGGCACGCAGGGACTCCCCGAACACGGCGGCGCCGGCCTCCACGTAGCTTCGTGAGCAGGTGTAGACGTAGACCGAGGCGTCGGAGAACGCGGCCGTCTTGGCTGTCCCTCCGACCTCGCCTACCCAGCTGACGTGATCAGCCGCGAAGAGCGCCTGGTGACGTCGGACGTAGTCGTTGTCGAAGACAGGTCCGACGACGTGTATCCGCCGGCCGAGCAGTTGGGCCGCGCGCACCGCGAGGTGCGGCGCCTTCTCCTCGTCGATCCGGCCGAGCCAGACGAGGTCGCGGCCGGGCCGGGCGGGAGGTTCGGCTTCACCGAGCCCGAGGTGGACCGCGTGCTCCAGCACCGGCGTGTGGGCGGCGTACAGCCCCGCCATCTCGGGCGAGTAGCAGTACAGCCGGGAGCGCTTCGCGTCGAAGGCGTCGGCGGCGTGCCGGAAGACCGGCGAGTGCTGGAAGGTCGCGACGTCGCAGTCGAGATCGGCCCAGACCCGACGCCACCCGGGGAGCGATGGGTACTCATGTCCGACCACGAGCAGGTCGTAGCCGGTGGAACGCAGGTCACGAGTCTGCCGGGTACCCGGCTGGAGGTCTTCGAGGCGGATCGGACGAGTGGTCCAGTCCGCTCCAAGGTCGGTCCTCCAGCCGGGGCCGAGGAGGTGTACGTCGGCGCCTGCGGCTCGGGCGCCTTCCGCCACTGCCCAGAGCCAGCGTTCGATCCCGCCGTAGCCGACGGGCGGGAAGGTGTAGCTGCTGGGGAAGTCGCAGATGCCGACTAACACTTATGCCTCCGTTGTTCCGTCCGCCGAGATCCGGCGGAATCCGAGGTAGGGCACCAGGGCCTCGGGCAGGACGATGGAGCCGTCCTGCTGCTGGCACTGTTCGAGAAGGGCGGCCAGCGTGCGGCCGATGGGCAGTCCGGAGCCGTTGAGGGTGGCGACGGGCTTGGTCTTGCCGTGCTCGTCACGGGTGCGGATGCCCGCGCGGCGGGCCTGGAAGGAGCCGCAGTCCGAGACGGAGGAGATCTCCCGGTAGGTCTGCTGGCTGGGCAGCCAGACCTCGATGTCGTAGGTGATCTGGGCGGAGAAGCCGAGGTCGCCGGCGGCGAGCTGGACGACCCGGTAGGCCAGTCCCAGCTCCTTGAGGCAGGCTTCGGCGTGGCTGAGCATCTTCTCCAGCTCGGCCTGGGAGTCCTCGGGGTCGCAGATGCGGACCATCTCGACCTTGGAGAACTGGTGCTGGCGCAGGATGCCGCGGGTATCCCGGCCGTAGGAGCCGGCCTCCGAGCGGAAGCACGGGGTGTGCGCGGTGAGGGCCAGGGGGAGTTCGGCGGGCGGGATGATCTCGTCCGCGTAGAGGTTGGTGAGCGGGACCTCGGCGGTCGGGATCAGGAAGAGCTCGCGCTCGCCCATGCCGGTGGCGAAGAGGTCCTCCTCGAACTTCGGGAGCTGGCCGGTGCCGGTCATGGTCTGCCGGGTGACGAGGTACGGGACCGCGTGTTCGACGTAGCCGTGCCGCTTGGTGTGCAGGTCCAGGAAGAGCGTCGCCAGGGCGCGCTCGATGGCGGCGCCAGCGCCGCGCGAGACGCTGAACCGGGAGCCGGAGAGCTTGCTGGCACGGGCGAAGTCGAGGATGCCGAGGGCCTCGCCGAGGTCCACATGGTCCTTCGGTTCGAACGAGAAGGACGGCGGCGCGCCGAAGCGACGGATCTCGACGGCGTGCTCGTCCGAGTCGCCATCGGGGGTGCTATCGAGCGGCAGGTTGGGAATGGTCAGCAGGAAGTCGCGCAACTCCTGCTGCACCTGCTCCTGCTCCGCCTCGGCCGACCGGATCTCTTCCTTGAGGTCGCGGGCCCGGTCCTTCAGCGTCTCGGTGTCGCCGCCCTGGCGGGCCGCCTGCTGGACCTCCTGGGCGACTCGCTTCGACTCGGCCCGCAGCTCGTCCACGCGAGTGATGAGCTGGGATCGGCTGGACTGAAGAGACTCCAACGCAGAGAGATCCAGGGTGTAGCCGCGGCGGGCGAGGCGGCGGACCGCCTCGGAGCCCATCTCGATGAGGGCGCGGGGATCATGCATGGGAGTTCGTCTCCTCCAGCTGGACAGATGGTCCATCGAAGGTAGCAAGCGTGCGCCGGTCTTCTGGCCGCGATGACCATCCGCCCGCTGCGGCGGTCTCCTGTTCCTCCGCGTCCAGGAGTTCGAGCAGCGACGCGGTGAGGTCTTCGAGTTCGCGGTCCTCGATCCTGACCAGGTACAGGCAGGGCACCTCATCGAAGAAGATCGGCATGGCCCGCCCGGGGGCGTCGCGCGAGGTCTGTCTGTGCCACCGCAGCACGGAGGCCAGCAGGCCGTGCGCGACGACCGTCCGAGGCGAGGACAGCTGGAGTGCGCTCCGGAGGCCGACAAGCATTCTGCGGATGGCCTCGCGCTGCGACTTGGCGGCCCCGGGCGGGTTCTCCCATGGTCCGGCGGCGACTAGCCAGCGCGCGTACTCCGTGAAGGGCCCGCCTTCGAACTGCCCGTAGTCGACTTCATTGAGGGCGGGCTCGACCCTGACGGGCTGATCGGCATCGCCCATCAGCAGGCGTGCCGTCTCACCCGTCCGGGCGAACGCCGAGGTGAGCCAGATCTTCGGTTGAACGGCAGTGATCACGCCGCTACCGGTCCGGCAGGCGACGCGTCCTGCCGGATCCAGCGGAAGATCGACAGTCGGGTCGCCGTTGACCTGGTGAGCCGCGCTGTAGTGGGTACTGGAATGGCGCAGGAGGTAGGTGGTCACGTCTGGCCGTCCTTCTCCGGCACCGCAGTGAGATCGAGGTCGCCGGCCAGCCCCGCGATCACCCGCTCCATCACGGAGGCGCGGTGGTCTCCCACCTCGCGGTAGTAGAGGAGCCCGTCCACGCAGAGTGCGAGGCTCCAGTGGCGTAGCCGCCGCGGATCGAGGCTGGCGGTGGTGACGGCGATCTCGAAGCGGTCCCGGGTGTGTGTGCCCAGGTTGTAGTAGACGGTCCAGAACGCCCAGTCGAAGACCTCGTCGCCGACCATCGGCAGGGGGTCCGCCAGGACCGGCTTCCGGCGGTCGTCGAAGAGGACGTTCTCGCGGTAGACGTCCGCGTGAAGGACCGATGCCCGTGCCGCGTCCGGGTGCAGTCCGGTGACCAAGCGCTCACCGAGCCTCGCCCAGTCGACCTCCAGCTGGGGGCGTTGCGCCGCCAGGCGTCGGTGGACTCGCGGGACCAACTCGCATTCGAGGAAGTCGTGGAGGCTGGGAAGCGCTGCGGCTGCGGTGTTCGCGGCCTGGCCAAGGCGATGCAGTTGCCGCAGAGCGGCGGCCACCGCCTCGTACTCGTGCATCTCCGGTCCGACGGAACCGCCGGGTACGGCTGCCACCATCTCCAGGGCGGCGACGCCGAGGTCGTCCGCGTGCTCGAGCACCCTGACGGCCGGCCCGGCCGCCCAGATGCCGAGCACGATCATCTCGTTGCGGTAGCGGCTGTGGTCGGGCCATGCCTTCAACAGGACCTTGCGCCCGCTGGTTCGCTCGCGCGCCACCATCAACAGGGAGGCGTGGCCGGCATCGTGGTAGCCGTCGGGGGTCAACTGCCAGCGGCGTGCGGCTTCGTTGAGGAGCTCGGGGGCGCGGGCCAACCACCCGTGCACCTCCGGACCGTAGTGCTCCCGGAGCCGCTGCCAGGCGCTGCGCGGGGGGAGGAGCGTGGGCGATCCGGTGTGCATCAGCTGAGCCGGACGCCGTGGTGGACCAGCTCGGCTGTGAGCTCCGGGAAGCCCCCGAGGGCCAGGGCGACCTGGGCCTGTACCTTCTCGATCTCCGGGTCCTCGGCCGCGAGCCGGACCAGGACCTTCCAGGGCTGGTCGAGCCGCTGGCCGGTCGCGCTGACCAGGTGCACCTCGGCGTAGCTGCCGGTCTCGTCGTACAGGCGCTGGGCGAGGCGGGTGGCCGCGAGGTTGTAGAGCTTCCCGACGTGGTAGACGGGGTTCTTGCCGCTGGCCCCTTCCAGGTTCATCGGGCGGAGCGGGGTGATGAGGCCGTTGACCCGGTTGCCGCGGCCGACGACGCCCTCGTCGCCCGACTCGATGGAGCTGCCGGTGTAGGTCAGGTAGAGCTCGTCCTTCTCGGGGACGTCGCGGGCGTTGAGGAGGAAGGTGATCTCGATCCCGGGGAGGTGCTGCTCGGCGAACCGGGCGCACTCAGCCAGGACCTCCTCCTTGTTGGCGAGGTACGCGGCCCGGTCGGGCACGTGCTCGGACTTCTGCGGGACGCACAGGATGGCCTCGGCCTTCGCGCCGTCGAAGTGCCCCATCAGCTTCACGTCGGAGCCGCACCAGGGGTTCGCCAGGGTGAACTCGCTGACGCCGGAAAGGTGGTTGACGAGCGCGTGGGCGAACTGCTCGAACGGGGCCATCGGGGCCCAGCCGGTGCCGAGCGAGGTGTCGTTGGCGAGCAGGGTGTGGCGCTCGCGCAGGTCGTCCACCGAGCGGGGCGCGAACCAGCGCGACCGGTCGGTGCTGCTCTCGTCGGTGACCACCGCGCCGGGGCTGGGGTTGCTGGTGATGTTGAAGACCAGGTCGAGGTGGCTGGCGAGCTCGGGCAGCCGGTCGTGGAAGAAGGCCAGGACGGCCTGCTCGACCAGCTCCAGTACCGGGATGTCCTCGCCGCCGCAGGCGTATGCGGCCCGGCCGTTGACCAGGACCTTCACCGGGGCCGTCATCCGGCCGGCGCCGTAGCGGACCTCGCAGGAGCCGCCGAGCAGGGCGAGCTTGTCGAAGTTGTGGTGGAGCACGGCGCCGAAGCGGTCGAGCGTGTAGCGGCTGTATGCGCGGGAGAGCTCCTCGGCCAGGTGGTCGGCGAGGGTGTCGGGGTGGCCGAGTCCCTTGCGTTCCAGCAGGACGAGGTCGGTGGGGAGCGGACGCCCGGTCTCGATGGTGATGCTGCTGTGCTCCACGGTCGTGCTGACTCGCTGCATGGCGATCTCCTCTTCCGTCGGTCCGGCTACGGCGGCAGCCCGCGGGGGGCGTTCGACGCGTAGTTGTGCCGAACACCTGCACGTCAGGCTCGTAGCGGTGTGTAATGGGCGCTTAGCGCTCGGAAACATTCAGCCCTGCCGGTGAACGGCCCGACCAGTACCGGCATTCGGACAGCGACCGCTGTCCACAAGAGACGCCCTGGGGGATCAAGTGCCGCGACCACTCAAGCCTCTGGACCCCACCCGGTCTGCGGCCCACTGGTTCGGTGCGGAACTTCAGTACTGGCGAAAGCTCAGGGGGCTGAGCCAGGACAGGCTCGGGCAGTTGGTCCACCTGAGTGGGGACCTGATCAGCAAGATCGAGCGGGCGGAGCGGCCCTGCAAGCTCCACCACGCCCAGGCGTTAGACGCGGTCTTGGACACCGGCGGAGTGCTCGCGCGAAGCGTCGTGCTGGCCGCGGCTGAATTGGACAACCGCTCAGAGGTAATGGACAAACGGCGCAACGGGGCCGTCAAGCCTCCCCGAAGGGAGGTGCTCGGGGGCACGCTGGAAATGCCACCGCCAGCCTCCGAGTGGAATGAGTCCGACCCCGTGGAACGACGCAACTTCCTTGCCGTGACGAGTGCAGCTCTCGCCGCCGGCCCTCTGGCCCAGCTCCTGACCTCCACCCCAGCCGCCGCGGTACCCGCAGTTGTCCGGACCGCCGACGTCGAGCAGATCCGCACCGCAGCGACCACACTGCGCAGCTGGGACAACCTATACGGCGGTGCCGGCGTCGTCCGTGACACGGCGCTCGCCCAACTGCGCTGGGCGGCCGGTCTCCTGAAGAGTCGCTGCCCCGCTCCGTTGCGGGCTGAACTGTTCGGAGCCGTCAGCCGCCTGGCGACCGTGGTCGGCGCCTCGGCCTTCGACGCCTTCGCCCACGAAGACGCCCGCCGGCTCTTCGCCTTCGCCACCTCGTGCGCCGAGGAAGTGGACAACTGGCCGCTACGTGCCATCTCCTACAACCTCCGCTCCCGCCAAGCGATCTGGTGCGGAGATCCCGATGCCGGTCTCACCTTCGCCGAACTCGGCCTGGCCCGCGCCGACCGACTTTCCCCCGCGGAGCAGTCCATGCTCCACAACGCTCGCGCGCGGGCCCTGGCCAAGATGGGACGAGCCCAGCAGACCCTGGCCGCGATCGGCGTGTCCGACGACTCGTACACCTCGATCACCCCGGCCACCGAGGGGCCGTGGATGGCGTATTACGACGGTGCCCAGCACCACGGCGACACCGGCCACGCCTTGTTCGACCTCGCCCTCGCCGGTCATCCGCCGCAGGAAGCCCTCCGGCGACTCCAGGCAGCGGTCGACGGCCACGGCGACGGATTCGCCAGATCCCGCGCGTTCTCCCGAACCAAGCTCGCCACGCTCCAGATGGCTGCCGGTGACCCTGAGCAGGCGTTGGCCGAGGGCCGGACCGCCCTCGCCGAGGTCAGCGACCTCCGCTCGCTGCGTGCCAACCACGAGATGGCTGAACTCGGCCGGGTCGCCCATCGCCACCGCAACCTCGGCGACATCCGGGACCTGCGGGAACAGATCGCCGCTACGGTGGCAGCGTGAGCAACATCGAGGACTCCCACTCCCTACTGCTCAAGGCGTGCGCGACGGTGGGCCTGTCCGCAGCGGGAGCCGAACCGATCCGGATCGGGGAGAACGCTCTGTGGCGATTGCCGCGGGGGATCGTGGCTCGCATCAGCCGCCCCGGCCAGTCGGCTGCCGCCGGACGCGAACTGGCGGTCGCACGCTGGCTGCGCGACTGCGGGGTTCCTGCAGTTCGCCCGCTCGAGCACCTGCGGTCGCCAGTCTATGTCGACAACAACCCCGTGACCTTCTGGCACGAGCTGCCCCAGCACCGCCCAGGAACCGCTGCCGACATCGCGCCGCTCCTGCGGCGGGTCCACAAGCTTTCCGTTCCTGACTTCCCGTTGGGCCAGCTCGACCCGTTCGTTCGGCTGGCCGCCAGGATCGACGGGGCCGCCACCCTCGACGACACACGGCGGCAGTGGCTGCGGGACCGCTTGGCAGAGCTCCAGGCGGCGTGGCGGAGCCTCCCGCCCGGTCTGCCTGCGAGCGTCATTCACGGTGATGCCTGGCGCGGCAACGTGGCGGTCGCACCGACCACCACCTACCTGCTCGACTTCGAACGAACCTCCCTCGGGCCTCCCGAGTGGGACCTGACGGCTACCGCCGTCGGCTTCGGCACCTTCGGTACCGTTTCGGACAGCGAGTACACCGCCTTCTGCGAGGCGTACGGTGCGGACGTGATGACCTGGGCCGGCTACCCGATACTGCGGAGTATCCGTGAGCTCCGGGTCACCTGCTTCGCTCTCCAGCACGCGGCAGCTGATCCGGCTCAACACCGGGCGGAAGCTCATTACCGCCTCTCCTGCCTGCAGGGGCAGAACGGTCCACGCCCGTGGGGTTGGACAGCTGTCAACTGAGATGTCGATGAGAGGGACGCCCCCGACCGTGATGACTGCACCCGTGATCCGCAGTGATGTCCCCGGATCCTTCGCTTGGGGTGTCTTCCACGAGCGGCACCCGAAGCTCGTCCAGCAGATGCTCGATGCACTGCCGTACGGGCCGAGCGAGCGGGTCGCGATCGAGCAGCTCCTCGCCGAGAGCACCGATGGTGTGCTGCAGCCGCTCAGCACCAGTGCCCACGATCACCAGCAGTGGCTGGAGTGGGGTAAGGGCCTGTTCGGACGGCCGTGGGGCGACGCGCCGTTCCTGTGGGCCGAGAGCTACTTCTACCGCAGGCTGCTCGAAGCCACCGGCTACTTCCGGCCCGGGACGTGGCAGGGCATCGACCCGTTCGCCCCGTTCAAGGACGCCGAACTCGCCGGCCCGGCCGTCGACGCCGAGCTGGCGGCTCTCGGCGACCTGCCCTCGAACTTCACCGACAAGCGAGCCGAGGCGCTTCTCTCCTCGGCGCTCTGGGGCAACCGCGCCGACCTGAGCTTCCAGATCACAGCGGAGGCCGGAGGGTCGATCGCGTCCGACCCGGTGGCCGACGACAGCGAGTCGCTCTGGGCCGAGCTGGAGCGGGTCGAAGGCGGGCGTGTCTGCATCATCGCGGACAACGCTGGCCGGGAGCTCCTGCCGGACCTGGTGCTGGTCGACCACCTCCTCGCATCCGGCCTGGCGGCACAGGTCGTCGTGTACGTGAAGCCGCAGCCGTACTACGTGTCGGACGCGACGATGGCCGACGTCCTCGCCACCGGCGAGCGCCTGCGCACCGCGACCACTGCGGCTGCCGCGACGATCGGCGAACGGCTGTGGCGAGCGATGAACAGCGGCGTGCTCGTGGTCCGCACGCACTCGTTCTTCTGCGCGCCGCTGCCGTTCCACGACATGCCGGCCGACCTCCGGTCCGAGTTCGCCGGCACAGCGATGACGATCCTCAAGGGCGACCTCAACTACCGGCGGCTGGTGGGCGATCAGATGTGGCCTGCCACCACTGCGTTCACCGAGGTGGCCGACCACTTCCCCTCAGCCGTCACGGCCCTGCGGACGCTGAAGTCGGACGTGATCGTCGGCGTCGATGCTGCCGTCGTCGCTCAGCTCGACAGCGCCGGGACGCCATGGCGGACCAACGGCCGCCACGCCGTCATCCAGGTCGACCTCCGCCGGTAGCCGAAGCGCCCCCAGTGTGCCGCGCTGTCCTCGGTCGTCTTGGCGTGACGCGGCAAGCTCGGAGGTGACCAGTGGCGGGTGCGGCGTGGACGTCAGTCCAGGTTCCGGGCCGACCGCCCGAGTCCCCCTCGGTGGTTGCCCTGCCATTTGGTGCGGCCGGAATCCAGAGCTACTGTCACACCCCACTGCGGCTACCAACCGCGTGAAACGCCCATCCACGACGATCAACCGCGGTGCCGGGTTGCCGCCCACCAACCACCGGGGAAGGAACCGCGTGCTGTCCACGCGTCGCCATGCCGTCGGCCAGACTGCCACTGGCCCGGCGCAGGCCGAGGTCATCCTCGGCCGTCTCGCCGTACCTGCCGTGCTTGCCGTCATCGCGGCCCACAGACCGATCTGACGGTCCGTCCACGCTGTCGCCGGTGACCACGTCCCGTGCCGCCTTCGGGCCGACAGCTTTTTCCCAGTCACCCGCCGCCCCGCACCGGGGCCGGTCGGGACTTCTCCCCTGTTCCCGGCAGAGGCGTCCAGTCGCCAAACCTTCGCCCCTGCCGGGCCAGATCCCTCCACACCTGGGCGCTCGCGCGCCCGCCAACTGAAGGGTCCTGTCCCTAGCATGGCACTCTCGATCGTTGCTTCGCCGAAGGTCCCGGCGCCGCCGTCGCTCGCCTCCGCCGAAGCCGCCGGCTCGCTCGGCGGTCCGGTTCTCGTCTCGGTACCTGTCGCCGCTCCGGCGGGAGCGGCCGACCCCATGGCTCCGCACGAGCAGCTCCTGCTGACCATCCCGGACGTCATGGCCCAGCTCCAGCTCGGCCGCTTCACCGTCTACGACCTCATCCGCACCCGCCGCCTGCCCTCGGTGACCATCGGCCGCTCCCGCCGCGTCCCGGCCGCCGCCGTCCGAGCGTTCGTCGCTGAGCTCGCGGAGGTGGCGGCCTGATGACCAAGCGCAACCCCAATGGCGCGGGCAGCATCACCCTGCGCAAGGACGGCCGCTACCACGGCCGCGCGTACGTGATCACCACCTCCGGCCTCCGCAAGCGGGTCTCCATCTATGGCAAGACCTGGGACGAGGTTCACAACGCCCTCGTCGAACTGCAGGCCGACGCCATCAACGGCATCCCGCTGCCCGACACCGACTCCAACGTCGGCCAGTACCTCAACTACTGGCTCGCGGAGGAGGTCCTGCCCAACCGTCGGCCCAAGACCTACCACGGCTACGAGAGCGTGGTCCGCGTCCACCTCATACCCGGCCTCGGCACCAAGCGGCTGCGCGACCTGCGCGCCCAGGAGGTCCGCGTCTGGCTGAACCGGGTGCGCGCCGAGTGCCAGTGCTGCAAGGGAGGCTGGGACGCGCAGCGGCCCAAGCCGATCTGCTGTGCCGCAGGCGAGTGCTGCAAGCGGCTGCTGTCTGCGCGGATGATCCAGTCTGTGCACGCCGTGCTCCGCAACGCGCTGGAGCACGCCGTCCGAGAGGAGCTGATCCACAAGAACGTGGCGAAGCTCGTGAAGGTCCCCGCGCCCGACTACCGGACCGGCAAGGGCCTGACCACCGCTCAGGCCAAGCTCGTACTCAAGGAGCTGAGCGGCCACCGCCTGCACACTCTGTACGTGCTCGCGCTGATGCTCGGCATGTGCCGGGGCGAGCTGCTCGGCCTTCGCTGGAGCTCCGTCGACCTGGAGCACGGCACCCTCACGGTGAGCACCAACCTCCAGCGGGTCGAGGGCGAGCTGCGGCTCGTCCTGCCCAAAACGCTGTCCTCCGAGCGCACCCTGCCGCTGCCCGCGCCGGTCCTCGCCGCCCTAGTGGACCACCGGGAGCGTCAGGCCGTCGAGCGGGCCGCCGTCGGCATGGACTGGCAGGAGAACGGCCTCGTCTTCCCGTCCCGGATCGGTACCCCGTACGAGCCGGACAACCTCCGCCGCAGCTGGCACGCGGTCCGCGGACGCCTCGGCCTGGACGACCTCCGCTTCCACGACCTCCGCCACACTTGCATCACCCCTGCTGCTCGACCTCGGTGTGCCTCCGCACATCGTTCGGGAGATCGCCGGCCACAGCGACGTCGGCGTGACCATGAAGGTCTACGCGCACGCCTCCCTCGCCGAACGCCTCAAGGCCCTGAGCCGCCTCGGGGAGGCGCTCTCCTAGCCTCGCGCTCTGACTCATCAGGTCCACTGGTGCCCGGCAAGACCCAACCCCGGGGTCCTGTCGGGCACCTCGACCTCAGACCGGACAGGACACCGGCCAAAACCGCTCCGCCGCCCTCGCTGACCCCGAAGCATCCGCACCGGGGCATGAATCTCGATAGTCTGAACACCGGGTCGATCTCGGTGGAGGGGAACCGTGTCAGGGAAGAGCCAATGGATTGAGCACGAGTACTTTCGTACGTACAGGATTGCGACGCGAGTCGAGGCTATTTGCCTGAATCCGGTCAATTACTTGCGGGAGCTGGAGGCGCTGTTCCTTGAGGATGGCATTCTTGCTTTCGCCCCCAGTTGGCAGAAGGATACGGCCCTTCATCGGATCATCAGGTATGTTGCTGACGATTTTTTCGCGGAAGACACCAGCGGGCCGGTGTGTGTTCCATGGGGGCCCGACCCTGTGCATCCCCAGTGGATTCTTCCTGTCGATTTGGCCCTTCATTTGTATGGCCTGGTCGAGGAGCCAGAATTCTTCATCCCGGAGGAACGCGAACTTATCCAGGGGGAGGATGGGATCCTTCGGCAGCGCACGCCTACGTGGGTGGAAGGCGCATGCTATGAGCACCATCAGGACATGATGCTGACTCAGGTATATGAAGATCTGCTCATGGGGATTGCTGAAGAGGTCTTCTTTGTTATGTTCCTCAACCGTCGAGCCCTGGAGGGACTCAACAGGCATCTTGCTGGGCGCCTGCAAGATGTAGATCCGGGGTACCTGGCGGAGGAGGATGAGGAAGCAGCTCGACTGTTCTCTGGCGCTGGCGAACTTAAGCGGGTGTGTCCTCCAGTGTGGGCTAAGAGGGCGGTATTCTATCGCGAGCGAGGGCGCTGCGCATCGTGTCGAACGGATTTGTCGGGTCTTATTGACACGTTTCCAGACGCGAACTATGACCACATGGCCCCCCTGGCGAAAGGCGGACTCAACGACCTGACGAATTTGCAGCTACTATGCGGTAGGTGCAACCTCAAAAAGTCGGATAAGTCGGTCGTTTCAAGTAATCGCTATCGACGCTGGTACTGACCGGCGCGATCCCCTGGCGGGTTGACTGGCGTGCCACAGGCGTGCCAGATAGGGCGGTACGTGGCGGTCAGTCGCGGACGCCGGCGGTGCGGCGGACCGGGAACCGGCAGAGTAGGAGTGCCGCAGGTCAACAGGGTGCGCACGCCAAGCCGTCAGAGAAGCTGTCCTTGACGGGCTCGCGAGCGTCGAGTTCCTCCGACCGGCGAGCCCGCTCCTCCACGGAAGGGAACGGCTTCCCCAGGAGCGCGTTGTCGCTTCGGACCTTGCCGTGCTCCAATCAGTGCCAGCCCAGCCCATCACGCTGCAGCGGGAAGATCCCGTAGACGGGGCCCGCGCTGCCCGCGCCCACTTCGAGGAGGAAGGTGCGGTAGTCGACCGGGAGGGAGATGCCAAGCTCCTCCTCGGCTTCCGCCACCTCGGCCTCGCTGAGCGGTGGCTGCAACAGGAAGTCATGCCCGAAGCCCTGTAGGCGAGCCCCGAAGACCTCCTCCGCGGACGGGGCGTCCCGCAGGGCCAGAACCTGCTCGCGAACTCCCGACCAGTCCACTCCTGAGTCGGCGATCTCTGACCCCTCTGCATCACCCGTCATGATCGAGCCTCCCCGTGATCCTCGGTTGTTTCAGGTCTGATCTTTCGAACGCCCGTACAGGCCACCGGCGAACCGTCAGCGGTGAGGAAGGCCGCGAAGTGCCACGAGCCGTCCGGACTGTCGATGGACCCAAGCCGGACCGGCTGAGTGCCGCGCTCCCTCGGGGCCGCCACGGTCTCGGGCAGCCCGATGGTCTCGATGTTCGCGGCCCGTGTGTGTTCGAGCCGGACAGCGTAAGTGCCGGCCAGCACCTCCGCGGGCACCACTCCGCTTGCGATCCTGGAAGTACCGCCTAGAAGTACCGCCTGTAAGCACCGCCTCCCGTGCCGCCCTGCAGGCCGGAGTCTGATCTGCGAGGACGCGGAGCATGGCCTCGGACGATGGGTCGGTGTCCGGTGGGGCGAGATCCAGGTCGTCTTCCCAGCCCTCCGGCAGCCTGGCTGCCGTGACGACCAGGTCATCAGCCAGAGCGAGGATCCGGACACCTCCACCTTGGAAGGCCATCTCGAAGCCGACGCGGCTGTCGATGGACCGCTGTCGGATGTGTTGGATGGAGGCGACCCTGCTGCCTGTGAACGGTGCGGAGGGAACTCATCCGGTGCGTCGCTGACCGTGACATGGCCGAGCATGTCCATGTCGTAGGAGTCGTGGGGCTCGTCGATCCGGAGATCGAGTATGTGGTCCAGCGTGTGGAACCGGACCGGGCCGAGGTCCTCCACGTGCAGCCACATGTGCAACAGCTCGGACTTGCCACCGCCGTCGCGGGCGTGGAACCACGAGCACGTAGCGCGTTGCACTTGCCGACCGACGAGGTCCTCCGGAGTTACCACCGGGCGATCGTGTCAGCCTCGGCTGGAGGGGATCAACGGGATTCTGCCGACGCCGGTCACCCCTGCGGAGCAGCATCCTGTGATTGGCGTCACATGCCTCCATTGCCGGGGCCAGCCATCTTGGCTGCTCAGATCCAGAGCGATTCGGAGCCGTTGGCGTCAGCGTTGGCGTCAAACGGCACGAAAATGCCCCCGAAGCGATCTGCTTCGAGGGCATTGTTCCTGGTCAGGCTATGTGGCCAGGGCCGGGGTCGAACCGGCGACCTTCCGCTTTTCAGGCGGACGCTCGTACCAACTGAGCTACCTGGCCGTACTACACCGTCTCTTGCGAGACGAGCGATCCCGACGGGACTTGAACCCGCGACCTCCACCTTGACAGGGTGGCGAGCTAACCAACTGCTCCACGGGACCTTGTAGTGGTTTCCCACTAAGGTCTTGCGGCACTGCTTTTTACTACGGTACTGCGTGCCCCCAACGGGATTCGAACCCGTGCTACCGCCTTGAAAGGGCGGCGTCCTGGGCCACTAGACGATGAGGGCTTGCGGCCTGTCCCGCTGTTTCCAGCGTTCGGGGACGTCGAGAAGCATATGGGATGCAGGGCGGATCGCCAAAACGGGTTTCGGCCGGGTGGGTGGGGGCCGTCCGAGGGCCGCCCGGGGCGGGGGTCAGGACCAGCCGAGTTCGTCGAGTTCGTGGTCGTCGAAGCCGAAGTGGTGGGCGACCTCGTGGATGACCGTGGTGCGGACTTCGGCGACGACCTGGTCGTGGGTCTCGCAGTGCCGGAGGGTGGGGCCGCGGTAGATGAGGATCCGGTCGGGCAGGACGCCCGCGTACCACTCGCCGCGTTCGGTGAGCGGGGTGCCCTCGTAGAGGCCGAGGAGTTCCGGGTCGGCGGGGTCGGGCTCGTCCTCGACGAAGACGGCGACGTTGTCCATCATGGCCGCGAGCTGCGGGGGAATCTGGTCGAGGGCGTCGCTGACCAGCGTCTCGAACTCTTCCCGGGTCATCTCCACCGGTTCATTGTCGGGTCTGGAGTGACGCTGTGCCAGACGGCGGAAGCCGGTGTTTGATGGGGTTATGGCGACCTCGGACGGCACGGTGGACGGCCCGGCGCGGACCCGGCCGGTGGGCGACGGGACGGCCACCCGGAGACGGCCGCCGGTGTGGCGCGGGCAGGGGCCGGCCGTGGCCGTGATCGCGGTGGGCGGGGCGATCGGGGCGGTGGCCCGGTACGGCGCCGGGCTGGCCTGGGCGAACGGGCCGGCGGCGTTCCCGTGGACGACGCTGCTGATCAACGTGGTCGGGTGCGCGGTGATCGGGGTGTTCCTGGTGGTGATCACCGAGGGGCGTCCGGCGCACCCGTTGCTGCGGCCGTTCTTCGGCACCGGGGTGCTGGGCGGCTTCACCACCTTCTCGACGTACGCGGTGGACATCCGGCGGCTGGTGGAGGAGGGGCGGCTCGGGCTCGGGCTGGCGTACCTGGGGCTGACGCTGCTGGGCGCGCTCGGCGCGGTGTGGGCGGCGGCCGCGCTGACGCGCCGTCTGATCGCCCGCGGGGGCGTGCAGTGAGCAGGTTGAGCGGGCCGGCGCTGCGGCTGACCGTGCTGGTGGGGGAGAACGACCGCTGGCACCACCGGCCGCTGTACAGCGAGATCGTGCACCGGGCGCGGGCGGCGGGGCTGGCCGGGGCGAGCGTGTTCCGGGGGATCGAGGGGTTCGGGGCGTCGTCGCTGGTGCACACGGCGCGGCTGCTGTCGCTGAGCGAGGACCTGCCGGTGGCGGTGGTGATCGTGGACGAGGAGGAGCGGGTGCGGGCGTTCCTGCCGCAGTTGGACGGGCTGGTGGCGGAGGGTCTGGTGCTGCTGGACCGCTGCGAAGTGGTCAGGTACGTGGGGCGGGAAGAGGCTTCGGGGTGAACTGGCTGCTGGTGGTGGCGGGCGCGGTGGTCGGCGCGCCGCTGCGGTACCTGACCGACCGGGCCGTGCAGGCCCGGCACGACTCGGTGTTCCCCTGGGGGACGTTCGCGGTGAACGTGGCCGGCTGCCTGGTGCTCGGCCTGGTGACCGGGGCGGTGGCGGCGGGGGCCGCGTCCCCGCACGTCCAGGTGCTGCTGGGGACGGGGCTGTGCGGGGCGCTGACCACGTACTCGACCTTCTCGTACGAGACGCTGCGGCTGGTCGAGACCGGGGCGGGGCGGTACGCGCTGGCGAACGTGGCGGGCAGCGTGGTGGCGGGGCTGGCCGCGGTGTACGCGGGGGCGGGGCTGGCCTCGGCGTTCTGGGGCTGAGCGTCTGCCGGTCTGCTCGCCTGCCGGTTCGGCGGGCTGTGGCGGATGCGGCCCGGACGCTTCCTGGCGCGCTGCCCGTGTCCCGTCGGGGCGGGCGCGCGTTGGGCACCGAAAAGCGGCCGCGCGAGCAGTGGGCGGCCCGGGTGGGGCGGTGGAGAGGGATCTCGGTGGCTTCGGTGCGGGCGGTTCGGGCGGTGGTGCGTACGGCTTCGGTGCTGGCGGTGGCCGGGCTGGGGTTGACGGGGTGCATGTCGGTCGGTCCTGAGGCGGAGGTGAAGCACGGGGTGGCGCCGGTCGGGCAGGCCGGTCCGGCGGGCAAGCCGGGGGTGACGAGCGGGCCGTCGGCCTCGCCGAGCGGCGCGCATCCGGGGAGTGCGTCCGGGCGCCCGGAGCGTTCGGGGGGCTTGCAGAGCGAGAACGCGCCGGCCGGGGTGACGGCTGCGGCGGCGGGCGAGGTGGCACCCGGCGCGAACGGCGCGGCCGCCGGCGTGGTCCCGGTGCCGGGGGCGCCCGCCGTGGACGCCGCGCCGGCCGGCACCGGCGCGAACGGTTCGGCGGGGGGCGTGAGTGCCAGCCCCGCGCCCCGGCCGGGCGGCGGTGCGTCGGCCGGTACCGGTGGTGCGGCGGGCACCGGGGGCGCGGGCGGGGCGGGCGGCACCGGTGAGGGCCGCTCCGGCGGCACGGCGGGCACGCCGTCGGCCACGCCGAGCAGCCACTCCTCGACGTCCCCCGAGCCCGAGCACAGCTCACCCGCCGCGACCGTCCCACCGACCACGGAGCCCTCGGCCGGCAACTCCGGTTCCTCGGCCCCGAGCCCGCATGCGGGTGGGCATTAGCGGGCTGGCCAGGGCATTTGCCTCTGATCCCGAGGTTCGTCTATGGTGGTAGATCGTTCGTTTGATTCATTTGACTGGCGCCCTATTCCCATCTGGCGCCCTTGGCGCGTTCCGGCGATCCGTGGCTGACCGCATAGAGGCGGTTGTGAAACAGAACCCCCGGACTTTGGCGCGTGCCACTTCCGGAAGGTTTTACATGTCTCTCGTTGACGACGCCCGCTTCGCCATGCCCGCGAGCGAGGCCGCCGCCGATGTCACCGACACCGCCGACACCCTCACCGACGCCGTCGAGGCCGTCGAGCCCACCGACGCCGACGCCGACGTCGAGCTGAACGCCGACGCCGTCGAGGCCGAGGAGGCCGTCGAGGCCGCCGAGCCCACCATCACCTTCGGCGACCTGGGCCTGCACGACGACGTCGTGCGCGCCCTCGCCAAGCGCGGTGTCACCACCCCGTTCCCGATCCAGGCCGCGACCATCCCGGACGCCCTGGCCGGCAAGGACGTGCTGGGCCGTGGCCGCACCGGCTCCGGCAAGACCCTCAGCTTCGGCCTGCCGCTGCTGACCCGCCTCGCCGACGGCGAGCGCACCAAGCCCAAGCACCCGCGCGGCCTGATCCTCGTCCCGACCCGCGAGCTGGCCATGCAGGTGGCCGACGCCCTGGAGCCGTTCGGCTCGGTGCTCGGCCTCAAGCTCAAGGTCGTCTGCGGCGGCACCTCGATGTCGAACCAGATCTACGCGCTGGAGCGCGGCGTCGACGTCCTGGTCGCCACCCCCGGCCGTCTGCGCGACCTGCTGAACCGCGGCAGCGCCAAGCTGGCCGACGTCCGGACCGTCGTGCTCGACGAGGCCGACCAGATGGCCGACATGGGCTTCCTGCCCGAGGTCACCGAGATCCTCGACCAGGTGCCGGCCGGTGGCCAGCGCCTGCTGTTCTCCGCCACCCTGGAGAACGAGATCGACACTCTGGTCAAGCGCTACCTGAAGAACCCGGTCACCCACGAGGTCGACCCGTCGGCCGGCGCGGTCACCACCATGACCCACCACATCCTCGTGGTGAAGCCCAAGGACAAGGCGCCGATCACCAACGCGATCGCCGCCCGCAAGGGCCGCACGATCATCTTCGTCCGCACCCAGATGGGCGCCGACCGCGTCGCCGAGCAGCTCATCGAGGCCGGCGTGAAGGCCGACGCGCTGCACGGCGGGATGACCCAGGGCGCCCGTACCCGCGTCCTCGGCGACTTCAAGGACGGCTACGTCAACGTCGTCGTCGCCACCGACGTCGCCGCCCGCGGCATCCACGTCGACGGCATCGACCTGGTCCTCAACGTGGACCCGGCCGGCGACCACAAGGACTACCTGCACCGCTCCGGCCGCACCGCCCGGGCCGGGCGCTCCGGCGCCGTCGTCACCCTGGTGCTGCCGCACCAGCGCCGCGGCGTCTTCCGCCTGATGGAGGACGCGGGCGTCGACGCCTCGCGCCACATCCTCGACCACGCCTTCGACGCCGAGGTCGCCAAGATCACCGGCGCCCGTTCGCTGATCGAGGTCCAGGCCGAGAGCGCGGCCGGCATCGCCGGTGCCGCCGAGCGCGAGCTCGCCGACATGACCCGCCAGCTGGAGCGCGCGCAGCGCCGCACCACCGAGCTGCGCGAGGAGGCCGACCGCCTGGCCGCGCGGGCCGCCCGCGAGCGGGCCGAGCTGGGCATCGAGGACGAGGCCCCGGCCGCCGAGGCGGGCGACGAGGCCGCTGCGGAGACCCCGGCCACCGAGGCGCCGGCTCCGGCCGCCGCGCCGCAGGCCGAGGAGCGCACGCCGTCGTACCGCGAGGCGCGCACCGAGCGTCCGGCCTTCGGCCGTGACCGTGACCGCGATGACCGTGGTGGCCGTTCCGGTGGCTTCAACCGTGACCGTGACGACCGTGGTGGCCGTTCCTTCGGTGACCGTGACGACCGCGGCGCCCGTTCCGGTGGCTTCAACCGCGATGACCGTGGTGGCCGTTCCGGTGGCTTCAACCGTGACCGTGACGACCGTGGTGGCCGTTCCTTCGGTGACCGTGACGACCGCGGCGCCCGTTCCGGTGGCTTCAACCGTGACCGTGACGACCGCGGTGGCCGTTCCTTCGGTGACCGCGACGACCGCGGCGCCCGCTCGGGCGGTTTCAACCGTGACCGTGACGACCGTGGTGGCCGTTCCTTCGGTGACCGTCCGGCCCGCACCGGTGGTGGCTTCGACCGCGACCGTTCCGGTGGCTTCAACCGTGACCGCGACGACCGCGGCGGCCGTTCCTTCGGCGACCGCCCGGCCCGCACCTTCGGTGACCGCCCGTCCTTCGGCCGGGACCGCGACGAGCGCGCCGGCAGCAACAACCGTCCGTTCGCGCGTCGTGACGACCACCGCTCCGGCGGCCGTCCGCAGGCCTCCGGTGGTGGCTTCGGCCGTGACCGTGACGACCGTGGCGGCGCCCGCTCGGGTGGCTTCGACCGCGACCGTTCCGGTGGCTTCAACCGCGACGACCGCAAGCCGCGCTGGAAGAACTGACGCCGTACGGCCGGTGGTTGACCACCGGTAGCTGAACACCTGAACACACACGACGGGCCCGCTCCATGCACTGGAGCGGGCCCGTCGCGTTCCCCCGATGCCCCCGGTACCTCCCCCGGTACCCCTCGCGCCCCCGAGGCGTTGTTCTGCAGCTGAGAATAACCTGTGGCGCGGCCCGGCGGAAGTCCCGTAGCGTCCCGGACATGAGCAGCAGACTGCACGACGTGGCCCGGGTGAACGAGGAGATCGCCGAGCGGGGGAGCTACCGGGCGGCCGGTGGCGAACTCGTCACGGTGGGGGAGCAGTTGGCGGCTGCCAGGGCCGGCACGGTGTCGTACGCGCCGCCGGCGCTGGACGCGCTGCTGAGGGGCGGGGCCCCGGGGCCCGGGCCGGGTGGGCCCGTCGGGGCGGTGGAGGTGACGGCCGAAGGCAGCATCGAGGCCGCCCGGCGCCTGGTCGAGGGCGGGGCGGGCCCGGTCGGGGTGCTCAACTTCGCCTCCGCGCGCAACCCAGGCGGCGGCTACCTGCGCGGCGCCCGCGCCCAGGAGGAGGACCTGTGCCGCAGCGCGCTGCTCTACACCTGCCTGCTGGAGGCGCCGGACTACTACGAGGCGCACCGCGCCTCCACCGACCTCCGGTACAGCCACCGGGTGATCGTCTCGCCCGACGTACCGGTGATCCGCGGCCGGGGCGGGGACCTGCTGGCGCGGCCGTACCCGGTCACCTTCCTGACCTCGCCCGCGCCCAACGCGGGCCAGCTGGAACGGCGCTCGGCCGACGTGGACGTCCGGGGCGTGCTCGCCGAGCGGGCCGTCCGGGTGCTCGCGGCGGCGGCCCGGCACGAGGTCCGCACGCTGGTGCTCGGGGCCTGGGGCTGCGGGGTGTTCCGCAACGACCCGGCCCAGGTCGCCGAGGCCTTCGAGGGCGCGCTCTCCCGGTACGGGGCGGCCTTCGAACAGGTGGTGTTCGCGGTCTGGGACCGCTCACCGGTCTCGGCGAACCGGGCCGCGTTCGAGGCGCGGTTCGGCGGGGCGGCGCAGCCCGGCGCGGCGGTGCGCTGAGGCCGCCGCCGGGTGTCGCCGCCGGGTGTCGCTGCCGAGGCCGGTGAGCGGGCCGGCGCGCGGCTCGCGCCGGGTGCTGCTACCGCTTGCGGGCGGCCAGCGCCGTCGCGGCCGTAGAGGCCGCCGCGACCACACCGGTGACGGCGAAGACCGACGGCCAGGCGCCGATCTTCTTCGCCAGCGGATGCGAACCGCCGAACGCCGCCACGTACAGACCGGTCAGCGCCGCCGCGGTGGCCGCGCCCGAGCTGCGGTGCCACTGCGCGGCCGCCCCGGCACCGGCCACCGCCAGCACGGCGCCGCCCAGTTCGCGCCGGCCGCTCCAGCGGGCGACGCCGTAACCGCCCACCAGGCCGCTCGCCGCGGTCAGCGCGGCGGGCGCGGCGGCCGAGAGCACGTTGGGGACCTTCGCCATCGTCGACTCCACTCGTAGAGGTTGTCCTGACTTCCTGTTCCGGCTTCCGACCATAGCCCGCCCGCCCCGCGCGCCGGTCCGGGCCTCCAGCCTCCAGCAGGCCGCCGTCTTCCCTGCCGTCTTCCCTGCCGTCCGCTCCGCCGTCCGCTCCGCCGTCCTCGACTCCGAGGCCTGTCGGCCCCCGGTGGCAGACTGCGAGCGTGACTGACACCGCGATCACCGACGGCCGCTACCGGATCCGCAACGTCGACAGCGGCCTGCTGCTCGAAGTCGCCGACGGCAGCCGGCGCAGCGGCGCCCGCGTCCGCCAGGGCGCGGACGACGGTTCCGACGCCCAGCTCTGGCAGCTCACCGCCGTCCACCCGGGCGGCGCCCTCTGCCACCTGGAGAACGCCGCCAGCGGCAAGCGCCTCGACGTCACCGGCGCCTCCACCGACGACGGCGTCCCCATCCAGCAGTGGTCCGCCAACGCCTTCGGCGCCCAGGAATGGCTCCTCGAAGCCCACGTGGACGCCCCCGGCACCTACACCATCACCAGCTTCATCAGCGGCAAGCCCCTCACCGCCGCCGCACCCCCCGACCCCACCGTCCACCAGTGGGAGGACACCGACTCGCCCGCCCAGTGGTGGCGCTTCGAACGCCAGGAGTAGGTGCGTCCCCGGGCCGGTCAGGCCGACAGGTTGGCGCGCAGGGCGGTCAGTTCCTCGTCGGTGACGCCGTGGGCGCGGAGGTAGGCGGGGACGGAGGAGTGCTGGGTGTGGATCCAGCCCAGGGCGGAGGCGAGGAGTTCGGCGGTGACGGGGCGGGAGACGCGTTCGGTGCCGGTCTCGTCGACGTAGGGGGTGGGGCCCCGGTCGAGGCCGAGGCCGACGTTGGAGAGCAGGAAGTCGGCGGTAACGTCGGCCTCCGAGGCGCCGAGCAGGGACTGCAGGACGGCGATGGTCAGGCCGGTGCGGTCCTTGCCGACGGCGCAGTGCACGAGGGCGGGCAGCGCGCCGGGGGCGGCGAGGCGGCGGACGACGGCGGCGAGGGACGGGCCGGCGGTCCGGGCCATGAAGGGGTAGAGCGCCGCCTGGTCCTCGGGCCAGGGCTGGTCGATGTCCTCACGGTTGGCGGGCAGGGTCGGGAGGTTGAGGGCCTCGTGGTCGAGGCCGTGCCGCAGGTCGGGCCAGACCTCCAGCTCGACCGGACTGCGCAGGTCGAGGACGGTGCGCAGGCCGAGGGCCTTGAGGCGCCGGGCGCCCTCTTCGGTGAGGGTGTGGAAGGAGCCGGAGCGGTAGAGCACGCCCCGCCGCAGGGCGCCGATCCCGCCCGCGTCACGGAAGTTGCGCACACCGGGGATGTCGATGAAGGCATCGGTCATGGCCCCACGGTACGGGCGGGGGCGGGCCGGCGGAAGGAAACCGGAGGGAACCTTTCAGCGCCCGCCGGAGACGTCCAGGAAGGCGTTGGTGGTGTACGAGGCGGCGGGGGAGAGCAGGAAGAGGATCGCCTCGGCGACCTCCTCCGCCCGTCCGCCGCGCCGCATCGGCAGCCCGGGGGCGACCCGGTCGACCCGGCCGGGCTCGCCGCCGAGGGCGTGGATGTCGGTGTGGATCAGGCCGGGGCGGACGGCGTTGACCCGGATCCCCTCGGCGGCGACCTCCAGGGCGAGGCCGCGGGTCATCGAGTCGACGGCGCCCTTGGCGGCCGCGTAGTCGACGTACTCGTTGGGCGAGCCGAGCCGCGAGGCGGCCGAGGACACGTTGACGATGGCACCGCCGCGGCCGCCGTGCCGGGTGGACATCCGGCGCACGGCCTGGGCCGCGCACAGGAACGGGCCGGTGATGTTGGCGGCCCAGATCCGGTTCAGCCGGTCCTCGTCGATGTCCTCCAGCCGGCACTGCTTCTCCAGCGTGCCGGCGTTGTTCACCAGGCCGGTGAGCAGCCCGAGTTCGGCGTCCACGGTGGTGAACAGCCGCTCCACCTCGGCGGTGCGGGTGACGTCGGCCCGGACGGCGAGCGCGGTGCCGCCCTCGGCCCGGACGGCGTCCACCACGGCGGTGGCCGAGGCCTCGTCCGTGCGGTAGTTGACGCAGACCCGGTAGCCGCGCCGGGCGGCGAGCAGGGCGGTGGCGGCGCCGATGCCGCGGCCGGCGCCGGTGACGATCAGGACGCCGTCGTCGGAGGTGGTGGTCGACATGCTCGGTACGCTACCCGGCGGACCGGCCGGGGCGGGCCCCGGAGCGGAAATCGTTCGCCCGGCGCGGCCCGGACCGGCGAGGATGCGGTAGCGGCGCCGCCACCGCAGCCCTGCCGGCTGCCAGGTCGAGAGGCGTCGAGAGAGTCGAGAGAGGAGACCGGCGATGTCCGACGAACCCGCACCCGTACCCGCACCCGCACCCGTCGTCCCCGGCACCGTCCTGCTCGCCGGGGTGGTCGGCTCCACCGCGTACGGCTTCGCCCACGCCGGCTCCGACGTCGACCGGCTCGGCCTGTACGCCGCCCCCACCGAGGAACTGCACGGCCTGCACCGCCCGGCCGAGTCGCACGTCACCACCGGGCCCGACGTCACCCTGCACGAGGCCGCCAAGTGGTGCCGCCTGGCGCTGTCCTGCAATCCGACCGCCTCCGAGCTCGTCTGGCTGCCGGACGACCTGTACGAGATCCGCACTCCGCTCGGTGCCGAACTGGTCGAGATCCGCTCGAGCTTCCTCAGTGAATCGGGCGTCCGGAAGGCCTATCTCGGTTACGCAGAGCAGCAGTTCCGCAAACTGCTGACCCGCGACACGACCGACCCGGCCACCCGCCGCCGGGCCGCCAAGCACGCCCGGCACCTGGTCCGGCTGGTCGAACAGGCCGTCCGGCTGCACGAGACCGGCCACAACCTGGTCCGCCTCGCCGACCCCGGACACGTCCGCGACCTCGGCGAACGCATCGCCGACCGCCCCGCCGTCGCCGAATCCCTGCTCGCCGACGCCGCCGACCGCCTCGCCCGCCCCGGCGTCCTCCCCGCCGCCCCCGACCCGCGCCCCGCCGAATCCTGGCTCCGCCGCGTCCGTGCCGCCCACTACGCTCCGCCCCCCGCCCCCGGCGCGCCCGCGCAATCCACTGGCGGAGCCCTGCGCCCCACCGGGTAGGATCACGGTGGCCCTCCCCAACCGGGACGAGGGCCGCGGGCCACTAGCTCAATTGGCAGAGCTGCGGACTTTTAATCCGTAGGTTCAGGGTTCGAGCCCCTGGTGGCCCACCGAACTGAGGCCAGGTCAGACACCCTCTGACCTGGCCTTTTGCATGTCCGCCGCCGGTGAACGCACTGCGGCACCCCGGCTGGTCGAGTAGCCGGGGTGCCGCGGTGCGGTGTGGGTCGTGGGGCGGATCAGGCCGCGGCGCGGATCGGGGCGCCGGTCTGGTGGAGGTGGGTGAGGATCTCGCGGTACGAGCGGAAGAGGCCGGTCTCGTAGTAGGTGATCTCCTTCTCGGCGCAGAAGTCGCGGGTGAGGACGGCGGCGCGGCGCAGGGCCGGGGTGGGCATGCTGGGGAAGAGGTGGTGCTCGACCTGGTAGTTGAGGCCGCCCATCAGGGCGTCGATGAAGTAGCCGCCGCGGACGTTGCGGGAGGTGAGGACCTGGCGGCGGAGGAAGTCGAGCCGCATGCCGGGCGTCACCATCAGCATGCCCTTGTGGTTGGGGGCGAAGACGCAGCCCAAGTAGACGCCGAGCAGGGCCTGGTGGACGGCGAGGAAGGCGAAGGCCTTGCCGACCGGGAGGGCGGCGAAGACCAGCCCGAGGTAGGCGGCGAAGTGGGCGACCAGCAGGAAGCCCTCCAGGTAGGGGCGCTTCATGATCGGGCTGCGCAGCGCGCGGAAGCTGTTGTAGCTGAGGTTGAGGCCTTCGAGCAGGAGCAGCGGGAAGAAGAGGAACGCCTGGCGGCGGCCGATGAAGCGGGCGATTCCGCTGGCCCTCCTGGCCTGGTCCTGGGACCAGACGACGAGGTCGGGGGAGACGTCCGGGTCCCGCTCCTCGTGGTTGGGGTTGGCGTGGTGGCGGGTGTGCTTGTTCATCCACCAGCCGTAGCTCATGCCCATCAGGAGGTTGGCGACGATGCGGCCGCCGATCTCGCCGGCGCGGCGCCCGGTGAACACCTGACGGTGCGCCAGGTCATGTGCCATTAATCCCAGTTGGGCGAAGACGATGGACATGGCGGCGGCCAGTCCGAGCTGGAGCCAGGTGTCGCCGAGGGCGAACATGGCCCACCAGCCGCCGAGGAACGCGGCGAGGACGAGGCCCGCGCGGACGGTGTAGTAGACCGGGCGTCGGTCGAGCAGGCCCTCGGCGGTGATCCGGCGGCTCAGTTGGGCGAAGTCGCTCCCGCCGGTTCCGGGCGGGGCGGTGTCCGGTGGTCCGGCGGGCGGCTGCGGCCGGGTTTTCGCGGTCGGCGTCCCCGCGGTGTCGGTGGTCATGGTGCTGAGTCTGGTCTAGCGAACGGGCCTTGAGAAACGGGGGCATCCCCCTGGGGTGGGGTGAGGAAAACCCCCGGACCGTCCTGGGTGGCTGCGGACGTGCGGCGCGTGGTGCCTGATGGTGCCGCAGGGGCGGGGAGAGGTGGCGTAGGTCACGTCGTAATCGGCTGGTTTCGGGCGTTCTGTGGCGAGCTTGCGCCGTGGTGGCCGGGGTTGGTGGTGGACCGGAGGTCGGTGATCGCGTCGGGCCTAAATATGATCGGAAGCCACGTTCATCGGTTTGTACCGATGTTCGTATGTGCAACCTGGGAACGGTCCCGACCGTCTCCCTGTGTGCGGTGCGCCAGATCGTCCGGGGCGTCGCTTCCGTCGGTGAAAGGTACGCGCATGTCAGGTCAGTGGGGCGAGGGCCCGGCTCGGGGCGAGAACGCACCCGGCGCGCTCACGACGGGGAGCGATGGGTCCGTGCCTCCGCCGCGTACCGGGGGCCGGGCGGAGGCCCGGCGCGCCGCCCAGGGCAAGGGCGGTGGCCGCGGTGGCAAGGACGGCGGCAAGGACGCGGGCAAGGACGGCGGTCGGGGCGCGGGCAAGGACGGCGGCAGGCCGGAGGCGGCGGCCGGCGGCGGCCGGGCGGCGGCGCGCAACAGCCGCAAGCCCAAGAAGAACGTGAAGAAGATCGTCGCCTGGTCGGCGGCCGGCGTGCTGGTGCTGATCGCGGGCGCCGGCGGGGCGATCTACTTCAAGCTGAACGCCAACATCAAGTCCTTCGACGGCGACGCGATAGCAACCGACCGCCCGCCGGAGGCGCAGGCCGACGCGGACGGCAACAAGCCGGTCAACGTGCTGCTGATCGGCTCGGACAGCCGCGGCAGCAACAACTCCGACCTCGGCGGCGGTAGCGCGGACGGCGGCGCCCGCTCGGACACCACGATCCTGCTGCACGTCTACGCCGACCACAAGCACGCCGTGGGCATCTCGATCCCGCGCAACGCGAAGGTCCCGATCCCGCCCTGCAAACTGCCCAACGGCAAGTGGACCAAGGGGTCGTCCAGCGACCTGTTCAACGCGGCCTTCTCGGTCGGCGGCAGCGACGGCGGCAACCCGGCCTGCGCCCAGAACACGGTGGAGAAGCTCACCGGGATCCGGGTCGACCACACCATCGTGGTCGACTTCAACGGCTTCTCCGCGATGACCAAGGCCGTGAACGGCGTCGACGTCTGCCTGCCGAAGGCCATCTACGAGGGCGACGTCAACCCCAACCTGCACAGGAAGGGCGACCTCGTCCTGCCGCAGGGCAAGCAGACCGTGCAGGGCCAGCAGGCGCTGGACTACGTGCGGCTGCGGCACGGCATCGGCGACGGCTCCGACATCGGCCGGATGAAGCGCCAGCAGGCCTTCCTCAGCTCGCTCGCGAGCAAGGTCAAGAAGGACGGGCTGAGCCCCACCAACCTGCTGCCGCTGGCCGACGCCGCGACCAAGTCGCTGGTGGTCGACCCGGGGCTGGCCTCCGCGGACAAGCTGCTCTCCTTCGGGCTGTCGCTCAAGAACATCGACATGCACGACCTCAAGTTCGTGACGGCGCCCTGGCGTTACCGCACCCAGGACAAGGACCTCGACCTGGTCCAGCCGGACGCCAACAAGCTCTGGGAGACCCTCAAGGCCGACCAGACCATCGACGGGCAGAACGCCACCGGCCAGCAGCCGGACGCCGCCGCCAGCCCGAGCGCACCGGCCGCGCCGCAGTCGGCCGCGCCCAGCGCGCCCGCCGCGCCGGTCGCGGACGCCGGCAACTCGTCGATCAAGGTGGCGGTCTACAACGGGACGACCGAGAACGGCCTGGCCGGCAAGGCGACCGCGCAGCTGAAGGCCGCCAAGTTCGCCGCCACCACGGCGGGCCAGGCGGCGAGCACCAAGTACAAGACCACCATGATCGAGTACGGCTCCGGGCAGAAGGCGAACGCCGACAAGGTCGCCGCGCTGTTCCCGGGCGCCAGCGTCGAGGCCGGCAACTCGGCGGGCGTGACCCTGATCGTCGGCAAGGACTTCTCCGCGGCCAACGGCGGCGGGCCCACCGGCCCGGCCACCGGGACGGGCGGCGCGGCCGCGAACGGCACCCCGGCGCCCCCGGCGCCGCTGCCCACCACCGTCACCAACGACGCCCGCTCGGCGGACGACGACATCTGCGCGAACACCTCCTACGGCAGCGGCGGCTGACCGCACCCGAGCCGTGGGGGCGACCCCCGGGCCGGCGCCGTCCAGGGCGCGCGGGCCCGGGGGTCGTGCCATGGTGGCCGGAGAAACCGGGGGGCGCCCGGCACGGGCGACCTGAGGGACGGGGGCCCGACGCACCGGACCCGGGCACACCGGACCCGGCCCACGGACGAGGGGGGCGCGCACCGAAAGGCGGACCCCATGCCCGAGATCGCCCTCCAGTTCGACATCGCCGCACCCCGGGCCGTCGTCCTCGCCGCGCTCAACACGCACGGCGGGCTGACCAGCTGGTGGACCACCGGCGTGGACCGGGAGGGCGACGTCCTGCTGTTCGACTTCCCCGGCGTCCCCGAGCCGTTCCGGCTGCGCCGCGAGCGGGCCGACCTGGACCGGGTGGTGTGGGCCAACGCCGGGGCCTTCCCGCCGCACTGGGCCGGCACCTGGATCAGCTGGGACCTCGCCGACCAGCCCGACGAGCCCGGCCGCACCCGGTTGCTGTTCCGGCACGGCGGCTGGCAGCCGGGCAGCGAGGACGGCGTCCCGCTGGTCGCCGGCACCTGGGCCGAACTGCTGGTCCGGCTCAAGGACTACGTGCAGAGCGGCAAGGTGCAGCCGTACTTCGTCACGGCCCAGCGGCACGACGCCGCGTGAACGGCCCCCGCGACGGCATGAGCGCCACGACGCCGCGTGAACGGCCCGCCGGCGGCTGAACGGGCCCCGGGCCCGTCCGATCGCCCGCCAGGGCGCCGTCCGGTGGCGGGATCGCGGCGCCGGGCCGATGGTGGGCGGTGTACCCGCCGTTCGCGCCGACGGCCGGCACCGGCAGCCCGGCACCGGGCGGCCGGGACCCGCCCGCCCCGACGACCACTGCCTTCGGGAGGCCCAGCAATGCCCGTAGTCACCGCTCCGTACAAGCCCGGCACCCCGTGCTGGATCGACCTGATGGCGAGCGACCAGCAGGCCGCGCTCGACTTCTACCGCGACCTGTTCGGCTGGCAGGGCGAGGTCGGCCCGGCCGAGTTCGGCGGCTACGCCGTGTGCATGCTCAACGACCGACCGGTCGCCGGGATCATGGCGCGGTCCGCGCCCGAGGGCCAGCCGCTGCCGCCCGTCGCCTGGACCACCTACCTGGCCTCGGACGACGCCGACGTGAGCGGGGCTGCCATCGCCGAGCACGGCGGCACGATCCTCTACCCGGCGATGGACGTCGGCGTGATCGGCCGGATGCTGGTCGCCGCCGACCCGACCGGCGCGGTGTTCGGCGTCTGGCAGGCGATGGACTTCATCGGCGCGGGCGTGGTCAACGAGCCCGGCGCACTGGTCTGGAACGAGCTCAACACCGCCGACACCGAAGCGGCCGGCCGCTTCTACCTCCCGGCGCTCGGGCTGCGCCCGGCGACCATCCAGGGCATGGAGGGGTACTTCTCGCTCAACGCCGGCGACCGTACGGTGGGCGGCATGCAGCCGATCCCCGGGTACCTGGGGGCGGGCACGCCCTCGCACTGGATGGCCTACTTCTCGGTGGACGACACCGACTCCACCGTGGACGCCCTGGTCAAGGCGGGCGGCTCGGTGATCCAGCCGCCGTTCGACATGCAGTCCGGCCGGATGGCGGTCGTCCAGGACCCGCAGGGCGCGGTGTTCGCGGTGGCGGAGGCCGCCGAGGCGCAGATGCCCGACTCGCCGTAACAGCGCCGGGCACCCCTCGCCGTGACAGCGCCGGGCACCCACGAGCCCACCTGGCCACCCACGAGCACCCGGGCAACCGGAAGCCGCCCTTCCCGCGACGCGCCGCCGGGAAATGGGCGGCTTCCCCGCGTTCCCGGGTAAGACTGCACCCATGCTGGGGCTACCGGACGACATCCGCGCTTTCCTCTTCGACCTCGACGGGGTCCTCACCCAGACCGCCAAGGTGCACGCCGCGGCCTGGAAGGACACCTTCGACTCCTTCCTGCGCGCCGAAGCCGCCCGCACCGGCGGGCAGTTCGTCCCCTTCGGCGCCGTCACCGACTACGACACCTACGTGGACGGCCGTCCGAGACTGGACGGCACCCGGGCGTTCCTGCGCAGCCGGGGCGTCGACCTGCCCGAGGGCACCGACGCCGATCCGCCCAACACCCGTACCGTGCACGGGATCAGCCGGGCCAAGAACGACACCGTCCTGCGGTTGATCCGCGAGCAGGGCGTCCAGCCGTACGACGGCTCGGTCGCGTACGTGCACCGGTTGCGCGCGCTCGGGCTGCCCAGCGCCGTGGTGTCCTCCAGCGCCAACTGCCGGGACGTGCTGCGGGCGGCGGGCATCGAGGGGCTGTTCGACGTGATCGTGGACGGCGTCGTCGCCCAGCGCGAGGGCCTGCCCGGCAAACCCGCCCCCGACACCTACCTGTACGCCGCCCGCACGCTGGGCGTCGAGCCCGCGCACGCTGCCGTCTTCGAGGACGCGCTCGCCGGGGTGGCCTCCGGCCGTGCGGGCGGCTTCGGGGCCGTGGTCGGGGTCAACCGCACCGGGCAGGCCGCCGAACTGCGCCGGGACGGCGCGACCGTGGTCGTCGACGACCTCGCCGAACTGCTGGAGGAGCGGGCATGAGTGAGCGGAGCGAGGCAGTCGCATGAGTGGCTTGGACAACTTCTCCGTCGACCCCTGGCTGATCGCCGAGCAGGGCCTGGACCTGACCGCGATGGCCCGCGCCGAGTCGCTGTTCGCGCTCTCCAACGGCCACATCGGCCTGCGCGCCAACCTGGACGAGGGCGAGCCGCACGGCCTCCCCGGCACCTACCTGAACGGTGTCTTCGAGCTCCGCCCGCTGCCGTACGGCGAGGGCGGCTACGGCTACCCGGAGTCCAGCCAGAGCGTCATCAACGTGACCAACGGCAAGATCATCCGGCTGCTGGTCGACGACGAGCCCTTCGACCTGCGCTACGGCGAACTCGTCCGCCACAAGCGCTGGTTGGACTTCCGGGAGGGGATACTGCACCGCGAGGCCGAGTGGACCTCCCCGGCCGGCCGGACCATCCGGGTGCGCTCCTCCCGGCTGGTCTCGCTCACCCAGCGCGCGATCGCCGCGGTCGACTACAGCGTCGAGGCGGTGGACGGACCGGTGCGGATCGTGCTCCAGTCCGAGCTGGTCGCCAACGAGCAGCTGCCCGGCGGCCCCGAGGGCGATCCTCGGGCCTCCGCCGTCCTGGAGGCGCCGCTGCAGCCCGAGGTGCACCACGCGAGCGACACCAAGGCCGTCCTGGTGCACCGCACCCGCTACAGCGCGATCCGGGTCGCCGCCGGGATGGACCACGTGATCGAGGGCCCGGAGGAGCTCGAAACCGTCGCCGAGGCCGAGGCCGACCACTGCCGGATCAGCGTCACCACCGTGCTCCGGCCCGGACAGCGGCTGCGGCTGGTCAAGTTGATGGCCTACGGCTGGTCGGGGACGCGCTCGCAGCCCGCCGTCCGGGACCAGGTGGAGGCCGCGCTGACCGCCGCCCGGTACACCGGCTGGGACGGTCTGGCCGCCGAACAGGCCGCCTACCTCAAGGAGTTCTGGGAGACCAGTGACGTCGAGATCGAAGGCGACGTCGAACTCCAGCAGGCCGTCCGGTTCGCCGTCTTCCACGTCCTCCAGGCCGGCGCCCGCAGCGAGGAACGGGCCATCCCCGCCAAGGGGTTGACTGGCCCCGGCTACGACGGGCACAGCTTCTGGGACACCGAGACCTTCGTCCTCCCGGTGCTCACCTACTGCCTGCCCGGGGCCGTCAACCAGGCCCTGCGCTGGCGGCACACCACGCTGCCGCTGGCCCGCGAACGGGCCGCCCAACTCGGCCTGGCCGGAGCGGTGTTCCCCTGGCGGACCATCCGCGGCGAGGAGTGCTCCGGGTACTGGCCGGCCGGTACCGCCGCCTTCCACATCGGCGCCGACATCGCCGCCGCCGTCGCCCGCTACGTCCGGGCCACCGGGGACGCCGAGTTCGAGCGCGCGTACGGGCTCGAACTGCTGGTGGAGACCGCCCGGATGTGGCGCTCGCTCGGCCACCACGACGTCTCGGGGAAGTTCCGCATCGAAGGCGTCACCGGCCCGGACGAGTACAGCGCCGTCGCCGACAACAACGTGTTCACCAACCTGATGGCGCAGACGAACCTGCGCGCCGCCGCCGAGGCCGCCGCCCGCCACCCGCACGAGGCCGCCGAACTCGGCGTCGACACCGAGGAGACCGCCGCCTGGCGGGACGCCGCGGCCGCGATGTACATCCCGTACGACGAGGACCTCGGCGTGCACCCGCAGGCCGACGGCTTCACCCACCACCAGGTCTGGGACTTCGAGCACACCCCGCCCGAGAAGTACCCGCTGCTGCTGCACTACCCGTACTTCGACCTGTACCGCAAGCAGGTGGTCAAGCAGGCCGACCTGGTGCTCGCCATGCAGGTCCGCGGCGACGCGTTCACCGACGAGCAGAAGGTCCGCAACTTCGCCTACTACGAGCGGCTCACCGTCCGCGACTCCTCGCTCTCCGCGTGCACCCAGGCGGTGATCGCCGCCGAGGTCGGCCAGCTCGACCTCGCGTACGACTACACGGCCGAGGCGGCGCTGATGGACCTGCACGACCTCGGCGGCAACACCCGCGACGGCCTGCACATGGCCTCGCTCGCGGGTGCCTGCATCGCCTTGGTGGCGGGCTTCGGGGGGCTGCGCGACCACAGCGAGTCGCTGTCCTTCCGGCCCCGGCTGCCGGGCGGGCTGATGAGGCTCGGGTTCTCGCTGATGGTCCGCGGGCAGTTGCTGGGCGTCCAGATCACCCACGAGGGGACGACGTACGCGCTGCGCCGCGGCGAGGTGCTGCACCTGTGGCACGACGGCGAGCCGGTGCAGGTGAAGGCCGGGGAGCCGGTCACCCTGCCGACCACCGCGCCGCCGGCCCAGGAGCGGTGCGGCCAGCCGCCCGGCCGCGAGCCCGCCCGGCGGCAGGCGCAGGCGGGCCTGGTCAGCGGCAAGCTCGGGCAGCAGGACCACTTGGCGGCGGAGTAGCCGCGCCGACCGGTCACCTGTTCGGGCCCGCTCCGGGTGCGGGGCGGGCCCGGCCGTCGGAGGGTGCAGGTGTCCTGCGGCAGCCGGCGGCCGGTGATTGGAGAGCACCCGTGGCGAGCGTGGCCGAACAGATGGTGGAGGTGCTCCGGCAGGCCGGGGTCGAGCGGGTCTACGGCGTGGTCGGAGACAGCCTCAACCCGGTCGTGGACGCGATCCGGCGGACCGACGGCATCAGCTGGGTGCACGTGCGCAACGAGGAGGCGGGCGCCTTCGCGGCGGCCGCCGAGGCCGAGCTCAGCGGTCGGCTCGCGGTCTGCGCAGGCTCCTGCGGGCCCGGCAACACCCACCTCGTCCAGGGCCTGTACGACGCCCAGCGCAGCGGCCTGCCGGTGCTGGCGCTCGCCTCGCACATCCCGTCCGGGCAGATCGGCACCGGCTTCTTCCAGGAGACCCACCCCGAGCGGGTGTTCACCGACTGCAGCACCTGGTGCGAGATGCTCTCCACCCCCGCGCAGCTGCCCCGGCTGATGCGGATCGCCATCCAGCACGCGCTCGGCTCGCACGGCGTCTCGGTGCTGGCCTTCCCCGGGGACGTCGCCGCGCTCCCCGCCGCCGGACCCACCGGGACCAGCCACTTCCTCACCGAGCAGGCCGTCGCCGCGCCGCCGTGGTCCCAGGTGCAGGAGCTGGCCCGGCTGCTCAACGCGGCCCGCAAGGTCGCCCTGTTCTGCGGCGCGGGGGTGCGCGGGGCGCACGGCGAGGTGATGGAGGCGGCCCGGGCCCTGAACGCGCCGGTCGGGCACTCCCTGCGCGGCAAGGAGTGGATCCAGTACGACAATCCGTACGACGTCGGCATGAGCGGCCTGCTCGGCTACGGCGCCTGCCACGAGGCGCTGCACTCCGCCGACCTGGTGCTGCTGCTCGGCACCGACTTCCCGTACGACTCCTTCCTGCCGCAGGCGCACACCGTCCAGGTCGACCACGACGCCACCCGGCTGGGCCGCCGCACCGCGCTCGAACTGGCCGTCCACGGCGATGTCGCCGCCACCCTGCGGGCCGTCCTGCCGCTGTTGGACGCCAAGCGCGACCGCGCCTTCCTCGACGAGATGCTGCGCAAGCACTGCCGCTCGCTGGAGGACGTGGTCGGCGCCTACACCCGGGACATCGAGAAGCACCTGCCGATCCACCCCGAGTACGTCGCCTCGGTGCTCGACGAGGTGGCCGCCGACGACGCGGTGTTCACTGTGGACACCGGCATGAACAACGTCTGGGCCGCCCGCTACCTCCAGCCGAACGGCCGCCGCCGGGTGATCGGCTCCTTCCTGCACGGCTCGATGGCCAACGCCCTGCCGCACGCCATCGGCGCCCAACTGGCCTGCCCCGGGCGGCAGGTGATCGCGATGGCCGGCGACGGCGGGATCGGCATGCTGCTCGGTGAACTGCTGACGGTGGCCAAGCACCGGCTGCCGGTGAAGACCGTCGTCTTCAACAACGGGGCGCTCGGCATGATCAAGCTGGAGATGCTGGTCTCGGGCTACCCGGAGTACGAGATCGACAACGGGGACGTCGACTACGCGGGGATCGCGCGGGCGACGGGCATCCCGGCCAAGCGGGTCACCGAGCCGGCGAGGGTCCGGGAGGTGCTGGCGGAGGCGCTGGAACGGCCCGGCCCCGCCCTGGTGGACGTGGTCACCGACCCCAACGCGCTGTCCATCCCGCCGTACATCACGGCCGCCCAGCTGAAGGGCTTCGCGCTGGCGGCCGGGCGGACGGTGCTCTCCGGCGGGGTCGGACGCATGATCGACCTGGCCCGCAGCAACCTGCGCAACATCCCGCGGCCCTAGCCGAGAACGGGGATCCGATCCGGGCCTCTTGCCTCTGAGGCAAAAATCTTGCCCGAGCGGCACGTCGGGTGTCCACTGGTCACATGACCACCAGCCCGACCGGGGACGCCGCCCCGGGAGACCGGCTCGACGACCAGGAAGTGGCCGGCCTCGCCGCCCGCCTCCGGGAACACCGGCTCAGCAGCCGCCTGACCCTCGAAGTGGCCTCCGCCCGGGTCGGGCTCTCCCCAGCCTATCTGTCCCGGCTGGAGACCGGCCGCCGCCAGCCCTCCCTCCCCGTCCTGCTCGGCCTCGCCCGCGCCTACGGCACCTCCGTCTCCGGCCTGCTCGGCGAGACCATGGCCGAACCCGACCCGGTCGTGCGCGGCGGCGCCATCGAACCCGGCCGCGCCGGGGGCTGGGGCTACCGCCGGGCCGGCGCCCCCGGCCGGGCGATGCAGGCGCTGCGCGTCCACGTGCCCCCGGGCGTGCAGGACACGGTGGTCCGGGTCCACCCCGGCGAGGAGTGGCTGTACGTCCTGCAGGGCCGGCTCAAGCTGACCCTCGGCGACCGCGTCCACCGCCTCGACGTCGGCGACTCCGCCCACTTCGACTCGCTCACCCCGCACTGCATCGCCGCCGACGCACCGGACGGCGTCGAACTGCTCTTCGTCCACACCCTGCTGCAGAGCCCCGGCGGCGAACTCTGCCTCGGCGGCCCCGCGGCAACCCACTGACCCAACGTCAGAACCCTTGGAGGAGATCCCTCATGGCCGATCCCACCAGCCCCGAGAAGGCCGCCGCGGCCACCGCCCCGGCCGCTCCGACCCCCGCCCCGCTGACCGTCGACGCCGGCATCTCGGCCAACCGCCGGGTCGGGATCCGCCTGGTGATCTACACCGCCGGCATCCACGCCTTCGCCGGCTTCATCATGCTGCTGTTCGAACTGGGCAACCGCAACAAGTAGTTCACCGGGGTGGTCGCGGCCCTCACCGCTCGCGCAGCAGTTCGCAGAGGGCGTCCAGCGCGGCCGGGAAGGCGTGCTCGGGCGGGGACGCGTAGCCGATCACCAGAGCGGGAGCGGCGTCCGGGGCGGCGGCCGACCGGTCGGCGAGGTGCCAGGACAGCCCTTCGAGGGCCAGGCCGGCGGCCTCGGCCCGGGCCAGCAGCTCAGCCTCGGACGCGGAACCGGGCGGCAGTTGGAGAACGGCGTGCAGCCCGGCGGCGATCCCGGTGACCCGCACGCGCGGGGCGTGCTCGGCGAGCGCGGCGACCAGCCGGTCCCGCCGGCGCCGGTAGTGCAGCCGGCAGCGGCGGACGTGCCGGTCGTACGTCCCGGAGGTGATCAGCTCGGCGAGGGTCAGCTGGTCGAGCACCGGGGACATCGTGTCGGCCAGCGTCTTCAACCGGGCCACCGGCTCGACCAGCGCGTCGGGCAGGGCCAGCCAGGCCAGCCGCAGGCCCGGCGCGAGGCTCTTGGCGGCCGTCCCGGCGTACACCACCCGCTCCGGGTCGAGCGCCTGCATCGCGCCGACCGGCTGCCGGTCGTAGCGGAACTCGCCGTCGTAGTCGTCCTCGACGACGTACCCGTCCCGCTCGCGCGCCCAGCGCACCGCGGCGGCCCGCCGGTCGGCGGCCAGCGGCGCACCGGTGGGGAACTGGTGCGCGGGGGTGAGCAGGACGGCCCCGCACCGGCCGTCCAGCCGCTCGACCCGGGCGCCCGCCCCGTCCAGCGGCACCGGGACGGTGGCCAGCCCCGCCGCCCGGGCGACGGCGTGCTGCGGCGGCAGCCCGTACTCCTCGACCGCGAGGGCGCGGTCCCCGCGCTCCCGCAGGGCGGCGCAGAGCAGGCCCAGGCCCTGGGAGACACCGGTGCAGATCAGCAGGTGGTCGGGGTCGGTGCGGACGCCGCGGACCCGCGCCAGGTAGTCGGTGAGCGCCCGTCGCAGCTCGATCCGGCCGAACGGGCTGCCGTAGCCGAAGGCCTCGTGCGGCGCGGTGGCGAGGGCCCGGCGGGCGGCGGCGAGCCAGGCGGTGCGGGGGAAGAGCGAGAGGTCGGGCCGCCCGGCCATCAGGTCGTGCCGGACGGCCCGCCGCCCCGCCGCGGGCCGGGCCACCCGCCGGCTCCGGCCGGGCGCGGCCCGCCGGGCGACGGTGGTGCCGGAGCCCTGCCGGGAGGTGAGCCAGCCCTCCGCGGTGAGCTGCCCGTACGCCTCGACCACGGTGTTCCGGGCGATCCCGAGGTCCTCGCCGAGGGCCCGCGAGGACGGCAGCCGGGTGCCGGGCACGAGCCGCCCGTCCTGGACGGCCTCGCGCAGCGCGTCCTCCAGAGCGGCCCGCAGCCCGGCCCCGGCGGCGCGCCGCTCGGTGAGGTCCAGGTGCAAGTCGCCGCCGAAGGAGGTCCAGGAGCTGCTCACGGGCCCGATTATCGCGCGGCCCGGCATCCTCGACCCCGAGTCGGTGGCGGATCAGACCGACAGGTAGACCGCGCTGCCGATGCCGGCGAGGAAGCAGTAGAGCGCGAACGGCGTCAGGCTGCGGGTCTCGAAGTACTTGGTGAGGAAGCGCACCGAGACGTAGCCGGCGACGAAGGCGGCGATGCTGCCGGCGACGACCGGGCCGAGGACGGCGGAGTTCTCCGGCTTGAACAGCTCCGGCACCTTCAGCACGGAGGCGGCCAGGATGACCGGGGTCGCGAGCAGGAAGGAGAAGCGGGCGGCGTCCTCGTGGTGCAGGCCGCGCAGGATGCCGGCGCTCATGGTGACACCGGAGCGGCTGATACCGGGGAAGAGCGCGAGGATCTGGGCGGCGCCGATCCAGGCGCCCTGGACGAAGCCGAGCCGGGCGAGGCGGTGGTCGGAGGCGATCGCCGGGTCGAGGCCCGGTTCCTCGGCGGGCGGGGCGGCGTGCCCGGCCCGCCGACGGCCGGTGCCGCCGCGCTTGAGCCGTTCGGCACCGAGCAGCACCAGCCCGTTGAGGGCCAGGAAGACGGCGGCCGGGACGGGCTTGCCGAGCGCGTTGCGCAGCGCCTTCTCCAGGGCGAGGCCCGCCACCCCGACCGGGATGGTGGAGATGATCAGCAGCCAGGCGAGCTTCTCGTCCCGGCTCTCGACCCGGCGGCGGCGGATCGAGCTGAAGAAGCCGCCGATCACCCGGACCCAGTCCTTGCGGAAGAACACCACCAGCGCGAACGCGGTGGCCAGGTGCAGGCCGACCAGGACGGCGAGGTAGGAGGAGCCCTCGGCGGTCATGTCGAGGTCCCGCTGGATCTTCCCGCCGATCAGGGCGGGGAGCAGGATGCTGTGGCCCAGGCTGGAGACCGGGAAGAGTTCCGTCACACCCTGCAGCAGGCCGACGCCTATCGCTTCCGGGTAGGTCAGGGTGGACATCGCGCACCTTCGCTCGGGGGTCTGGATCCGGGGGAGCCCCGCGAAGCTACTACGGGCATGTAGACGCCCGGCAGCCCCGCCGCCAGAAGTTCATCGAGCGGACGTCTGGGCGCCACCGCCGCCGGTCAGCCGCCGGTCAGCCGCCGGTCACGCCGGTCAGTCGCCGGACCGCGCCGCCGACCCGCCTCCGCCGAGCGGCACCCGCCGCCACGCCCCGCCGCCGGCGGGCACCGGCGCGGGGGCGAAGTCGTAGCGCGGCCCGTCCGGCCCGAGCGCGAGCAGAGAGATCGAGGAGGACCCCCAGATCCGCCCGTCGCCGAAGTCCCGCCGCTGGATCAGCGCCGCGTCGTCGTCCAGCGGCAGGCCGTCGCCCGCGACGATCGGCAGCCAGTCGCCCCAGGCCCGTTCGGCGGACCCGTCGCCGGTCGGCTCCGGCCGGGGCGCGGCGGCGAGGCGGGCCCGGAAGCGGTCGGCGCGGGCGGCCATCAGCGCGCGGATCCGCTCGGAGGCGGTCCGGTTGGCGGCCGCGCCCTCCAGCCCGTCGTTGAGCACCACGCTGAGGCCGACCGGCAGTTCGCGCTCCTCCAGCCGGCCGCCGCCCCAGCTGGCGACCCGGGCGCCGTCGGGCCGGACCAGGACGAGGTGGAACGGGTCGTACGGGGTGAGGTCGAGGTGGCCGATCCCGCCGTCCCGGACGGCGGTGAGCGGCAGTTCGCCACGGGAGAGCCGGGTGTCGGCGGGGGCGAGCGGCCCGAAGCCGTTCAGTAGGCAGGCGGCGGTCCGCCGCCCGGGGTCGACGGCCAGCCAGGTGCCGCCGGCGGCGAGGTCGAGTCCGCCGACCAGGGCCGGCCGGTCCGGCCAGTGGTGGTCCGGCGGCAGCCAGTCGCGCCCGAGGTACTCGTCCCGGACGGAGAGGAGCAGCACCGGCACAGCCGCCCCCGGTTCGATGCTGACGAACGCCGTACACACGATCGCGGCCCCCTGACCTCGCCCGGCGGGGGCACGCGTGGTGGCGCCCCCGCGGTCGATCCTCGCACTCCCGTTCGCGCGCCGGGAGTGCGCGTCCGCGCCCGGAGGTTCCCCCGGGCCCTCCCTTTTCGGCCGCCGCCGTGCCACACTCGCCCCACGGCCGGGCGCACGCGAAGTGGCCCAGGATTCTGTGGTTCGAATGCACCAGGAAACGGGTCCACCAGGTCCCTAGGCTGGCGGTCATGACGACGAACGAGCACCAGCCGACCGAAGCGCCCGTCCCGGCCCCCGCCCAGCGCCTCGCGCTGCACAGCCTGGCCCCCGACTTCTACCAGGCCATGATCGCGGTGGACCGCGCTGCCCGGAAGGGCATCGACCACACGCTCGCCGAGCTGGTCAAGGTGCACGCCTCGATGATCAACGGCTGCGCCTTCTGCATCGACATGCACAGCACCGACGCCCTGAAGGGCGGCGAGCAGGACCACCGGCTGCTCTCCCTCCCGGCCTGGCGCGAGACCCCCTGGTTCACCGCCCGGGAGCGGGCCGCGCTGGCCCTCACCGAGTCGGTCACCCTGCTGACCCAGGGACACGTCCCGGACGCGGTCTACGCCGAGGCCGCCGCCCGGTTCGACGAGACCGAGCTGGCCCAGCTGATCGCGCTGATCGTCACCATCAACGCCTGGAACCGGATCGGGGTGGCCTCCCGGCTCAGCCCGGCCGCCAAGTGAGGCCCGGGAACATGGCGGACATGACGGATATGGCGGACATGGTGGACGTCCAGCAGGAGAAGGCCCGGCTGCTCCGGGAGCTGCACCGGCCGGGCGAGCCGCTGGTGCTCGCCAACGTGTGGGACGCGGCGAGCGCCCGTCTGGTCGCCGCCGCCGGAGCGCGGGCGGTGGCGACGGCCAGTGCGAGCGTCTCCTGGTCGCTCGGCAGCCGGGACGGCGGCGGCGCCGACCTCGAACAGGTCCTCGTACGGACGGCGCAGGTGGTCCGCGCGGTGGACCTGCCGGTCACCGCCGACCTGGAGAGCGGCTTCGCGCGGACCGCCGCCGGCGTCGGCGAGTCCGTCGCCGCGCTGCTGGCCACCGGCGCGGTCGGCGTCAACCTGGAGGACGAGGGCCGGCCGGCGGCCGAGGCCGCCGAGCGGATCGCGGCGGCCCGGGCGGCGGCGGACGCGGCGGGCGTGCCCGCCTTCGTCAACGCGCGCACCGACGTGTTCCTGCACGGGATCGGCGCGCCGGAGGGCCGGCTGGACGACGCGGTGCGCCGGCTGCGGGCCTACGTCGAGGCGGGCGCGGACGGCGTGTTCGTGCCCGGTGTCGCGGACCGGGAGACGATCGCCGCGCTGGCCGCGGCCGTCCCGGTGCCGCTGAACGTGCTGGCGGGGCCGGGCGCGCCGTCCGTCCCGGAGCTGGCGAAGCTGGGCGTGGCCCGGGTCAGCCTCGGCCCCGGGCTGGCCGAGGTGGCGTACGCGGCGGTGCGCCGGGCCGCCGCGGAGGTGTACGCGAGCGGCACCTACACCGCGCTGGAGGGCGGACTGACCTACCAGGAGCTGAACGGCCTCTTCTGAGCGGGCTTCTCGCGGTCCGTCCAGCGCTGAGCGGGCCCGGCGGCGCGGGCTGGACGGCGCCGGGCGGGCCCGGGTACGGCGAAGCCCCGGCTGCCGCCGACGGGGGGCGGCGGCAACCGGGGCGGTGCCCGGTGGGCGTGGTCGGCCGATCCGGGTCAGCCGATCTGACCGCTGAGCCCCGGGTGGGTCATCTGGTTGGTGCCGACGGCCTCCACCTCCTGGGCGGCGTGGCCGACCACCGGCAGCTTGCCGGCGGCGTGGATGGCGAGGTCGGCCGGGGAGAGGTTGAGACCGTCGGTGAGGCCCCCGGTGGCGTCCGGGGAGCTCGCGGTCTGGGTGGTGGCGGACGCCGCCGGGGCGGCGAGCGCGAGGCCCGCCATGGTGAGGGCGGCCAGGGTGGCGAGTTTCTTCATGCACTGCCGAACGACCCGGGCCGCCTTCAGGTAACCGGACGGCTCAGACCGTCACCCGCAGGGTTCGCACGCTGTTGCTGATGAAGGAGCCGATCGGCTCCGGCGCGTCGCCCTCGGCGAGGGCCAGCCCGGGGAACCGCTCGAACAGGTGCCGCAGCGCGGTCTCGGCCTCCAGCCGGGCCAGCCCGGAACCGAGGCAGAAGTGCGGGCCGTGACCGAGCGACAGGTGCCGGTTGGGCCGGCGGGTGACGTCGAAGCGGTCGGCGTCCGGGTGGTGCCCGGCGTCGCGGCCGGCCGCCGCGTAGGAGGCGAGCAGCGCCTCGCCGCGCCGGATCACCACGTCACCGACCTCGATGTCCTCGGTCGCGTAGCGCAGCGGGAACTGGCCGACCGGCGAGTCGTAGCGCAGCGTCTCCTCGATGACCGCCGACCACGGCTGCTCGCCGGAGAGCACCAGCCGCAGCTGGTCGGGGTGGGCGAGCAGGGCCCGGACGGCGTTGGTGATCAGGTTGAGCGTGGTCTCGTGCCCGGCGACCAGCATCAGCAGCAGGGTGCCGACCAGCTCGGCCTCGCTGAGCCGGTCCCCGGCCTCGCGGGCGGCGATCAGGTCGGTGGTGAGGTCGTCGCCGGGCGCGGCCCGCTTGGCCGCCACCACGGAGCCCAGCAGCGCGTACAGGGCCTGCTGCGCGGCGGCGGCCGCCGCCGGGGTGGCCGAGCTGGAGACCAGGGTGTCGGAGAGCTCGTGCAGCCTGTCCTGCTCGTCCAGCGCCAGTCCGAGCAGTTCGCCGATCACCTGCATCGGCAGCGGGTAGGCGAAGTGCTCGCGCAGGTCGAACGCGCCGTCCAGCTCGGCGACCCGGTCGAGCAGCGAGACGGTGCGGGCCTCGATCGCGGGCGCCAGGTCGGCTATTCGGCGCGGGGTGAAGGCCTGGCTGACCAGGCCGCGCAGCCGTCGGTGGTCGTCGCCGTCGGCGGTGACCATGCCGGGCACGGTGACGAAGTTGAGCAGTGGCCAGCCCTGGGGCAGCCGGCCCTCCCGGAAGGTCGTCCACAGCTGGGCGTTCTTGCCCACCCGGTGGTCGGCGAGCAGCGCCTGGAGGGTGTCGTGGTGGGTTATCGCCCAGACCACCACCCCGCCAGGGAGCTCCACCAGGACCGCGGGGCCGGCCGCCCGGAGGCGGGCGTTCTCCTGGTGCTGGTCGCGTCCGAAGGGGTCGAGTCTGACGGGCTCGGGTCGGGGGTCGACGGCGGTGTCCATGCGGGCCTCTCGGGGGCTGGCGGGCGGGGCGGGGTGAAGGCGCTGTACAGCACCGGCAGGCCGAGCAGGGCCCGTGACCACGGGGACGGGCGCCATCCCAGGTCGCCGGACGGCACGGCGAGTTGGAGATCGGGCAGGCGGTGCAGCAGGGTCTCGACGGCGGTCTCGACGATGATCCGGGCCGGGTGCTGGGCCGGGCAGACGTGCCGTCCGGCGCCCCAGGCGAGGTGGGCCCGGTTGCCGCCGAGCGAGCCCTGGGCGGCGGAGGCGACGCCCTGGGCGGCCGGGTCGGCGTTGGCCGCGGCCAGGCCGAGGACGAGCATGTCGCCGGCGCTGATGTACTGGCCGCCGAGGACGGTGTCGCCGGTGGCCCAGCGGCCGGGGAAGTTCTGCGTCGGCGGGTCGCGCCAGAGCACCTCCTCCAGCGCGTCGGAGACGGTGAGCCGCCCGCCGGTGAGGGTGGCCCGGAACCGGCGGTCGGTGAGCAGCAGCCGCAGCGTGTTGCCGGTCCAGTTGATGCTGGTCTCGTTGCCCGCGACCAGCATCACCACCAGGTGGTGCACGGCCTCCTCGTCGGTGAGCGCGGCCGGGTGGGCGAGCAGCCAGGAGGTGAGGTCGGCGCTGGGGGCGGTGCGGCGCCGCCGGACCAGGTCGACCAGGATCGCCTGGAACTCGGCGTTGGCGCGCACCGACTTGGGGCCGCTGTCCACGAAGTGGCTGATCAGCTCGACCAGGTGGGGCCCGGCCTCGCGGGGCAGGCCGACCAGCTGGGTGAAGACCAGCAGCGGCAGCGGGCGGGCGTACTGGGCGATCAGGTCGGCGGTGCCGTCCGGGCCCCAGCTGTCGATGAGGTCGTTGGCGCAGGCCTCGGTGGTCTCGCGCAGCTGGCGGTGGTCGATCTGGGAGAGGGTGTCCGAGACGGCGGAGCGCAGCCGTTGGTGCTCGGCGCCGTCCAGGTTGAGCAGGGTGGGCCGCCAGGAGGTCATCGGCAGCAGCCGGGAGTCGGGGGACAGCCGGCCCTCGGCGGGCACCCGCCAGCGGCGCGAGTCCTTGGAGAACAGTGCCTCGTTGCGGGTGAGTTCGAGCAGTTCGGCGTAGCCGAGGACGAGCCAGGCCTCGACCCCGGGCTCCAGCTCGATCGGCGCCACCGGGCCGTAGCGCTGGCGCAGCCGGGCGTACAGGCCGTGCGGGTCCTCGGCGACGGCGTGGCCGTACAGCGGGGTCAGCGGGATGCCGGTGGGCAGGCTGCCGCCGTGCGGGACCGGGCAGCCGGGGGAGGCGGTGCCGGGTTCGGGCGCGGTCATCCCTGGAGCTCCAGGATCGAGCTGCGGTGCAGGTGGTCGACGAAGTCGATCAGCAGGTCGTAGGACTGCCGCCGGTCGCGGGCGTCGCAGTGCAGGATCGGTACCTCCGGCAGCAGGTCGAGGGCGGAGCGCAGCTCCTCCTCGGGGTAACTCGGCGTGTCCGAGAAGGTGTTGACCGCCACGGCGAACGGGATGCGCTGCTCCTCCAGGCGGCCGAGCACGTCGAAGCTCTCGTCCGGGCGGCGCAGGTCGACCATGGCGATGGCGCCGAGCGCGCCGCGTGACAGGTCGTCCCAGAGCGGCCAGAACCGCCGCTGCCCGGGCGTGCCGAACAGGTACAGCGCGAGCCGCGGGTTGAGCGTGATCCGGCCGAAGTCGAGCGCGACCGTGGTGGTGGTCTTGTCGCCGCGCCCGGTGAGGTCGTCGATGCCGCTGCTGGCGGCGGTCATCGTCTCCTCGGTGCGCAGCGGAGTGATCTCGCTGAGCGAGCCGACCAGCGTGGTCTTGCCGACCCCGAACGGGCCGGTGACCAGGATCTTCACCGCGCCCTGGACCGAGGACGGCAGGTACCGCGGCTCGGCGGGCAGGTCGGCGGTGGCCCCGGGGGCTTCAGCGGAGTTGGCGGAGGCCAACGAGCACCTCTTCCAGAAGGGTTGCGGGCAGGCGTTCGGCCTGCGGGACGGGCGGGAGGACCTGGACGGCGCCGAGGTCCCAGAGGTCGCCGACCAGCACCTTGACGACGCCGAGCGGCAGCCCCAGGTGGGCCGCCACCTCGGCGATCGACAGCAGGCTGTGGCAGAGCGCGAGGATGCGCCGGTGCTCGCGGTTGAGCAGGGCGTGGTCGGGGAGCTCCGGCGGCTCGGGTAACGCGCTGACCAGGCTCTCGATGGCCAGCTCGGCCCGGGTGGACCGGCTGCGGCCACCGGTGATGACGTAGGGCCGGACCGGCCCGCTCACCGGTGTCCCCCCGCCGCGTGGTCGACCCGCGGCGGGCTGGTGAGGTGGCTGCCGATCCGTTCGACCAGGACCTGCATCTGGTAGGCGACCAGGCCGGCGTCCACGGCGTCGCTGGTCACCACGGCCAGGTGCGCGCCGGCCCCGGCGGCGACGATGAACAGGTAGCCGCCGCCGTACTCGATGATGATCTGGCGGGTGGCGCTGCCCGGTCCGCCGAACCCGGTCGCGACGCCGCGGGCCAGCGACTGGAGTCCGGAGCAGGCGGCGGCGAGCCGTTCGGCGTCCTCGCGCGCGATGTTCGCGCTGCGGCCGATCTCCAGGCCGTCGTTGGAGACGACGACGGCGTGCTGGACCTGCGGGACGTTGACGATGTCGGCGAGCATCCAGCCGAGATCAGGGGTGGTGGTCATGGAACTCTCCGGAGCGCTGGGGAAGTCGGGGGGAAGCGGGCAGGGAAGGGTCGGGCTGGGCCTGGGCCCGGGCGGCCGATCGGCCGCTGGCGGTGCCGGCCTGGAACATCGCCATGAACGCCTGCGCGTCCCGGGCCGAGCGGTACGGCGGGGCGGGCGGCGGCGCGGGAGAGGCGTGCTGGGCGGGGCGGGCGGCGCGGTCGCGTCGGTGGCTCCGGCGGGGCAGCGGCGGCGGGGTGTCGGCGGCCGCGGGGGGTCGGCCGGCCGGCGGGATCTCCACCAGGGGGTGTCCGGCGGGGTGTCCGGTCGGCCGGAGGTCGGTGCTGAACGCCAGGTCGTCCGGTCCGAGGCCGGGGACGGTGGGCGGCAGCGGTTCGGTGAGCAGGGCGTTCGGCAGCATCACGACGACGCGGACGCCGCCGTACGGCGAGGGCGCCGAGCTGAGGGTGACCCGGAAGCCGTACTGCTCGGCCAGCCGGCCGACCGCGGCGAGGCCCAGTTGCGGCACCTCGCCGAGCCGGGAGACCTCCAGGCTGGTGCCGCCGGCGAGGGCGGCGGCGGCCTTGGCGACGGCCTGTTCCGGCATGCCGACGCCACCGTCGTCGATCTCGATGACGGCTCCGTTGTGCACCGGCATCAGGGTGACGAACACCTGGGTGCTGGGCGGGGAGTAGCGGGTGGCGTTGTCCAGCAGCTCGGCGACGGCGTGGATCAGCGCCTCGGCGGCGGCGCCGACCACCGCGGTCTCGATCCGGCTGCGGACCACCACCCGCTGGAACGGCAGGATGCGGGACTGGGCGCCGCGCACGACGTCCTCCAGCGAGACCGGCTCGGGCCAGTGGCGGCCGGCCCGCGCGCCGCACAGCACGGCCAGGGTCTGGGCCAGCCTGGCCTGTTGGGCGGCGGCGTGGTCGGCCTTGAGCAGGCCCTCCAGCAGCGCCGGGTCGTCGTGGGTGCGTTCCATCTCGTCGAGCAGGGCCTGCTGGTCGTGGGCCATGACGAGGATGCGGCGGGCGACGCTGAGGAAGGCCCGCTGGGTGGAGGCGGTGAGTTCCTGCTCCTGCTGGACGGCGGCCAGGTCGGCGCCGCGGCGGGAGAGTTCGGCGCCGAGCTGCTCCTGGAGCCGGGCGAGGTCGCGCCGCAGCCGGTCGGCGCGGCGGCGCTGGGTGACGGACACGGCGCGGTACCGGGCGGTGGCCACGAGGGCGAGGGCGGCGAGTACGCCGGTTGCCGTTGCGCACCACTGAGTCATCGTCACGCCGCGAATTCTAGGGTGATGATCCTACGAAGGTGTGAACGGATCTCGCCAAGTGACCGGATCTCGTCAATATCCAGTCAATACGGCGTCAAACCGGCGCCGTTCGACCGCGATCCGGGCGGCCCGAGGACGTTCGTCCCCGGTGGGGCGCCTGCGGCGCGTCGGCCGGGCCGGGCGGGAGATGGCCGAGTCACGTCCTGGGATGTGTGGGGAACGTGTGCACGGTGTTACGGAAGGGGCGACGTCCGGTGCAGGAGCAACAGCGCCACGTCGTCCGGCCGGGACCGCCGCTCGGTCACGTTCAGCGTGAGCAGGTCGGCCAGCCGCTCCAGCGCGGGCGCCGCGCCGGCCCGGGCCGGGCCGGTCTGCCGGGCCCACAGCTCCAGCCCGCCGAGCATCCGCTGCACCGACTCGTCGTAGTCCTCCTCGCGGTCCTCGACCAGCCCGTCGGTGTACACCAGCAGCGTCTCGCCGACCGCCAGCCGACCGGCCGTCAGCGGGTACGGCTGCCCCGGGTCCACGCCCAGCGGCGGCCCGCCCGGCAGATCGAGCTCGACGGCCCCGGCGTCCGCGATCCGCACCGGCGCGGGATGCCCGGCCCGGGCCGCGGTCAGCGCGCCGTCGGCCGGGTCCAGGGCCAGGAAGAGGCAGGTCGCGAACAGGTCGGTGTCCAGCTCGGTCAGCAGCCGGCTGGTCCGGGCCAGCGTGGCGGCCGGATCGTGCCCGTCCGTCGCGTACGCCCGCAGGCCGCTGCGCAGCTGGCCCATCACCGCCGTCGCCTCCGCGTTGTGGCCCTGGACGTCGCCGATCACCAGCCCGATCCGGCCGTCCGGCAGCCTCAGCAGGTCGTACCAGTCGCCGCCGATCTGCATGCCCTCGGTGCTCGGCAGGTAGCGGGCGGCGCTGGCGATCCCGGGCAGCCGGGGCAGGGTGCGCGGCAGCATCGCGCGCTGCAGCTCGGTGGCGCGGTGGTGGTGGGTGTCGTACAGCCGGGCCCGCTCCAGGGACTGCGCCAGGATCCCGGCGAAGGCCGAGTACAGGGTGCGGTCCTCCCGGCCGAACGCCCGCTCGGCGGAGAAGGTGATCAGGCAGGAGCCCACCTGCCGCCCGGAGGCGACCAGCGGCAGTACCGCCCAGGAGGCCGGGGTGAGCGGGCCGTGCCGGCCCCGGCCCGCGTCGGGCTCGCTGAACAGCGGGGCCGAGCGGGTCAGCGCGTGCTGCATCACGTTCTCGGAGAGGTCCGCCAGCCGGGTCAGCTCGGTGCGCCTCGGCCCGCCGTACACGGTGTGCGAGACGGGCAGCAGCCGGCCCTCGTCCACCAGGTCCAGGACGATGCTGGCGGCGCCGAACGCCGGGCGGGCGACGTCGGTGACGGCGGTGGTGACGTCCCGGACGGTCACCGCCCGCGACAGCGACCGGGTGAGCGCGAGCAGCAGTGCCGTCCGGGCCCCGCCTGGGGTGGCCTGCTCCTCGGCCTGCTCCCGGGGGTGTTCCCGGCGCTGGTCCCGGTCCTGGCCCTGGTCCCGGTCGGAGAGCAGCCCGGCGACCCGGACCGGCCGGCCGTGGACGTCCAGCATCACCTCGCCGGTCTCCTCGATCCGCGCCACCTTGCCGCCCCCGCGCAGCACCCGGTACCCGATCCGGTACCACCCGCCGGTGGTCAGCGACTCGGCGAGCGCGGCCTGCACGTCCGGCAGGTCCTCCGGGTGGACGATCCGGTCCAGCTCCGGAGCGGAGCCGTCGGCGGTGGCGGGCTGGCCGGTGACCCGGAACGCCGCGGCGTCCCAGTAGCTCTCGCCGGTGACCAGATCGCGCTCGAAGGCACCGTGCCCGGCCGCCCGGACGGCGAGCGACAGCATCGGGTGGGCCAGCCCGGCGGGGAGGCTCCCGGCCCCGTCCGGCGGTGCCCCGGCCGGATCCTGGGGTATCCGGGCGTCCGCGTGGTCGAGCAGGTGGGACAGCCGGTGGGCGCAGGCCTCGCCGATGGTCTCCAGGACGTCCAGGTCGCGGCGGGGGACGGTGCCCCGGTGGGCCAGCGCGAGGGCGAGGACGCCGACCGGCCGCTCGTCGACGACCATCGGCAGGGCGATCACGGCGACCATGCCGGTGCCCATGCCGACGTTCTTGTTCGGGTAGTCGACGCTGGTGTGCTCGGGACTGAGCAGGTAGGGGCGGCGTAACCGCAGGGCCATCGCGGCGGGGAGGTCACTGGCCGGATCGACGGTGCTGTAGCGCTCGTGGGCCCAGTCCGGCAGCCCGTGCGAGGCGGTCAGTCGGAGCATCCCGGCGGAATCCAGCAGGTAGAGCGCGGAACCCTCGCCGGTGATCCACCCCGGCCCCTCGGCGAGGACGGTGCCGAGCAGTTCGGCGGCGCTGGTGCAGCCGAGCAATAAGCGCACGCAGCGCATGGGGCTGCGGGCGGTGGGACTGCTGCGCGGCGTCCGGCTCTCGTCCTCGGAGGGGGGAACCCACGGAGAGCTCAGGTCCATCGGATACCCGGCCTTTCCGCTCTCGGGGGGTGGGTGCCCTCTGGGTGCCCGAACGGGCACTTAATTCTTAATACCTTATTTCTCAAGCGGGTGCTGAAGCGGGTGAATGGTGACCCAGACGGCGCACCAGCACCAGCGTCCGGTCGTCCGCCGCGTCCCGCGCCACCGTCCGGACCAGCCGCTCCGCCGCACCCCGGGTGAGCTGCTGCTGCGTCCGCCACGGCCGCACCACGGGCTCGGCCGCCGCCAGCAGCCGACCCACCCCCTCGTCCAGATCCCGACCCGGCACCTCCACCAGGCCGTCACTGAACAGCAGCAGCGAATCGCCCCGCCGCAGCCGCCCCGACACCGCCGGATACAGCGCGCCCGACACCAGCCCCAGCGCCGGGCCGCCGTGCCCCGACCGCGCCCAGCCGCCGCCGTCCGCCCGGCGGAACTGCGCGGGCGCCGGATGGCCTGCGTTGAACAGCAGGTAGTCGCCCGTCGCCGGGCGCAGCGCGAGGTGCACCGCCGTCGCGAAGTCGTCCTCCCAGCCCATCCGCACCAGGTGGTCGTTGGCCGCCGGCAGGAACGCCTTCGGCGGCACCCGCCCCAGCAGCATCGCGAACGCGCCCGACAGGTGCGTCGAGCGGGCCGCCGCCCGGCTGCCCTTGCCCGACACGTCCACCAGCAGCAGCTCCAGCAGATCCTCCTCGGGGCGGTGCGCGCACAGCAGGAAGTCACCCGAGAACGAGGTGTCGCCGGCCGGCGCCAGCGCACTGTCGAAGTGCCAGTCGAGCAGCCGCTCCGGAAGCCGGGCCAGCGTCCGGGTGTGCTCGGCCAGCTCCAGCAGCATCGAATCGCCCTGGGTCCCGCGCAGACCCAGCCGGTGCCGGAACCGGTTCGCGGCCAGCACCGTCACCGCGGTCGCGGCCAGTACCAGCGTCACCCCGATCCGCACCCCGAGCGGATCCCGCACCACCGCCCCCAGCACCCCGCCGGCCAGCGCCGCGCACACCAGCACCAGCAGCTGCCCGCGTCGCAACAGCAGCCCGCCGACCACCAGCGGCAGCACCAGCGCCGACGGCGGCCAGCTGTACGGCAGCACGATCGGCAGCACGCTCAGCACCGCGGTCACCCCGAGCAGCACCCCCAGCGCGTACCGCGCGGCCCGGGCGTTCCCGTCCAGCAGCCGCAGGTACCACCGCCGCGCCCTCGCTATCGGTGCGGGCACGTGGACCTCCGCCAAGGGGTCGGCGGTCCCCTGTCATGACCACCAGTCAGCCCGGCCACACTAACCCGTCCGCCCCCACGACCCCCAGGCCCGCTGCCTGCCCGCCGCACGGGAAGTCGGCGGGTCCGACTTCTCGCGCACGCCTCACCCGGTGCGCCGGCCGTTCCGTCGTCGTGGGAGACCGGGTGGGTCGTGCCGCGGCCGGTGCGGTGGCCGGCGTCTCAGGGGGTGGGCCAGGTGCGGAGCCCGGTGGTGAGGAGGGTGATGAGGCGGCTCTGGGTGGTGGCCAGGTCTTCGGCGAGCTGGAAGCCGCCGCCGATGGAGAGGGAGGCGAAGCCGTGGGCGACGGAGCGGACGGTGCGGGCGGCGTGGATCGCCTCCGCGCCGTCGAGGCCGTACTCCCGCAGGACGGCGATGATCACCCCGACGAGCCGTCCGGCCGCGCGGGTGAGGTCGTCGTCCGGCTGCGGGGCTTGCGGGAGGGCGTTGTAGCGGTGCGGGTACTCGGTGGCGTACGCGTGGTAGGCGCGCAGGACGGTGTCGACGGCGTCGTCGCCGCTGCGGCCGACGGCGGCCTCGGCGAGCCGGTCGGCGAGTTCCTCGGTGACCCGGACGGCGATGAGCCGCCGCAGTTCGGCGAGGCCGCCGCTGACGTGCTTGTACAGCGACGGGGTGGCGACCCCGGCCCGGGCGGCGACGGCGGCCAGGGTGAGGGCGTCGGCGCCCTGCTCGTCGATGAGGGCGATGGCGTGGTCGACGACCTGCTCGGGGGTGAGTCCTACTCGGGGCATGGTGTGGGCTCTCCGTCGGTGGAAGGCGTACGTGGCGTGGCGTGGCGGGGCTGACGTGGGCGGGCGGGGCTCAGGCGAGTTCGGCGAGGAAGGGCAGCAGGGCGTCGGCGGTGGCCTGCGGGTTGTCGGCCATCGGGTAGTGCCCGGATCCGTCGATCATGACCTTCCGCGCGTTGAGCGCGATGGCCTGCCGGTCGGCGACGGCTTCCGGCTCGGGGAAGTCGGGGTCCTTGCTGCCCATGATGACGAGCGAGGGGCAGCGCACGGCCGCGGTCCAGCCGACGGGCGCGGAGTCCCCGCTGACGTGTCCGCGGGTGGCGGTCTTGCGGCCGGGGGTGCGCATGGCGGCGACGAGTCCGGCCACGTACGGGTCGAAGTCGGCGGGCCTGGCGCCCGGGTAGGCCAGCTTGCGGTGGTAGAGGCCCCAGAAGGCGGGCGAGTGGACGGTCAGGAAGCCCATGACGCGGAGGGCGCCGCGCATGAGGGCGCCGGGCGGGGGGTTCTCGATGAAGGCGTCGATCAGGGCGATGCCGGCGACCCGCTCGGGGGCGTCGCCGGCGGCCTTGACGACCGTCGCGCCGGTGTAGGAGTTGCCGACCAGGACGGCGCGGTCGATGCCGAGGTGGTCGAGCAGGGCGAGGACGTCGGTGGCGATGGCGGCGGGGGAGTAGTCGTCCCAGATGATCGAGGATTCCCCGAAGCCGCGCAGGTCCATGGTGATGACCCGGCGGCCGGCGGCGGCCAGCAGCGGGCGGAGGTGCCGGTAGGCGGCGCGGGTGTCGAGCATTCCGGGGAGCAGCACGACGGGGGCGCCGTCGCCCTGTCGGGTGTCGTCGTAGGCGAGGCGGCCGCCGGTGACGTCGAGGTACTGGGTGGTGGGGGCGCTGGTGGCGTTCATGGTGGGCCTCCGGAGGGTTGCCGGTGCGGGGCTTCGGTGCTGCCGCCGATAGCCATAAAGCTAAGGCTAATAGCCTTAGCCGTCAAGCCCTCGCGCCCTGCGGAGCGGGGGAGGCCGGCGGGGGGTGCGCGGATGAAGGGTCGTTCGTTGACGTCCGATCACGTGAGGTGGCGTCAACGGTGCTCAAGGGGGTGCAGGGGTGTCCAAGGGGAACAAAACGCCCGTCGTGCCCCGGAGTGCCCCGCCCGTCTCCGGTCGTCCCGGGCGAACGGCTTGGAATCAGGGCCTCCTAGGATTAACGTTTGATAACGCAGCGCGGTCGTCAACGCCGTACCCAGACGGCACCGTGCGCCGTCGCCTAATCCCGCCGACCGGCCTCCGGGCAGGTCAGGGAGCCGGGGAACCACGTTCCTTGGGGTGAATCGGCGGGGCTCCGGCCCGGCCGTAGGAGACCTTCCTGCTCCGAACCCGTCAGCTAACCCGGTAGGCGCGAAGGAAGGAAAGGAGCGCGCCTCCGTGGCGTCGACGCACACTCCGGCACACCCGGCCGGCCTCGCAGCAGGTACCCGGCTCCTCGACCACCCCGGCCCGGACGGCCCCGAGTACGCGGGCCCGGAGGCCGAGACCAACCGGCACCGGATGCCGCGTCAGGTCCGTGGGGCCTCCCCGCTGCTCGGCGTCACCGCCGTCGCCGCCACCCTGGGCGCCACCGGCTTCGCCTCCGCCACCCCGGCCGCCGCCCCCGCCATCGAGACCCCGGACGAGACCCCGGTCGCCCTCTCCGCCGACCCCGGCCTCGCGCTCGCCGCCCGCATCCAGCTGCAGGCCGACAGCCAGCGCACCGCCGCCGAGGAGGACGCCCGCGTCCAGGCCGCGAAGGAGGCGGAGGCCAAGGCCGCCGCCAAGGAGGCCGAGGCCAAGCGGGCCGCCGAGGAAGCCGAGCGGGCCAAGGCCGCCGCCCTCACCCTGCCGGTGCGCGACTACCACCTCACCGCCCACTACGGCCAGAGCGCCCGCTACTGGGCCCACCTGCACACCGGCCTGGACTTCGCCGCCGACACCGGGACCCCCGTCTACGCGGTCGGCCAGGGCACCATCACCTCGGCCGGCTGGTCCGGCTCGTACGGCTACCGGATCGTCGAGACCCTGCCCGACGGCACCGAGATCTGGTACTGCCACCTCTCCTCGATCATCAAGGGCTCCGGCAAGGTCGGCTCCGGCCAGCAGATCGGCAAGGTCGGCGCCACCGGCAACGTCACCGGCGCGCACCTGCACGTGGAGGTCCGCCCCGGTGGCGGCGCCCCCGTCGACCCGGAGACCTGGTTCCAGCAGCGCGGCGTCAACCCCTGACGCACCCGCGAAGCCCCGGCCGCCGGAACCAGCAGCGCGGCCTCAACCCCTGACGCACCCGCGAAGCCCCGGCCGCCGGAACCAGAAGGCACCGCGGCCGGGGCTTCGCCGCGTCACTCCTGCGCCGGGTCTGCCGGCTCCGCCGGGTGCGCGTCGAACTCCTCCTGCGCCAGCCCGGCCAGGTACGCGTCGATCTCCTCCTGCCCCGGCTCCGGCGCGAGGTCCGGGAACTCCTCCACCAGCAGTCGTGGCAGCCCGGGCACCGTCCACTCCCCGTACAGGTCGAGCGCGGCTTCCACCGCCGCCTCCTCGAACGCTCCGAAGTCCCCGGCCAGTTCGTCCGGCATCGGCTGGCCCAGCGCGGTCAGCTCGGCCAGGTTGCGGTAGCTGCGCCGCATCAGGCCCTGCTCCAGCAGCCGGCGCGCGCCGTCGGTGGCCATGCCGACCGAGATCACCCGGGTCGGGCTCCAGCCCTGCTCGTCCACCTCGTCCAGCCAGCCGGTCTGCGCCAGTGCGGCGAACACGGCCAGCCGCTCCTCCTGCGCCAGCTCCCGGAAGCCGGTCAGCCACTCCCGCACCGCCTCCGGATCCGCGACGTCCGCCCCGTACGCGTGCAGCAGCAGCGCGTACAGCCGGGGCCAGGTCACCAGGTCGGCGCGGCGCAGCAGCCCGGCCGCGACCTCGCCCTGCCACTCGGCCTCGGCGTGCAGCCGCTCCTGGCGCTTGGCGTTGAGCCGCTTGGCGGCCCGCTGGTGGTCGGTCAGCAGCCGGACGGCGGCGCCGTACGCCAGCGGGTCCGCCTCCGGTTCGGGTTGGACGTACAGGTAGAGCCGCTCGTACAGCAGGTGCTCCACCGCGTTCGAGGTCAGTTCGGGCCAGCCGTCGTGCATCCTGCCCTCGCCCAGCTCCAGCAGGGCCAGCACCGCGCGCAGCGGCGCTTCGGCCACCGGGGCGCGGTCCTCTTCCGCCGCCCAGGCGAGCAGGTCGGAGGCCCTGGTGCGCGGGGCGAGCCGCAGGTCTTCGTCGTTCATAGCTCGAACGGTAACCGCTGGCCGGGGGTAGGGTCGGCTGCCATGGTCCCCGTACGACTCACCGGCCCCCGGCTGGCCATCCGCGAGTATCACCACACCGCCGGCGACGTGGACGCGCTGTACGGGCTGTTCAGCGACCCGGAGGTCACCCGCTACCTCCCCTTCGAGCCGCGCGACCGTGAAACCTGCGCCGACCAGATCGAGCTCTACCTGGAGGAGGCGATGGCGCCGGAACGGGACACCTACCGGCTGGCCGTCACCCGGCGCGACGACGCCGAGGACCCGGTGGACGCCGTGCCGATCGCCCACGCCTCCCTCACCCTCGGCAAGCACCGCTCCGCCCACCTCGGCTACGTGCTGGGCCGCGACGTCTGGGGCCGCGGCTACGCGGGCGAGATCGCCGGCCTGCTCTGCGAGCTCTCCTTCGAGGCCCTCGGCGTGCACCGGCTGGCGGCCCGGGTCGACGTGGACAACGGCGCCTCGGCCAAGGTGCTCCTCCGGCTCGGGTTCCAGTTGGAGGGGCGGGTCCGGCACGACCTCTACAAGGGTGGCGCCTGGTCCGACTCGTACCTGTACTCGCTGCTCGCCGACGAGTGGCGCGGCGCGACCGGCTGACGGCCCGGCGTGGACGTCCGGCGTGGACGTCCGACGCGGACGTCCACGCGGACCTGGGGGCAGGCCTGCCGGGTCAGGCCCGGGGGGTTAACCCCACCCCCGATCCGCCAGGCCTCCGGATCCTCCCCGGCCCGCCGTTCGACCAGACTGGTGCCATCAGCAGTCGAGAACGAGGGACCGGGGCCGGGACATGAGCATCAGCCGAAGCACGCAGGACCGCGAGTGGGACGTCCTCGGTGGTTACGGCGACGACCCGCGTCCCGCTCGGGCCCACCGGACCGAGGAGCCGCCGGCCGTCTGGCGGGCGCCGTTCTCCGGGCACTACTACCGCGAGATCGGCTACACGCTCACCGGCCTGCCGCTGTCGGTCATCGGCTTCTCCGTCTCGATCGTGCTGTTCTGCATGGGGATCGGCACCTTCGTCACCGTCCTCGGCCTGCCCGTCCTCGCCCTCCTGACCACCGTCGCCCGCGGCATGGGCCGGATGGAGCGGGCCCGGGTGCGCGGCATGCTGGCCCTGGACGTGCCCGCCCCGGCGCCGGTGCGCCAGACCCGCCCGGGCACCTGGGGGGCGATCACCGCGCGGCTGGCGGACCCGGCCGGGTGGAAGGCCGCGTTCTACCAGGTGGTGATGTTCCCGTGGGCGGTCCTCAGCTTCGTCCTGTCGCTGGTGTTCCTGCTGCTCGGCTGGGCGATGGCGCTGTACCCGCTCTACCACTGGGTCTTTCCGGCCTTCACCTCCTGGCGCGGGTACCGGATCTTCGACTTCTACGACAGCGACAACGTCCAGCACGTCTACTACATCGAGGGGGCCTGGCAGATCGCCGGCCTCTCGCTGGTCGGGGTGCTGCTCATCATCCTCACCGCCCAGCTGGTCCGCGGCCTGACCAACGTGAACCGGGCCGCCGCCCAGGGCCTGCTCGGCCGCTGAACCCCGCGGCCCTCCCCGCCTGCCCCGCCCGCCTCCCCGGCCCCGCCCACACCCGGACGTGCTCCGGATGCGGGTGGGGCCGGCCCGTGTTGGGATGGCCGGGTGGCCGCCGCACACACCCCCGCCGACCCGGGCGCCCTGGGCCGGGACATCCTGGTCACCTCCCGCCCGCTGGACGAGTACTGCGACCTGTTCGACCTCACCCGGGCCCAGCTCGCCGCGCTGCCGGGCCCGGTGCTGGACTGCCCGGGCGGTGCGGCCGGCCTGGCCGCCGAGGCGCGTCGGCTCGGCTGCCGGGTGATCGCCGCCGACCCGGCGTACGCGCTCCCCGCACCCGAGGTCGCGGCCCACGCGCTGGCGGCCCGGGCGTCGATGGCCACCGCGATGGCCGCCCGTCCGCACCTGTACCCGTCACCGCGCTCCTGCCGACCGGACCGCTACCTGCGCAGCTGGGACCGCGCCCGCCGCCTGTTCGCCGCCGACTCGGCCGCGCACCCGCAGCAGTACGTGGCCGCCGCGCTGCCCCGACTGCCGTTCGCGGACGGCGCCTTCGCGCTCACCCTGAGCGGCTACCTGCTCTTCGCCTACCCCGAACTGTTCGGCCCCGAAAGGCAGTTGGACGCCCTGGTGGAACTCGTCCGGGTGACCTCCCCGGACGGCGAGGTCCGCGTCCAGCCGCTGCACGACGGCCACGGCCTCCGCTGCGCCCACCTCGACCCGCTGCGGTACGCGCTCGGCGAGCGCCGTGTCGCCAGCGAGATCCGCCGCTTCCCCCGCGCCGCGGACGGCCGCACCCGCCGGGTCCTGGTCCTGCGGGCCGCCGACCGCCGCCGCCGGTCTGCTGCCGAAAAGTAATGGTCTCTCCTGGTCAGCGCCCCTATACTCGCCCGCATGAACGAGACGACCGTCAGGCGTGCCAGGGCGGCCGACGCCGACCGGCTCACCGAGCTGATACAGGCCTCCACCGCCTACCGCGGCCACTACTCGGCGATGATCGACGGCTACCAGGTCACCCCCGAGTACATCGCCCGGCACGAGGTGTTCCTGGCCTCGGACCCGACCACCGACCGGCTGCTCGGCTTCTACGGCCTGATCCGCGAACCGGCCGAACTGGACCTCATGTTCGTCGCCGACGAGGCCCAGGGGCTCGGCATCGGGCGGAAGCTGATCGCGGACATGCTGGAGCGCGCCCGGGCCGCCGGGATCGCCTCGGTCAAGGTGGTGTCCCACCCGCCCGCCGAGGGCTTCTACCTCCAGGTGGGCGCCGAGCGCACGGGCACCCGCCCGCCGCAGGTCAAGACGCCCTGGGAGCAGCCCGAACTGCGCTTCACCGTCAAGGAGTTCGGCAGCTAGCTGGGGTCGCCCGCCGACGGAGCCGACTGGACGGGCTGAGCTGGCTGAGCGGGCTGAGCGGGTGGGACCGGCTGTCCCGGCTGTCCCGGGTGGTCAGGCTCGGCGGGTCGGGCCGGCTGCGTCGGGACGAAGGCCGTCGCCTCCAGCCGGGACAGTATCTTCTCCGCCAGCCAGCTGCGGTCCGACCCGTACGGGATCCCCTCCGGCAGCACCAACTGCCCGGCCACCGCGTCCCGCAGCCGCTGCGCCTCGGCGCCGGGCAGCCGGGAGAGCAGGCCCCGGGCGGCCAGCAGCGCGTGGTACTGCTCGAAGCCGGAGCGTGGACGCTCGATCGCGTCCAGCAGGCTCGGCAGGTCGGCCAGCGACGGGTCGCCCTGCATCAGCGCGAGCGCCTGGATCCGGCGGCCCTCGGAGCCGTCCGCGTACAGGGCCCGCACCTGGTCGGCGGTCAGCGCCGAGCGCCGCGCCGTCGAGCGGACCTCGGCCACCACGCCCTCCGGCCCGGACGAGGGCGAGGAGGCGGGCGGCAGCTGCGCGGCGAGCGCGGCCGACTGCTCCGCGCTGCCCCCCAGCAGCCCGAGCTGCTGCATCGCCCGGACCCGCAGGTCGTCGGCACCCACCTTGTCGCCCCGCCGGTCGCGGTCCTGCCCGGCGAGGAAGAGGTCCAGGGCCTGGTCGGCGTCGGTCAGCACCTGCGGCAGCGCGAGCCTGGTCACCAGCCAGCCGGCCAGGAAGCCGAAGACCACGAAGTACAGCACCAGTGCCGCCGCGAACGGCACCGCGGCGTCCTCCCCGCCCAGTGCGGGGGCCAGCGCGGTGCCGAGCTGGTGCAGCCGCTCGCCGAGCGAGCCGAGCTGGGTCAGCCCGACGCCCAGCAGCACCTTGGTCAGCCAGTCGGACACCTGCTCCAGGTTGGTGTTCGGGGCGTACGAGCCCTGCGGCTCGCCGCTGCCGCTGCGTACCCGGGGCACCCCGAACAGGAAGCCGAGCGCGCCGCCGAGCACCGTCGAGGCCCCGGCCACCACCAGCCCGCCGCCGAACGCCTGCCAGGCCTGCTCCCGGCCGAGCGAGAAGAGCAGCAGCCCGAGCAGGCCCGTCCCGGCCAGCACCCCGGTCGCGGCCCACCGGGCCGTCCGCAGGGTCGTCGTGCCGCTCCGCCGCCGGGCCTTCGCCATCGCCTACCCCCTGTGCCTGCGCCGCTCCGCTCCGGAACCCGCGCCGACTCTAGCGCCGCGGCCCCACCACGGGAACGACCCGGGTACGACGCGGGGGCGCCCCGGACGGGGCGCGGGTGACGGCGAAGAGCGGCGGAAGACACCGGAGAGCGGTGGAGAACGCAGACAGCCCGCAGGCTGCTCCTCCGCGCCGGCCCGTGCACTGGCCTGGCGCCGAGGCACCGGGGATGTACCGGTGGGCCTGCGGGCCGGGTGACTGCTATGGATTTCGCCTGCCGGAGGCCTCAGGCCTCACCCCGCGCAGGCAGGGGCGGCTCTAGCGAGCAGCCACCTCACGCATCCTGATGGAACTCAATTCAGGATCACCTCCCTTCAGTGTGCCGCCACGATAGGCAGCCCACCGGCCGGAGGGCAACGGATTTATCGGCGGCCCGGCGGGCGGCCCGCCCGGCGGCCGTCGTTCGGGCGGTCTCCGCTGACGGGGGCCCAGGTCCGTTGCGGCTTCGCGGCAGAACGTTCCTTCGCCGTGCCGGGGAACGCGAAGGGCCCGGAGGACGAATCCTCCGGGCCCTTCGTTGCTACTGAGTAGCGGGGACAGGATTTGAACCTGCGACCTCTGGGTTATGAGCCCAGCGAGCTACCGAGCTGCTCCACCCCGCGTCGGTGAACACAACAATACGGGGAAGTCGCCGAGATGGGAAATCGGTTCTTCAGACCACCCCGGCAGAGCGCCTGCCGCGCCGGGCGGCGTGCCGGGACGCCCGGGACCTGGCCCAGGCCGCGAAGCAGACCAGCGCGGCGAAGCAGGGCACCATCAGTGCCCCGTACACCGCCAGGAAGCCGTCCGTGCCGAGGTCGGCGGCGGCGTTCCAGGTGCCGTGCAGCGCCATCGCCAGCAGCAGCCCGGTCGGCGCGGCCAGCCGGGCCAGCCAGCGCCGCCCGGTGGTCAGGGCGACGGCCAGGCCGATCCCGGTGAGCGCGGTGAACAGCGGGTGCGCGAAGGGGGAGAGCAGGGCGCGCAGCACGAAGGTCTGCACGGTGCCGTCGAAGTCGCGCAGGCTGGGCGGATCGCCGAGGCCGATGCTGTCCAGCCGCTGCCGCTGGTCGGTGGTGAACGCCCGGCCCAGGTAGAGGGCGTTCTCGGTGAAGGCGAAGCCGCAGGCGGTCATCCCGCCGAGCACCACCCCGGCCGCCAGGGTGCGGGGCCGGGAGCGGCGGTGCGGGCCGCCGCCGGAGGGCGGGGCCGGGCGCAGGTACGGCAGCGGGCGCAGGTACGGGCGCAGCCGCAGCCGGCCCCGGGCGTGCGGACCGGCCGGGCGGCGGGCGTACGTCCGGGGGAGCCGGGGGGCCGGCAGCCGGTGCAGCAGTGGCGCGCAGGGGCGGCCGGTGCGGCGGCCGTGGCAGCGCAGCCGCTGGCCGAGCGGCAGCAGCAGCACCAGCAGGGCGGTGGCCTTGGCGGTCTCCTCGATCAGCGGGGTGGCGATGCCGGCGCCCAGCAGTTCGCCGAGCGGTCCCTGGTGCGAGGTCAGGTAGCTGGCGGTCCAGTTGTTGGCCACGATGGCGACGGTGGTGGCCGCGCAGGCGCCCCAGGCGAGGCAGAACACGGTGTGCCGCAGCGGCACCCGGGCGGTCAGGTTGAGCCAGGCCAGGGCGCCGAGCACGAACGGCAGCGGCACCATCGCCAGGCCGACGCCGACCAGCAGCCCGACGGTGCCGGTCTGCCGCTGGACCAGGTGCAGGATCAGCACCCCGCAGCCGGCCAGGGTCAGTACGGCGGTGGCGGTGACGGAGGAGACCGCCACCGAGCGGCCGCGCCGGGGCGGTGCGACGGCTCCGGCCGGCGGCGGTGACGCGGCGCCGGCCCAGGGCGCGAGGCGGTGGGCCCGGCGCCTCCGGGGCCCCGGGATGGTCCGGGTGTCGCCGGTGCGCGGGACCGTCTCCGGTGCGTCAGCGGCGGCCTGGACGGTGGCCCGGGACCCGCCGCCGGCCGGGCTGCCCATGCGGCACAGGGTAGGCCACCGCACCCGCCCGTCGGGAGGACTCGGGACGAACCGTCCGTCCGGGGAACGGCCCCCCGGTCATCGCGCGGTGGCCTGTTCGAACGGCCGACGGCGGCTCAGCGGCGGCGGAACAGCAGGTCGTGGACGACGTGCCCCTTGGCCAGCCCGGCCCGTTCGAACTTGGTGACCGGGCGCCAGTCCGGCCTCGGCGCGTAGCCGGGGATGCTGCCGTCCGGGTGGTCCGCGGGCTCCAGCCAGCCGCTGCCGTCACCCTCGGGGTGCAGGTTCTCCAGCTCCGGCGAGGCGGACAGCACGGCCAGCATCTGCTCCGCGTACGGCTCCCAGTCGGTCGCGCAGTGCACCAGGGCGCCGGGGGCGAGCCGGGGCAGCACGAGCTCCAGGAAGGACGGCTGGACCAGCCGGCGCTTGTGGTGCTTGGGCTTGGGCCACGGGTCGGCGAAGTAGACCCGCAGGCCGGCCAGCGAGGCGTCCGCCAGCATGTCGCGCAGCAGGATCACGGCGTCGCCGGCGGCCGGCCGCACGTTCCGCGAGCCGTCGCGCTCCAGCAGGCCGAGCAGGTTGCCGTGGCCGGGGGTGTGGACGTCGGCGGCGAGGATGCCCATGGCCGGGTCGGCGGCGGCCATGGCGGCCGTGGTCTCGCCCATGCCGAAGCCGATCTCCAGGGTGACCGGCAGCTCGCCGAACAGCTCCCGCAGGTCGAGCGGGCTGCCGTCGATCGGTATGCCGTACGCCTCCCAGCCCCGGTCCAGGGCGCCCGCCTGGGCGTTGGTCATCCGGCCCCGGCGCGGCTGGAAGCTGCGGATGCGCCGCTCGCGGTGCTGGGCCTCGGTGGCCTTGTGCGGGTACATCGGCGCGGGGTAGCCGGCCGGTGCGGCGGACAACCGGGCGGACGGCGAGGGCTGGGGGATCGGGGCGGTGGCAGTCACAGTTCCCCGAGTCTACGGGGCCCCCGGGCCCCTCCCGAAGGTGCTGTGACCGGGCTCATCCGCCGGCATCCAGTGCCGCCAGCGCCCGGCGGGCCACCTCGCGGCCGATCGGCAGCGAGGCCGTGGCGGCGGGGGAGGGGGCGTTCAGCACGTGCACCGCGCGGCGCGGGGAGCGCGGGTCGGCCGGGTCGAAACCGGCGAAGGCGAAGTCGTCCAGCAGCGAGCCGTCCCGGGCCACGGCCTGGGCCCGGACCCCGGCGCCGGCCGGCACCAGGTCCTCGGGGGCGACGGCGGGCAGCAGCCGCCGCACGGCGGCGGTGAACGCCCGCTTCGACAGCGAGCGGTGCAACTCGCCCACCTCCTGGCGCCAGTGCCGCCGGGCGATCCGCCAGGCGCCGGGGAAGGCCAGTGTCCCGGCCAGGTCGCGCGGGCGCACGGTGCGCCAGTCGTAGCCCTCGCGGGCCAGCGCGGGCACCGCGTTCGGGCCGACGTGCACGTCCCCGTGGACGCCCCGGGTGAGGTGCACGCCGAGGAACGGGAAGGCCGGGTCGGGCACCGGGTAGACCAGGCCGCGCACCAAGTCACGTCGCCCCCCGGCCAGTTCGTAGTACTCGCCGCGGAACGGCACGATCCGCACCCCGGGCTCGTCCCCGGCCAGCCGGGCGATCCGGTCGCTGTGCAGCCCGGCGCAGTTCACCAGCACCTGGCAGCGCAGCTCCCCGGTGGAGGTCTGCACCGTCACGCCGTCCGCCCGCCGGGCCACCGCCCGCAGCTCGCAGCCGAGCCGGAGCTCCGCACCCGCCTCCCGGGCCAGCCGGGCGTAGGCGGTGGCGACGGCCGGGAAGTCGCAGACGCCGGTCGTGCCGACGTGCAGCCCCGCCACCCCGGTGACCTGCGGCTCGTACCGGGCGATCCCGGCCCGGTCCACCTCGGTGACGGGGATGCCGTTCGCCCGCCCGCGCTCGGCCAGCGCCGCCAGCCGGGGCAGTTCCTCCGTGCCGGTGGCCACGATCAGCTTGCCGGTGACCTCGTGCGGGACGCCCTGCTCGCGGCAGAACGCCACCAGCTCGGCGGAGCCCGCCACCGCGTACCGGGCCTTGTACGAGCCCGGCCGGTAGTAGACGCCGCTGTGGATCACCCCGCTGTTGCGCCCGGTCTGGTGGGCGGCGAAGCCGGGCTCCTTCTCCAGCACCGCGAGCCGCAGCCCCGGCCGGGCCCGGGTCAGCGCGTACGCGGTGGCGAGGCCGACGATCCCGCCGCCCACCACCAGCACGTCGAAGTCGTACGCCACCGCCCGCTCCTCGCAGTCCGCCCGGCTCCCCCGCCGCCGATGCTGCCACGCCGGGCGGGACCGGTCGAGGGCGCCCGGGCCCAGGTGGCGGTGCCGTACCTGGGCGCCCGGGCCCCTCCCGCCGGTGCACCTCAACTGCCGCCGGGCACGCCCCCGGTCACGCCGGGGCGACCAGGACCGCGCGGGCCCGTTCGGTCAGCTCCCGGACACGGCGCTCGCCCTGGAAGGGCTCCAGGCGGCGCAGCATCTCCACCACGTACTCCCGGCTGCGCTGGGAGGAGATCCGGCCGGCCACCTCGACGGCGCGCTCGCCGGCGGCGACCGCGGCGTCCAGGTTGCCGGCCTCGGCCTCGGCCATCGCCGAGACCACCAGTCGCAGTCCGTGCGAGCGGACGAAGCCCTCGGTGGGCTTGGCCAGTGCCTCGCGGGTGAACTGGCGGACCTTGGAGGGCACTCCGAGGTCGCGGAAGCACTCGGCGGCGTCGGCGGCGAGCCGGTCGTAGGCGTAGAAGTCGATCCACGCCGGATCGGGATCCCCGGCGCGGGCCCGTTCGAGTGCGCTCTCCGCCGCTCCGAGCGCCGTCGCGCACGCCGCCGCGTTGCGGGCCTTGGCCTGGGCCCGGGCCTCCACCAGGTGGAAGAAGCTCATCGTCCGGGCGGTGGCCAGGCCCCGGTTGCGCTCCAGGGCGGCCTGGGCGAGGTCCACCGCCTCCTCGGCGAAGCCCCGGTAGCCGGCCTGGAGGCTCATCGAGGCGAGCACGTAGCCGCCGAGCGGCACGTCGGCGGCGGCCCGGGCGAGCCGCAGGGCCTGGATGTAGTAGCGCTGGGCGGCCTCGTGCTGCCCGGTGTCGAAGGCCATCCACCCGGCCAGCCTGGTCAGTTCGGCGGTCGCGCCGAACAGCGCCCGGCCGACGGTGTCGCTGTACGAGGCCAGCAGCAGCGGGGCCGCCTCCACCCGCAGGCACTCCGGCACCATCGACGAACGCCAGTCCCCGCCGCCGTACTTGGAGTCCCAGCGGCGGGCCTCCTGGGCGGCCTCGCGGAGCTTGGCGGCGTCCGAGTGGCCGACCCTGTAGGAGGACGCCTCACTGGGCGCGCGCGGCGCCTCCCGGGCGACCGAACCGTCCGCCGGGGTGATCAGCCAGCGGGACACCGGCGTCGCGTAGGCGGCGACCGAGAAGGTGCCGGCCAGGCTGTCGCTCCAGCGGCCGCCGCCGGGGCCGCGGCGCAGGTCGAGGTCGACCCGCCACAGGTCGGTGGCGGAGCGGACCGCCTCGGCGACGTCGCGGGGGAAGGCCAGGCCGAGTTCGGGGGCCGGGTCGGTGTCGCCGAGGCCGATCTCCTCCAGCGGCACCGGGCGGCCGAGCTTGCCGCCGATCGCGGTGGCGATCAGGTGCGGGACGGGACCCTGCGGGACCATGCCCTTGCTGACCCAGCGGGCCACCGAGGTCTTGTCGTACCGCAGGGTCAGCCCGCGCTGGGCGCCCAGGTCGTTGACCCGGCGGGCCAGTCCGGCGTTGCTGATCTGGGCGAGGGTCAGGAGCGTGCCGAGCCGTTCGTTCGGTCCTCGTGGGCTGACGGTCATGGTGGCGGCGGCACCTCCTGCGGCCTTGTGCTCGGGGCCCGGGCGGCACCGGGCCGTAGCTGCTGTACCTAGAGTAGTCGGACGCGTTCCGACGGTTAAGAGGCCGCATTCCGGATGGCGGGATCGTGCACCCGGCGGTGCGGCGCCGGCTCCTCGCCGGGGTTGGTCCGGACCACTCGGATTGGGCCGGGGGTGCCGCGCGCCGGAGCGTCGTGCTCCGGTCCTGTGTTCACGTGCGCCCGGCCGTGCCCCCTGGCTCGACCGGCTGGTCGGCGATTCGCTGGTGGTCGTGGGTCGGCCCGCCGTCGAGGACCCGGCGGGCCGGGGGATGCCGCCGCCTCAATCCCCGCGGGCGGCGGCTGAGTCCGGGAGGGCATGCGGATGCCCTCCCGGGCTGGGCGACGCCTTTCGGCCATCTCGCGATGCCCATGCCAAAGGCGGCACGGGGGGCGGTCCGGGCCGGGGAGGGGAAGGCCCGGCCCGCCCCGCGGACCACGCGAACACGTCAACACCCGTTGCCCGCAACGGGATCGCCGCCGGGGCCGGAACCGCCCCGCACCGGGACCACCGGCGGAACCGGAACCGGCAACACGGGCCACGGGAGCGCCAACCGGTGGCACGATGTCTCCTGACGGCGCGCCGGTACCCGGGGCGGCCGCCACGGCACACCGCGGACCGGCGAGGAGCCGCCCGGCGGCGGAAGCGCCGTACGGGTGCAGGTCCTCGTCCGGTGGAGGCGCGATGCGGTGGCTGACGGGCTGGAGCACGGGCACGCCCCGGGCGGGCGCACCAGCGCACGAGGCACTCGGTACGGTCGCACCGATCGCCGCGCGCCCCCTATGGACCGGACCCAACCCGCTCTGGGCCGTCGGGGACTGGCGCCCCGAGGAGATCCGCCTCGCCACCCTCCGCCCCGGCGCCCCCGCCACGGTCACCACCGGCCCCACCGCCCCCGACCCCGTCGAGGACACCCCCGCCACCCTGCGCCTCGCCGTCCTCGGCCACTGCGGCGCCACCGACGCGGAACTCGCAGCCGGCCTCGCCGCCGCCCGCGGCGGCGCCGTCCGCCACCTCACCGCCTGGCCCGGCAGCTACACCGCCGTCCTGCGCACCGGCACCCGCTCCACCCTGCTGCTCACCGACCTGGCCGGCGCCCAGCCGGTCTTCCACACCCCCTGGGCCGGCGGCACCGCGTACGCCACCGCCGCACTCCCGCTCGCCGACCTGGTCGGCGCCCCGCTGGACACCGGACACCTCGCCGCCCGGCTCGCCTGCCCCGAATCGCCCGAGGCCCTCGGCGCCGGAACCCCGTACCTGGGCGTCCAGCGGGTGCCGCCCGGCCACGTGCTCGCCATCCGCAGTGGCCACCCCTACCTCTCCGCCTACGACGACCCCGCCGTCCGGGAGCAGCCGCGCGACGAGGCGCCCGCCGTCCGCGAACTCACCCGCGCGCTGCTGGAGTCCGTCCGCTCCCGGGTCCGCACCACCGCGCCCGCCACCGCGCGGGGCCCGGCCGGCCGTGCCCGGCTCGGCGTCGACCTCTCCTACGGCACCGCCTCCGCCACCGTCGCCCTGCTCGCCGCCGCCGTGCCGCTGCCGCCGGTGCCCGCGAGCACGGGCCCGGAGCGCCTGCCGGCCGTCGGCGCCGGGGCCAGGAACGGCGCGGTCAAGGGCTCCTGGGCCCGCGTCGCCGCCCAAGAACCCTCCACCCCGGAACAGTTGGCCGCCGTCACGCTCGGCGAGACCGAACCCCCCACCACCCTCGCGCTCGCCCCCGACACCCCCCGGCTACGGCACACCGTGCTCCACCCCGGCCCCGACACCCTCCCGTACGCCGGACTGCACGCCGACGCACCGCCCGGCCGGCTCACCGACGAGCCCGGGCCCGAACTCGTCGCCGCCGCCCGTGCCGAGGCCCGCTTCGACGCCGGCGGCACCGACCACCTCACCGGCTACGGTGCCCGCCAGGTCCTCGACGGCCACCCGGCCCGGCTCGCCGACCTCATCCGGGCCGGCCGCCCGCGCGAACTGCTGCCCCCGGTCGCCGCGCTGGCCGGTGCCGACCGGGCCGTCGTCGGCGTCCTGGCCGGCGCGCTGCGCACCCCGCTCACCGTGGTCCGGGCCGCCCACCGGCTCTCCCGGGTCCGGTACGCCGAGGCGCTGGACGACGCCGCCGCCAAGTTGACGGCCCGCCACCTCCCGGGCGGCGGCCGTACGGCGGGCGACCGTTCGGTCGGCGACCTCGCCTGGTGCGTCCCCGGCCCGGCCGCCCGCTGGCTCTCCGACGAGGCGCTCTCCTCCGTCGCCCTCCGGCTGCGACTGGCAGCGCGCAGACCGGCGCCCGACGAACGCCCGGGCGCACACCGTGCCCGGCACGCCCTCTACCGGCACGCGCGCTCCTACCGCACCCTCGTCCACGCCGCCGAACAGCCCGGCCAGCGGCTGCACGCGCCGTTCCTCGACAACCAGGTGGTCCGCGCCGCCCGCCTGCTCCCCGACGACGTCCGCCTCCAACCCGGAGCCCGGCACGCCCTCCTGCACGCCGTCCTCACCGGCGCCGGCCGCACCGACCTGCCCCCCGACTGGGGCCGCGGCCCCCGCCCCGACCGCACCGCCCCCGCCCGGGCCGGCCTGCGCCTCGCCGCCGACGGCCTCGCCGAACTCTTCGACGCCCCCCTCCTCGCCGAAGCCGGCCTCATCGACCTCCCCGCCGTCCGCGCCGGCCTCGCCGACCCCGCCACCCCCCTCTCCCCGGCCGCCCTGGCGGGCCTCGCCGACCTGGTCTCCACCGAACTCTGGCTCCGCCGCGTCCGCGCCCGCCGCCACGGAGCCTGCTGGACCGGCCTTCCCCTGGCCCAACCCCCGGCCCTCGGCCCCGTCCGGCCCTCCTGACCCCCTCCGGGCGCCGCGCCCGGCCGGGCGGCGGGGTCCGGGAGCCGGGGCAGGTGATGATGGCGGGCAATGAGTCCGTCGGTGAGGAGAGCCGTGGTGGCCAGCGTGAGCCCGGAGCAGTCCGTTCCCGTCGTGCTGTCGGTGTCGGGACGGCCGCCGACGGGGCGCCCGCCGGGGGTACTGGCGGCCTGCGACGGGTCGGACGGGTCGCTGTGGGCGCTGGACCGGGCGATGACCGAGGCGGAGTCGTTCGGGCTACCGCTGTACGTGCTGGCCGTGGTGAACCCGGCGCCGGCCGGCTACCCGCCGGGGATGGCGGAGCTGGTGCAGGAGAGCGTCGAGACGCTGGTGGAGAGCATGGCGGACGGGCTGCGCCGGGCGGTGGTGGCCGTGCAGGGGCAGCGTTCCCGGCCGTACGCGGGGGAGATGTCGCTGCACGTGGTGCTGGGGAACGTGATCGAGGTGCTGCTGGAGGCCTCGACCCGGCAGCACACGCTGGTGCTCGGCACGCGGGGGAACGGGGGGTTCGCGCGGTTGCTACTGGGTTCGGTGAGTTCGGCGGCGGTGCACCACGCGGCGTGCCCGGTGCTGGTGGTTCCGGCGCCCGCGGAAGGCTGATCCGGGGCGGGGTCGGGGTGCTGACCAGCCCGGGTCAGGGCGTCGCTGACCAGGGAAGCTGACCGGGGTGCCGGGAATGTACCGAGATGGTTCATCGTTCACCTATCCCGATACCCGTCCCCGCCCCACCCCTGGAGTCCCCTCATGAAGGTCGAGATCTGGTCCGACATCGCCTGCCCGTGGTGCTACATCGGTAAGCGCCGTTTCGAGCAGGCCCTGGAGGGCTTCGCCGGCAAGGAGGGCGTCGAGGTGGTCTACCGGCCGTACCAGCTGGTCCCGGACGCGCCGGCGACGGCGAGCCCGCACCGCGCGTGGCTGGCCGAGCGCTACGGCCCGCAGTCGGTGGCGATGGACGCACGGGTGGCCGAGCTGGGCCGCGCCGAGGGCATCACGTACGACTTCGACGCCGCGCTGCACGCCAACACCTTCCTGGGCCACCGCCTGCTGCACCTCGCCGAGACCGAGTACGGCGCGGCCGTCCAGGGGCGGCTGAAGGAGGAGCTGCTGAAGGCGCACTTCACCGACGGTGTCGACGTCGGCGACCGCGCCGCGCTGACCGACGTCGCCGTGGCAGCCGGCCTGGACCGGGCGCGGGTGACCGCCTACCTGGCGGGCGACGAGGGCGCCACCGAGGTGAGCGCGCAGCTGGCCGAGGCCCGGGAGCTGGGCATCACCGCCGTGCCGACCTTCGTGTTCGAGGGCAAGTGGGCGGTGCAGGGCGGCCAGGACGCCGAGACCTTCCGCAAGGTGCTGGAGCAGGTCGCCGCCGAGATCGGCGAGACCCGCCCGGCGCCGGTGCAGGTCGCCCCGGCGGGGGAGGCCTGCGCGGACGGCTCCTGCGCGATCTGACCCCGCACAGGCCCACCCCGTACAAGCCCCACCCCGTGTGGGTCCCACCCCACGCAGCCCCCGCCGAGGCCCGTTTCAGGAACACCTGAAGCGGGCCTCGGCCCAGTCCGCCACGTTGAGCGCCGACCAGATCCCGTGCACCGGGGTGACCACCAGCCGGATCGACTTCTGCCCGGCCAGCGGCACGTGCACCGGTACCGCGTCGTCCCCCGCGGCGAGCGGGAGGGAGCGCCACAGGGTGCCGCCGTCGCCGCCCTGGACGGAGAAGACCACGCCGCCCGGCGAGAGCGTGGCGTCGTCGACTCCGGCGACCGCGTCGAAGGACGTGCAGCTGCGGTTGAGGTCGATCAGGGTGGTCGCCGGGGCGTGCACGGTGATGGCGTGCCCGTGGCGTTCGCCGCCGATCCAGGCGCTGTCGTGCTGCCAGAACCAGTCGCTGCCCTTCTGCCGGATGCTGGGGCCGGGCGGCGGCACCCGGTTGTTGCCGGGCTTGACCACGGGCAGTGAGTCGGCCCAGAAGTCGGTGGGCGCGGGCGGCGAGGGCGGGGTGACCGTCGGGGTGGGCAGCGGCGGCACGGTGGGCGTGGGCACGACGGGGATGACCGGCGGCTCGGGCGTGGGCAGCGGCGGCACGCTGGGCGTCGGCACGGCGGGGACGTCCGGGGCCGGCGGCGGCGTGGGGGTCCGCTTGGGCGTCGTCGAGCTCGGCGTGACCGGCGACGCGGCCTTCGTCGTGGTCTGGGCGGCTGCCGGGGCGGGCGTCGACCGGGTGACCGGCGTCGCGCTCGGGCTCGGGCTCGGCTCGGACGGTGCCGGGGCGGCCGCGGTGCTGCTGGGCGCCGGGTCGGCGGGCGCGGGCGGCCCGGGTGCGGGGGCCTGCGGCCGGGGGGTGGCGGGGGCGCCGGCGGCGGGAGGCGCGGCCGTGGGGGGCTTGGGTTCGGGCGAGCCGGTGAGCGCGTACGCGGCGACGGCGGCTGCGGCCACCGCGACGGCGGCGGCGATCCCGGCCTTGGCAGCGGTGCCCAGGCCCTCGCCGGCCGCGGCGCCGGCTCCGGCCCCGCCTCCGCCGGAGGCCGCACCGGCGCCCGCACCCGCTGCACCCGCACCCGAACCGGCTCCCGCGGTTCCGGAGGTGGCCGCCGCGGTGCCCGCAGCCGCACCGCCGACCGCGGCGGCTCCGCCGACGGCCGCCGCGGCGGCGCCGAACCCGCCGACCCCGATCCAGACGAGCACGCCGGCGGGCAGCACCCCGCGCAGGCCGGCGTTGATCTCGGTGAGTTCGAGGCAGGCGGCCGTGCAGCGGTCGCACTCCTGGAGGTGCCGTCCGACGTCCGCCGAGGCCCGCTTGCGCAGCGATCCGCGCGCGTACGCGCCGAGCCGGTTGGCGTACGCCTCGCAGGTGCGGTCCTGGCTGCCGGAGACGTGCGCCTGGAGGAAGGCGGCGGCGAGCCGGTCGCGGGCCCGGTGGGCCTGGACGGCGGTGGCGTTGGCGGTCTTGCCGAGCATCACGGCGACGGTCTTCGGGGACTCCCGCTCGACCTCGGTGTGCCAGAGCACCACCCGGTCGTCCTCGGGCAGTTCGGCGTAGGCCTGCATGACCATGCGCTGGTCGGCCATGGCCATCGCCCAGGCATCGGCGCCGGGGTCGGCCAGGTCGAGGTCGACGACGGCGGCCGAGGTCTGGGCGAACACGCTGAAGTCGTCGACGAGTTGCTCGCGCCGCTCGCTGCGGGTCCAGGCGGCGGCGACGTTCCGGACGGCGGTCAGCAGGTAGGCGCGGACGGCGAACTCCGGGCCCTTGCCCGCCCTCAGGGCTTGCAGGGTGCGGGCGAAGACCTCGCCGGCGAGGTCTTCCGCGGTGAAGCTGTCCCGGCAGCAGGTGCGGGCGTAGCGGCGCACCGAGTCGGCGTGCCGGCGGTAGATCTCCTCGTACGCGGTGTCGTCGCCGGCCCGGACCCGGGCGGTCAACTCGGCGTCGGAGGCCGGGCGCTCGCCGTCGACCGGGTCGGCGGGGGCGGGCACGGTGGGGCGGGCGGGGCGGCCGGCGCCGACGAACGCCTCGGGGGCGACGCCGCCCCGGCCGGCCGGGGCCTGGCCGGGCACCCGTCCGGGTGGCAGCGCGGCGGCGGAGGCGGAGAGGGACTCGCGGCTGGGCATGCCCGCCTGGTCGGGCACGTGTCCGGTGGTCGGGCCGGTGGCCGAACCCGGTGCGGCGCCGGGTACTTGGGCCGGGCCGCCGGAGGCCGTGGCGGGGCCTTCGGACGTACTGGACGTGCTGGACGTGCTGCCGGACGAGCCGTCGGCCAGTCCCCCGGTCAAGCCTCCGGACGGGCCGAAGTCGAGGCCGTACCCGTAGTCGTTCTGTTCCTCGGCGCTCACAACGGACCCCAGATTCCACGACAGCCCCCGCAGTGTGGCAGGGCGCGCGGGAGCGCGTGGGCGCACGGTTCCGCGCTGTACGGCGCCGAGGGCGCGCGAAGGGCGCGCATCGGGACATTGGCTCCAACCACGGGCAAAGGATGGCATAGCGCAGAGATGGGCGGTAGCCGGACCGGCCGGGACCCACTCTTCCGAGGAGCCGTCGCGGATGTGTTCGGCCAGCACAGGGCGGGTGGTTGCGTACCGCCCGCACCCGGCGCGCGTGACTGGTCCGCGCGCCGGTCTCCCGTCCAACTCCCGTCCCCGCCACCTGCGGGGGCCGCGCCCGTGGTGGCGCGTCAGCGTGCCCGCAGGCCGTCCAGCAGGATCTCCAGCAGCCGGTCCGAGGGGCCGGCGGTCGGCTGCCCCTCCGCCTGCTGCCCCTCCGCCTGCTGCCCCTCCGCCTGCTGCACCCCGGCCGAGAAGCCGGCCGTGGTCGGCGCGGTACGGGCCGCGTGCACCGGCACCGAGGCGGTCAGCACCAGCACGACGTCCGACACCGTGACGCCCGGCCGCAGTTCGCCGGCCGCGCCGACCCGGGCGACCAGGGCGGCCAGCAGTTGCAGCAGCAGCCGGGGATCGGCGTCGGCCGCCGACGGCTCGACGGCCGCACCGTTCTGCGCGTCCTCGCCGCGCAGGTCGAACCGGACGGCGGCCGGCTCGGGCACCCGCTGCTCGGGCACCCGGCCCAGCTCCTCCGCGTACCGGAACGCCTCCGGCGGCAGCAGCCGCCCGGCACCGGTGCTGACCGCCCGGGCCAGGTAACCGGCCAGCGACTCCCAGGCGCCGCCGCCGCCGTACAGCGACTCCCGCGCCTGCGCGGTCAGCCAGGCCACCTCCTCGGCGGCGATCCGCTGGACCAGCACCTCCTTGCTCGGGAAGCGCCGGTAGACCGTCCCGACGCCGACCCCGGCCCGGCGTGCGACCTCCTCCATCGGCGCGCCGTAGCCGAACTCGCCGAACACCTCGCGGGCGGCCCGCAGCACGCTCTCCAGATTCCGCCGGGCGTCCACCCGTAGTCGGGCCCCGGGGACGTGCACGGTGGCCGGTGGTGGCTCCACCCGGTAGGGGACGCCCGGATAGGCGGCCCCGACCTCCGGTGGCAGGTCCACCGGGCCGCGTTGTTCCGGCACCATGCCCTGGCCGGCGTGCGGTGTTCCCGTTCGCCCCAACACCTGCTCCTGCTCCATCATCCCAACTCTCCCCCGCAGGCGCCCGAACCCGGACCCTGTCGTCGCCCGCCCCTGCACCCCCCGGTGCAGCTCAGCCCGTCAGAAATGACCTGATGACCCATCGCTCGTTGCCGCCCGTCCCGTTTCGTGACCACGGTTCGTGCCTCCGGGCCGGCTCGCGTCCGGCTCGGCGCGTCGGCACCGTCCGGGGCCTTGTCCGGGAACTACCCTTCCCCGGATGACTGTCCCGCAGTCGGGTTCTCGAGCCAACGCTGGAACTGGCCGTAGTGGCCGCTCCACGGTGCGTCGCCGCCGATTGTCATGGCGGTAACCGCTCCGGCACACAATCCGACCATAGTTCACGCCCGTTCGCGGCCGAAAGTCCGTCAGAAAGTCGCCCGGGCAGCACAACTGGCCCCACCCGTCGACTCCCGTCACATCCGGCGCGGTACGGACTGTGGACAAGACCGCCCCTGCCGGTCCTTCATAGGGGGGCGCGAGGGGGGACACCCCCGGCCGCGGGGCCGGGAGGAAGCGCCAATCGGCAGGAGGTGCACCATCAGAATCCTGATCGCCGGCGGAGGCTGCGCCGGGATGGCCACCGCGCTGCACCTCCAGCGCGGCCTGCGGGAACGGCTGCGACGCGGCGAGGTCGAGATCACCGTCGTCGAGCCCCAGGCCTACTTCACCTACCACCCGCTGCTGGCCGAGGTCGCGGCTGGCTCGATCGACCCCCGGCACGTGGTCGTCCCGCTCCGCCGGGCCCTGCCGGACTGCCGGGTGCTGACCGCCCGGATCACCCGGATCGAACACGCCGCCCGCCGCGCCTTCGCCGACGCCGCGGGACCCGGAGAGGCCGCCGCGCCGATCGAACTCCCCTACGACGTCCTGGTGGTGGCGCCCGGCTCGGTCTCCCGGACGGCGCCGGTGCCCGGCCTGGCCGAACACGGCCGCGGCTTCTCCACCGTCGGCGAGGCCGTGGGCCTGCGCAACCACGTCCTGGAACAGCTCGACCTCGCCTCCGCCACCCGCGACCCGGCCCTGCGCCAGGCCGCGCTCACCTTCGTCTTCGTCGGCGCCGGGTACGCGGGCGTCGGCGCGCTCGCCGAACTGGAGGACATGGCCCGGACCGCGGTGCGCGGCTACCACAACGTCCGCCCCGAGGACCTGCGCTGGGTCCTGGTCGAGGCCACCGACCGGATCCTGGCCGAGGAGTCGCCGGAGCTGGCCGAGCACACCCTCGGCCAGCTCCGCGAACGCGGCGTCGACATCCGGTTGCGCACCACCCTGGCGTCCGCCGCGGACCGGGTCGTCGCCCTGTCCGACGGCAGCCGCTTCGGTGCCCGCACCCTGGTCTGGACGGCCGGGGTGCGGCCGGCCCCGCTGCTGCGCGACACCGACCTGCCGCTGGACACCCTCGGCCGGGTCCGCTGCCTCGCCACCCTGCAAGCCGTCGGCCCGGACGGACGCGCGCTGCCCGGCGTCTGGGCGGCCGGGGACTGCGCCGCCGTACCGGACCCCGACGTGGACGGGGCGCCCTGCGCGCCCAACGCCCAGCACGCCTTCGCCCAGGCCGAGCTGCTCGCCCGGAACATCGCGGTCGCCCTGGACGCCGGACCGCACGCCCCGGGCCTCGCCGAGTACCGGCCGGGCCACGCCGCCTGCTCGACCTCACTGGGCCTGCGCCGGGCCGTCGCCCACACCCGGCGCGGCCGCCGGATCACCGGGCGGCGGGCCTGGTGGCTGCACCGGGCCCGGCACCTGCGGCGCCTGCCGAGCGCGGAGCGCCGGGTGCGGGTGCTGATGGACTGGGTGCTGGGCGGGCTGTTCTCCCGCGAGGTGGTCTCGCTGGGGGCGGCGGAGCATCCGCGTCCGGAGTTCGAGGCCGGGTCCGGGCCGCGGCCCGACGGCGGTCCGGACGCCCCGCGGTGAGCGCCCCGGTGCCCCGCGCCGGGGCGGAACGGGCGGCCACGCCGGGCGGGCGACTTCCGGAATCGGGCCCTTGCCTGACAGGATCAGCCCAACCTAGTCATTACCCCGTGTGCTGATGCGCACACAAAAAGTGATGATATGCCTGGAAATCGAGGAAGCGGCCGTCGTTTGAACCTCATGCGCTGGAGCGCCCGGCTCACCGGAGTCCCTTGGCGTGCCGCCCCGCCGACCGGGGCCGGCACCGACGAGGGCGCGCCCTCCGCCGACGGCGTCGTCGTCCCCGGCCCCCGCGACCCCACCAACCTGGCCACCGCCGCCGAACTCCTCGACCTGCACAAACCCCAGAACCTGCGCGAGGTCCTCAACCGGATCCCCGCCCCGGTGGCCGTCACCTACGGCCCGCTCCACCAGCTCGGCTACGCGAACCGTGCCTACCGCGAACTCTTCGGAGACCGCACCACCGGCCTGCCCGCCGGAGAAGCCCTCCCCGAACTCGGCACCATGGGCGTCCTGGCCCTGATGGACCAGGTCATCCGCGGCGGCCGCCCGCGCAGCGTCAAGGCCCGCTGCATCCTGGGCCTCACCGGCAACCGCTACTACAACGTCTCCTGCGTCCCGCTCGGCCCCGGCGACACCGGCGACACTGGGGACACCGGGGACACCCCCACCGAGGGACCGCCCGCCGGCGTCCTGATCTTCGCCGCCGAGGTCACCGACCAGGTCCTCGCCGCCGCCCGGCTCCGCGAAGCCGAACGCCGCCAGCGCGAGGCCGCCGTCACCCTCCAGCGCAGCCTCCTCCCGCAGAAGCTCGACCAGCCGGCCGACCTGAGGGTCGCAGCCACCTACCAGCCCGGCGGCGCCGAGGCCGCCGTCGGCGGCGACTGGTACGACGTCATCGCCATCGACGGCGGCCGAACCGCCCTGGTCATCGGCGACGTGATGGGGCGCGGCCTGCGCGCCGCCGCCGTCATGGGCCAGCTGCGCACCGCCGTCCGCGCCTACGCCCGGCTCGACCTGCCCCCGCACGAGGTGATGCGCCTGCTCGACGGCCTCGCCATGGAGATCGACGCCAACCAGATCGCCACCTGCACGTACGCCGTCTGGGACCCGCAGCGCCGCACCCTCTCCTACGCCTCCGCCGGGCACCTCCCCATGCTGCTGCGCTGCCCCGACGGGACGGTCCTGCGCAGCGAGGAGCAGAACGGCCCGCCGCTCGGTACCGGCGACGGCCTCCACGTCTCGCACACCCTGCGCCTGCTGCCCGGGACCACCGGCGTCCTCTATACGGACGGCCTGGTCGAACGCCGCGACGAGGACATCGACGAGGGCCTCGACCTCCTCGCCCGCACCCTCACCGGCGCGGTCGGGGCCCCGGAGGTGATCTGCGCCCGCCTCCTGCGGGCGATGGGCGTGACCTCCGAGCACGACGACGACGTCGCCGTCCTGGCCTTCCACCTGCCGGCGGAGGAGGCGGAGGAGAAGGCGGAGGAAGAGGTGGCCGAAGAGAGCGCCACCGAGGCGGAACCGGCGCTTGACTCGGCCTTGCCCGAGGTCTAGTGTTCTTCGAGCTGCCTGGCAGGGAGCACCGGACACGCATTTGCGCGGACGGTCCCGCCGTAGCCAATCCTTTCGAAACACCACTTCCCGGTTCGGGCTGGGTCGCGTCTTGTCGCGGCTTGGCTCCTATTCGGCGTGTTCGGTTTATTGGATTGCGGTCGATTCGCTTTTCGGAGCGGGGATCGGCTAGAGTTTGAAACGTCGGACGGGGCATCAAGCCGCAGAAGACACCAGCGAGTTGGATGAACGAAGCACCGGAAACGGAGCGGAAAACATCTGATAAGCTGGAAACACGAAAGAACGAAGCGCCCGGAGGGCCCGCTGGAAGGCGGTCCGAAGGAAGTGTCCGTTCCTTGAGAACTCAACAGCGTGCCAAAAGTCAACGCCAGATATGTTGACATCCCCGGCCTCAGAATATTCTGGGGTTGGAGATTCCTTTTGAAGTAAAACACTAGCGAGGACGCAGTGCGCGGGACCGCCCTATTCCGGTGGTTGCCGTGCCGCTCAACGCGGGTGTCGACCGGCCCTCTTCAATGTGGGGCCGAGTAAACATTCACGGAGAGTTTGATCCTGGCTCAGGACGAACGCTGGCGGCGTGCTTAACACATGCAAGTCGAACGGTGAAGCCCTTCGGGGTGGATCAGTGGCGAACGGGTGAGTAACACGTGGGCAATCTGCCCTGCACTCTGGGACAAGCCCTGGAAACGGGGTCTAATACCGGATATGACCTTCCTCTGCATGGGGGTTGGTGTAAAGCTCCGGCGGTGCAGGATGAGCCCGCGGCCTATCAGCTTGTTGGTGGGGTAATGGCCTACCAAGGCGACGACGGGT
>NZ_JBWKEQ010000011.1:139616-201562 GCF_056435365.1 Kitasatospora sp. NPDC043949 | reverse complement strand
TCCGTGTTGACGATGATCTGCGCGCCGCGCGGCAGGTCCTCCAGGTTCGCCTTCAGCGCCGCCGGGTTCATCGCCACCAGCACGTTCGGCGCGTCCCCCGGGGTGAGGATGTCGTGGTCCGCGAAGTGCAGTTGGAAGGACGACACGCCCGGCAGCGTCCCGGCGGGCGCCCGGATCTCGGCCGGGAAGTTCGGCAGCGTGGAGAGGTCGTTGCCGAACGACGCCGTCTCCGAGGTGAACCGGTCACCGGTGAGCTGCATGCCGTCACCCGAGTCACCGGCGAAACGGATGATCACCCGGTCCAGTCGGCGGATCGGCTTGCCGTGCCTCGGCGGCGAACCTCCCGGGGCCGTTGGATCGGCGGGCACGGCCGCACCGGGGCGTCCGTCACCGTTCCCGGAACGACCACCGTCGCCGTCCGAGCCGTCCACTGCCTCTGACTGATCGACCTGACTGGTCACTGCCGCGGACCTCCTCGAGGGCACACCACCGCGGGCGCGGCCCCGTGCCCCGTCCGCTTGGTGCACCTCCCGCATCCTATGCGCGGGCACTTGATCCCGGACGGAACTCCCACGTGCGGCGGGAAAACACCGGCCCGCGCCCGTACCGCACACGGGGTACAACGTCCGGCCGCCGGAGATCATTCCGCGTCCGACGGCCGCCCCCCTGCCCCCGAGCTGCCCGGCCGCCGGGACGGCTACGAGTTGAGGTAGGTGAGCACCGCCAGCACCCGTCGGTGGTCCTCCGGGCTCTGCGCCAGGCCCAGCTTCAGGAAGATGTTGCTGACGTGCTTCTCCACCGCGCCGTCCGAGACCACCAGCTGCTTGGCCACCGCGCTGTTGGTGCGGCCCTCCGCCATCAGCCCGAGCACCTCCCGCTCGCGCGGGGTGAGGTTGGCCAGCACGTCGCCCTTGCGGCTGCGGCTGAGGAGTTGCTGCACCACCTCCGGGTCCAGCGCGGTGCCGCCCTCGGCGACCCGGACCACCGCGTCCGCGAACTCGCGCACCTCCGCGACCCGGTCCTTCAGCAGGTAGCCGACGCCCCGGGTGGAGCCCGCCAGCAGCTCGGAGGCGTACCGCTCCTCCACGAACTGCGACAGCACCAGCACGTTCAGCTCCGGGTAGCGCCCGCGCAGCTCGACGCAGGCGCGCAGGCCCTCGTCAGTGTGGCTCGGCGGCATCCGCACGTCGGAGACCACGACGTCCGGCAGTTGCCCGGCCGCGGCCAGGTCGTGGATGGTCTTCACCAGCGCGGCGCCGTCCCCGACACCCGCCACGACCTCCAGGCCCCGGTCGGTGAGCAGCCGGGTCAGGCCCTCCCGCAGCAGTACGGAGTCCTCGGCTATGACGACGCGGCGCATGGTGACCTTCCCGGCAGGGCAGAGCTGACAGGGGCCAGTCTCCCCCATCCGGGTGAACACCCGGCCCGCCGTCCGCGGATCCGCCGGTCAGGGGCTGCCGCCCGCCGCGCCCCGGTCACATGGTCCGGATCGCCACCGCGTCGCAGAGCCCCTCCAGGGCCGCCTTCGCCGCGCAGTCCGGCAGCGGGGCGAGCAGCGCCCGGGCGTCCTCGGCCTGGCGCAGCGTCTCCCGGCGGGCGCGCTCCAGCGCGGGGTGGCGGCGCAGCAGCCGCAGCGCCTCGGCGTGCAGCTCGTCGTCGGCGAGGTCCAGGGTGAGCAGTTCGCGCAGCCGGGTGTCGGCCGGGTCGGCGGGGTCGGCCGGCATCTGCTCCAGCAGCAGGGTCGGCAGGGTCGGCACGCCCTCGCGCAGGTCGGTGCCGGGGGTCTTGCCGGACTCCTGGCCGTCGCTGGCGATGTCCAGCACGTCGTCGGCCAGCTGGAAGGCGATGCCGATCCGCTCGCCGAACTCGCTGAGGGTGTCCACCATCCACGGCTCGGCGCCGGCCATCAGCGCTCCTATCCGGCAGGAGACCGCGATCAGCGAACCGGTCTTGCCGGCCAGCACGTCGAGGTAGTGCAGCAGCGGGTCGCCGTCCGGGCCGGGGCCGCGGGTCTCCAGGATCTGGCCGGTGACCAGCCGCTCGAAGGCGTCGGCCTGCATCCGCACCGCCTCGGGGCCGAGGTCGGCGAGCACCTGGGAGGCGCGGGAGAACAGGAAGTCGCCGGTGAGGATGGCCACCGAGTTGTCCCAGCGGGAGTTGGCGCTGGGGGCGCCGCGGCGCACCGGGGCCTCGTCCATGACGTCGTCGTGGTACAGGGTCGCCAGGTGGGTGAGTTCGACGACGACGGCCGCCGGCACCACACCGGGCGCCCCCGGGTCGCCGAACTGCGCCGCCAGCAGCAGCAGCAGCGGACGGAAGCGCTTGCCGCCGGCCTCGATGAGGTGACTGGCGGTGATGGTGATGAACGGGACGTCGCTCTTGACGGCCTCGGCGAGCGCCGTCTCCACCGCGTCCAGTCCGGCCTGAACGTCCCGGGTCAGGTCGCGGTCCTGCACGCTGAGCCCGAAGGGTCCCACGACGGTCACGAAGACCACTCCTCTGTCCCTGGTCGATCTAGCGGCCTGGTCCCTGAGTGCCGCCGCTGGCCATACAGGCAGGGTATCCGGTCACGAGTGGATCACTGCACGGGCGTGCGGATCCTGTCATGATCGGGCCGGATGCCCTGGTCAGGGCGGCTGTGGGGGCAGTACTGCGGTGGGGGCGAATTCAGCTGGAAAACACGGGCCGGAGCCCCTCCGCCGGCGGGCCGGCGGCAAACGCGCGTCCGGACCGCGCGCCGAGGGCGCGGCCCGGACGGGCCCGGGGCGGCGGCGCCGCCCCGGCGGCGGTCAGCGGACGAACAGCGCGGCCTTCGACGCCAGGTCCAGGAAGTACTGCGGCAGCAGGCCGAGACCCAGCGTGACCAGCACCCCCACCCCGATCGCGGTCGCCGTGAAGGCGCTCGGGATCGCCACCGTCGGGCCGCCCGGCTTCGGGTCGGAGAAGAACATCAGCACGATGACCCGGATGTAGAAGAACGCGGCCACCGCCGAACTCAGCACACCGACGATCACCAGCGGCGTCGCCCCGCCGGCCGCCGCCGCCTGGAACACCGCGAACTTCCCGGTGAACCCGGAGGTCAGCGGGATCCCGGCGAAGGCCAGCAGGAACAGTGCGAACACCGCCGCCACCAGCGGCGAGCGCCGGCCCAGCCCGGCCCAGCTGGACAGGTGGGTCGCCTCGCCCTTGGAGTCGCGCACCAGGGTGACCACGGCGAACGCGCCGAGCGTCACGAAGGAGTACGACAGCAGGTAGAACAGCACCGAGGACAGGCCCTGCTTGTTGGTGGCGATCACGCCCGTGAGGATGAACCCGGCGTGCGCGATCGAGGAGTACGCCAGCAGCCGCTTGACGTCCTGCTGGGTGACCGCCAGCACCGCGCCCACCACCATGGTGAGGATCGCCACCCCCCACAGCACCGGCCGCCAGTCCAGCCGCAGGCCCGGGAAGGCCACGTAGAACAGCCGCAGGAACGCCCCGAAGGCCGCGACCTTCGTCGCCGCCGCCATGAAGCCGGTCACCGGGGTCGGCGCGCCCTGGTACACGTCCGGGGTCCAGGAGTGGAACGGCACCGCGCCGACCTTGAACAGCAGGCCGACCGCGAGCATCGCCAGGCCGATCAGCAGCAGCGCGTCACTCTGGGTGCTGCTCAGCTGCGCCGGGGTGGTCATCGCCTTGCCGGAGATCACGTCCGAGATGTCGCCGAGCTTCACGCTGCCCGCGTAGCCGTACAGCAGCGCGGTGCCGAACAGGAAGAACGCCGAGGCGAAGGCGCCCAGCAGGAAGTACTTGACGGCCGCCTCCTGGGAGAGCAGCCGGCGGCGCCGGGCCAGCGCGCAGAGCAGGTACAGCGGGAGGGAGAAGACCTCCAGCGCCACGAACATCGTCAGCAGGTCGTTGGCCGCGGGGAACAGCAGCATCCCGCCGACCGCGAACATGGTGAGCGGGAAGACCTCGCTGGTGGCGAAGCCGGCCCGGACCGCGGCCCGCTCCTGCTCGCCGCCGGGGGTGGCGGCGGCCTGGGCCGCGAAGGCGTCGGCGGGCAGGCCGCCCGCCTTGGGCTCCAGCTTCCGTTCGGCGTAGGTGAGCACCGCGACGACGGCGGCCAGCAGGATCACGCCCTGCAGGAACAGCGCCGGGCCGTCCAGCGCGACGGACTCCATGGCCAGCAGGTCGACCCGGGTGGAGCCGAAGCCCTGGGAGGCCAGCACCACCACGGCGACGAAGGAGCCGATCAGCCCGGCCAGGGCGAGCGACACCTGCGTCCAGTGCCGGTACCGGCGGGGCACGAAGGCCTCCACCAGGATGCCGGCCACGGCGGCGCCGAACACCACCAGCATCGGGGAGAGCTGGCCGTACTCCAGGTGCGGCGCCGGGATGCTGGCGGTGTTGCCGCCGGCGGCGGCGAGCATGCCGGTGGTGCTCACTTCTGCTCACCTCCTGAGGTGGCGGCGACCGGGTGGGCCGGCGCCGGGTCGGTCTCGTGGACCTGCGAGAGCGTCGCGTTCACCGAGGGGTTGACCAGGTCGGTGAGCGGCTTGGGGTAGACGCCGAGCAGGATGGTCAGCGCCACCAGCGGGGCGACCACGGCCAGTTCGCGGACCTTGAGGTCGGGCATCCCGCCGACGCCGGCCTTCACCGGGCCGGTCATGGTGCGCTGGTACAGCAGCAGGGCGTACAGCGCGGCCAGCACGATGCCGAAGGTCGCCACGATGCCGATCGCCGGGTAGCGGGTGAACGTGCCCACCAGCACCAGGAACTCGCTGACGAACGGGGCCAGCCCGGGCAGCGACAGGGTGGCCAGACCGCCGATCAGGAACGTCCCGGCGAGCACCGGGGCGACCTTCTGCACCCCGCCGTAGTCGGCGATCAGCCGCGAGCCGCGGCGGGAGATCAGGAAGCCCGCCACCAGCATCCACGCGGCGGTGGAGATGCCGTGGTTGACCATGTAGAGGGTGGCGCCGCTCTGGCCCTGGCTGGTCAGCGCGAAGATGCCCATGATGATGAAGCCGAAGTGCGAGATCGACGCGTAGGCGACCAGCCGCTTGATGTCCTTCTGACCGACCGCCAGCAGCGCGCCGTAGATGATCCCGATCACCGACAGGACCAGGATCACCGGGGCGAAGGTCTTCGAGGCGTGCGGGAACAGCCCGAGGCAGAAGCGCAGCATCGCGAAGGTGCCGACCTTGTCCACCACGGCGGTGATCAGCACGGCGGTGCCGGCGGTGGCCTCGCCCATCGCGTTCGGCAGCCAGGTGTGCAGCGGCCACAGCGGGGCCTTCACCGCGAAGGCGAAGAAGAAGCCCAGGAACAGCGCCTTCTCGGCGGTGCCGGACAGCTGGAGCTTGCCGTCGGCGATCGCCGAGGTGAGGGTCTGGAGGTCGAAGGTGCCGAAGCCCTGGTCCTGCGCGATCACGTACAGGCCGATCACGGCGGCCAGCATCACCAGGCCGCCGAGCAGGTTGTAGAGCAGGAACTTCACGGCCGCGTACGAGCGCTGGCGCGCCGCGTCGGGGCCGCCGGCCCGGTCGCCGAAGCCGCCGATCAGGAAGTACATCGGGATCAGCATGGCTTCGAAGAACACGTAGAAGAGGAAGACGTCGGTGGCGTAGAAGGAGACGACCACCATCGCCTCCACCGCCAGGATCAGGGCGAAGAAGCCCTGGGTGCGGCGCCTGCCCTCAAAGGTGCCGTCGGGAGAGGCAGGCCCCGGGTCGGCGTCGTGCCAGGAGGCCAGCATCACCACCGGCACCAGGACGGCGGTGAGCAGGGCGAGGACGGCGCCGATGCCGTCCACGCCGAGCGAGAAGGTGATGCCGAAGGAGCGGATCCAGCTGTACGACTCGGTCAGCTGGTAGCGATCGCCGTGCGGGTCGAAGCGGGTCGCCACCACGGCGGCCAGCACCAGGGTGACGACCGAGACGCCCAGGGCGACGGCCTTGGTGGTCGAGCGGCGGCGCTCGGTCGACCCGGCGGGCAGGGCGGCGGTCAGCACCGCGCCGGCCGCCGGGACGGCACAGGTGGCGGTCAGCAACGCGCTCATGGCCGCACCCCCCACGTGGAATCTGCGCGAGTCATCAGACGGACCTCATCAGGAGAGTCGTGGCGACCAGCACCAGCGTGCCGCCGAACATGGAGAGCGCGTACGAGCGGACGAAGCCGTTCTGGACCCGCCGCAGCCGACTGGACACGCCGCCGATGGTGGCGGCCAGGCCGTTGACGAAGCCGTCCAGACCGCGGCTGTCGAAGTAGACCAGCGTCGCGGTGAGCGCCGAGCCCGGGCGGACCAGGACGGCGTGGTTGAAGTCGTCCTGGAGCAGGTCGCGGCGGGCGGCCCGGGTGAGCGGGGAGCCGACCGGCGGCACCACGGGGACGGCGGAGCGCCCGTACATCAGGTACGAGACGAGGACGCCGGCCAGCATGCAGGCCGTGGTGAGCACGGTGACCACCAGCGGGGCGAGCGGCGAGTTGCCCTCGGAGTGTCCGGTGACCGGCTCCAGCCAGGTCAGGAACGAGTCGTTGAAGGCGAACAGCCCGCCCGCGAAGACCGAGCCGAAGGCCAGCAGGACCATCGGGATGGTCATGGTCTTCGGCGACTCGTGCGGGTGCGGGGCGTTGCCCTCCGCGTCCGGCTGCCAGCGCTTCTCGCCGAAGAAGGTCAGCAGCATCACCCGGGTCATGTAGAACGCGGTGACGGCGGCACCGGTCAGCGCGCACAGGCCGAGGATCCAGCCCTCGGTGCCGCCCTTGGCGAAGGCCGCCTCGATGATCTTGTCCTTGGAGAAGAAGCCGGACAGGCCGGGGAAGCCGATGATCGCCAGGTAACCGAGGCCGAAGGTGACGAAGGTGACCGGCATGTACTTGCGCAGGCCGCCGTAGTGACGCATGTTCACCTCGTCGTTCATGCCGTGCATGACCGACCCGGCGCCGAGGAACAGCCCGGCCTTGAAGAAGCCGTGCGTCACCAGGTGCATGATCGCGAAGGCGTAGCCGATCGGGCCGAGCCCGGCCGCCAGCACCATGTAGCCGATCTGCGACATCGTCGACCCGGCCAGCGCCTTCTTGATGTCGTCCTTCGCGCAACCGACGATCGCACCGAACAGCAGCGTGACCGCGCCGACCACCACCACGGCGGTCTGCGCGTCCGGCGCCAGGTCGAAGATCGCCGACGAGCGGGTGATCAGGTAGACGCCGGCGGTCACCATGGTGGCCGCGTGGATCAGCGCCGACACCGGGGTCGGGCCCTCCATCGCGTCGCCCAGCCAGGACTGCAGCGGCACCTGCGCCGACTTGCCGCAGGCCGCCAGCAGCAGCATCAGGCCGATCGCCGTCAGCTTGCCCTCGCTCGCCTGCGCCGCCCCTCCGAAGACCGGCTCGAAGGCGAAGGAGCCGAACTCGGTGAACATCAGCATGATCGCGATCGACAGGCCCAGGTCGCCGACCCGGTTGACGATGAACGCCTTCTTCGCCGCCGTCGCCGCGCTCGGCTTGTGCTGCCAGAAGCCGATCAGCAGGTACGAGGCGAGGCCCACGCCCTCCCAACCGAAGTACAGCAGCAGGTAGTTGTCGGCGACCACCAGCAGCAGCATGGCGGCCAGGAACAGGTTCAGGTACGCGAAGAAGCGGCGCCGGCGCTCGTCGTGCGCCATGTAGCCCACCGAGTACAGGTGGATCAGCGTGCCGACGCCGGTGATCAGCAGGACGAAGGTCATCGACAACTGGTCGAGCCGGAACGACATGTCGGCCTGGAACCCGTTCACCGGGATCCAGCTGAACAGGTGCTCGGTGACGGCCCGGTGCTCGGCCTCGCGGCCCAGCATGTCCCAGAACAGCGCCAGGCCGAAGCCGAACGAGAGCGCCGCGAGGGCGGTGGCCAGCCAGTGGCCGAAGCGGTCCAGCGCGCGGCCGCCGAGCAGGAGCAGGGCGGCGCCGGCCAGCGGGGCCGCCACCAGCAGCGGAATGAGAGAGTTCACCGAGGCCCTCCGCCTACAGCTTCATCAGATTGCTGTCGTCGACCGAAGCGGAGTGCCTGGTCCGGAAGATGGAGACGATGATGGCGAGGCCGACCACGACCTCGGCCGCCGCGACCACCATCGTGAAGAACGCGATGATCTGGCCGTCCAGGGTGCCGTGCAGCCGGGAGAAGGTCACCAGGGCGAGGTTCGAGGCGTTCAGCATCAGCTCCACGCACATGAACAGCACGATCGCGTTGCGCCGGATCAGCACTCCGGCCGCGCCGATGGTGAACAACAGGGCCGCGAGGTACAGGTAGTTGGCCGGGTTCACTCCGCTCCCTCCTCGTCGGCGCGGCCGTTCAGGCCGTCCTTGCCGTTCAAGCCGTCCTTGCCGTTCGAACCGCCGTTGCCGTTCAGGCCGCCGTTGCCGTTCAGACCGTTCGGACCGCCGTTGCCGTCCTTGCCGTTCACCGACGCCGGCACCGACGCCGGCACCGGCTCCAGGGACTTGCGCGGTCCGGCGACCGCCGGCCGCTCGGACGACGGCCGGCCCAGCCAGTCCGCCGTGGTGTTCTCCAGCTCGGCCATCCGCCGCAGCATCTCCTGGCTGACGTCCCGGACCTGGCCGCGCTCGCGCAGCGTCGCCATCACCGAGTCCTCGGCGATCGTGCCGTCCGGCAGCAGCGCCGGAACGTCCACCGCGTTGTGCCGCGCGTACACGCCCGGCGCCGGCAGCGGCGGCAGCTGGAGGTTGTCCACGACCCGCTGGGCGGCCAGCTCGCGCTGCGTCTTCGGCGCCTTCACGTGCTCGCGGTGGGTCAACACCATCGCACCGATCGCCGCGGTGATCAGCAGCGCGCCGGTGACCTCGAACGCCCACACGTACCGGGTGAAGATCAGCCGGGCCAGGCCCGGCACGTTGCCCTCGGCGTTCGCCTCGGACAGGCCGGTGAAGTGGTCCAGCCGCGCGTTGGCGATCCCGGCGATCAGCAGCACGCCGAAGCCCAGCCCGCACAGCACCGCGGCGAACCGCTGGCCCTTCAGCTGCTCCTTCAGGGAGTCCTCGCTGGTGACGCCGACCAGCATCACCACGAACAGGAACAGCATCATGATCGCGCCGGTGTAGACGACGATCTGCACCACGCCCAGGAACACCGCGCCCTGCGCCATGTAACAGACCGCCAGCGCCATCATCGTGGCCGCCAGGCACAGCGCGCTGTGCACGGCCTTGCGCATCAGCACCATGCCGAGCGCGCCGCCGACCGCGATCACCGCGAGCACCCAGAACTGGACGGCCTCCCCGACGGAGGTCGTCCCGGTCGCGGCCAGGTTGAGGGAGGTCACTGCTGGACCTCCCGCTCCCGGTCGGTGCGCTCCTGCTGAACCGTCCCGGGCGCCGCCGCGGTGATCTCGCCCCGGTAGTACGCGCCCTCGTCGGCGCCCGGGAAGATCGCGTGCGGGGCGTCCACCATGCCCTCGGACAGGCCGACCAGCAGCTGCTCCTTGGTGAAGATCAGGTCCCGGCGCGAGGAGTCGGCCAGCTCGTACTCGTTGGTCATGGTGAGCGCGCGGGTCGGGCAGGCCTCGATGCACAGCCCGCACAGGATGCAGCGGGCGTAGTTGATCTGGTAGACCGCGCCGTAGCGCTCGCCCGGCGAGTAGCGCTCCTCCTCCCGGTTGTCCGCGCCCTCCACGTAGATGGCGTCGGCCGGACAGGCCCACGCGCACAGCTCGCAGCCGACGCACTTCTCCAGGCCGTCCGGGTGCCGGTTCAGCTGGTGGCGGCCGTGGAAGCGCGGAGCGGTGGGCTTCTTCTGCTCCGGGTACTGCTCGGTGAGCCGCTTCTTGAACATGGCCTTGAAGGTCACGCCGAAGCCGGCGGCCGGGCCGAGGATCGACGGCTTGTCGGGCCGCTCGGCCCGCTCCGTCTGGTCGGACGACATCTCGGTTCAGCTCCCTTCGGTATGGTCGGCCCCGTTGAGGGCGTCCTGGAGTTGCTTCGGGGCCCGGCTGCGCCGGCGCGGCACCGGCGGGAGCTCCTGTCCGGGCAGCGGGGGCACCGGGTATCCGCCCGCCATCGGGTCGAACTCCCCCTTCGGCAGGGCGGGTTCGGGCTCGGGCTCCTTCTTCAGGAAGTCCCGCAGCAGGGCGAGCAGCAGGATCGCCCCGACCGGCGCGCCGACGTACAGCACCACCTCGCCGAAGCCGTAGCCCTCGTTGCGCAGCGCCCGCACGCTCGCGATCAGCACCAGCCACACCAGCGAGACCGGGATCAGCACCTTCCAGCCCAGCTTCATGAACTGGTCGTAGCGGAACCGGGGCAGCGTGCCGCGCAGCCAGATGAAGAAGAACAGCAGCAGCTGGATCTTCAGCGTGATCCACAGCATCGGCCACCAGCCGTGGTTGGCGCCCTCCCAGAAGGTCGACACCGGCCACGGGGCCCGCCAGCCGCCCAGGAACAGGGTGGAGGCCACCGCCGAGACGGTCACCATGTTGACGTACTCGGCCAGCATGAACATCGCGAACTTCAGCGAGGAGTACTCGGTGTTGAAACCGCCGACCAGCTCGCCCTCGGCCTCCGGGAGGTCGAACGGCGCCCGGTTGGTCTCCCCCACCATCGCGATGATGTACACGATGAACGACACCGGCAGCAGCGCCGCGAACCAGGTCGGCTGCTGGTGCGCCACGATCTCCGAGGTCGACATCGACCCCGAGTAGATGAACACCGCCGCGAAGGACAGGCCCATCGCGATCTCGTAGCTGACCATCTGCGCGGCCGAGCGCAGCCCGCCCAGCAGCGGGTACGTCGAACCGGACGACCAGCCGGCCAGCACGATGCCGTAGATGCCGATCGAGGCCGTCGCCAGGATGTACAGCAGCGCCACCGGGAAGTCGGTCAGCTGCATCGCCGTCCGGGTGCCGAAGATCGACACCTCGTTGCCGGCCGGCCCGAACGGGATCACCGCGAAGGCCATGAACGCCGGGACGGCGCAGACGATCGGGGCCAGGATGTAGACCACCTTGTCCGCGCCCTTGACCACCAGGTCTTCCTTGAGCGCGAGCTTCACGCCGTCCGCCAGGGACTGCAGCATCCCCCACGGCCCGTGCCGGTTCGGCCCGATGCGCAGCTGCATCCAGGCCACCACCTTGCGCTCCCAGACGATCGCGATCAGCACCGTCAGGACCAGGAAGCCGAAGCAGAACACCGCCTTCAGCAGCACCAGCCACCACGGGTCCTGCCCGAAGAAGTGGAGCGTCTCGTACGGCTGCGGAGTCATCGCTCCTCCCCTTCGCTGCCCGCGTCGCCCGCCGCGGCCTCGGCCCTCGCGGCCGGCTCGGGGGCGGCCACGGCGATCGTGACCAGATGGCCGACGGTGGTGCCGAGCGCGCGGTGGGCGCCGCCCGGCGTGGAGTTGAGCGGGATCCAGACCGTGCGGTCCGGGATCGAGTCGGTGACCTCCAGCGGCAGGGTCAGCGAGCCGGCCGGGCCGGTCAGCCGCAGCGCCCCGCCCGCCCCACCCGCCTCGGCGCCGGCCTCCGGCGCACCGACCTCCTTCGCGGTGGCCGGCGAGACCCGGGCCACCGCCCGGTGCCGGGTGCCCGCCAGGTGCGGATCACCCTGCTGCAACGTGCCGTTGTCCAGCAGCTGGCGCCAACCCGCCAGCACCGCCTGGCCGGTGGCCGGGCGGGGCAGCACGCCGGGATGCGCGGCCGGGTCCGCGGACCGGTCACCCGTCCACGGGGTGAAGTGGTCCAGCTCCAGCCGGGCCGCCCGGACGTCCGGCAGGCCCAGCCGGTGGCCCAGCGCCTCCGCCAGCATGGTCAGCACCCGCAGGTCCGGGTACAGGTGGCGGCCCATCTGCTGATCGGGCTTGAGCGCCGCCTCGAACATCCGCAGCCGGCCCTCCCAGTCCAGGAAGGCGCCGGCCTTCTCCGCCACCGCCGCCACCGGCAGCACCACGTCCGCGCGCGCCGTCACCGCGGAGGGCCGCAGCTCCAGCGACACCACGAACGGCACCGCCGCCAGCGCCGCGTCGGCCAGCGCCGGATCCGGCAGGTCGTCCGGGTCGACGCCGCCGACCAGCAGCGCGTCCAGCTCGCCGTGCGCCGCGGCCGTCAGGATCTGCTCGGTGTCCCGGCCCGGCCGGGACGGCAGCTCCGCCACCCCCCACACCCCGGCGGCCTCCGCCCGGGCGGCCGGAGCCGCCACCGGACGGCCGCCGGGCAGCAGCCCCGGTAGCAGGCCCGCCTCGACCGCACCGCGCTCACCCGCCCGGCGCGGCACCCACGCCAGCCGGGCGCCGGTCGCGTGCGCCAGGCGCAGCACCGCCGTCAGCGCGCCCGGGGCGGCGGCCAGCCGCTCGCCCACCAGGATCACCGCGCCCGGGCCGCGCAGCAGCTCGGCGGCCCGCCCGGCCTCGTCGTTCAGCGGCTCGTCGGCGGCCAGCGCGGCGAACCACTCCGCCTCCGTGCCCGGGGCGGCCGGCAGCAGCGCGCCGCGCAGCTTGGCCAGGCCCCGGGAGGCGAACGCCGCCACCGAGTACACCTTCAGGCCCCGGTCGCGGCTGGCCTTGCGCAGCCGCAGGAAGACGATCGGCGACTCCTCCTCCGGCTCGAAACCCGCCAGCAGCACCGCCGGCGCCTGCTCCAGCTGCTCGTAGGTCAGGCCCTCGCCGTCCACGTCCACCCCGCGCCCGGCGACGGCGGCGGCCAGGAAGTCCGCCTCCTCGCCGCTGTGCGGGCGGGCCCGGAAGTCCACGTCGTTGGTGCCGAGCACCACCCGCGCGAACTTCCCGTACGCGTAGGCGTCCTCGACGGTGACCCGGCCGCCGGTCAGCACCCCGACGCGGGCGCCGCGCAGTCCCTCGGCGGCCCGGGCCAGCGCCTCCGGCCAGGAGGCGGGCACCAGCTCGCCGTCCACCCGCACCAGCGGGGTGGCGATCCGGTCCCGCTGCTGGGCGTAGCGGAACGCGAACCGGCCCTTGTCGCAGTTCCACTCCTCGTTGACCGCCGGGTCCTCGCCCGCCAGCCGGCGCAGCACCTTGCCGCGCCGGTGGTCGGTGCGCTGGGCGCAGCCCGAGGAGCAGTGCTCGCACACGCTCGGCGAGGAGACCAGGTCGAACGGGCGGGAGCGGAAGCGGTACGCCGCCGAGGTCAGGGCGCCCACCGGGCAGATCTGGATGGTGTTCCCGGAGAAGTACGAGTCGAGCGGCTCGTCGTCCCCGGTGCCGACCTGCTGGAGCGCGCCGCGTTCCAGCAGGTCGATGAACGGGTCCCCGGCGATCTGCTGCGAGAAGCGGGTGCAGCGCGCGCACAGCACGCAGCGCTCCCGGTCCAGCAGCACCTGGGTGCTGAGCGGGATCGGCTTCTCGTAGGTGCGCTTCATCCCCTCGAAGCGGGTGTCGGCGTCACCCGTGGACATCGCCTGGTTCTGCAGCGGGCACTCGCCGCCCTTGTCGCAGACCGGGCAGTCCAGCGGGTGGTTGATCAGCAGCAGCTCCATCACGCCGCGCTGCGCCTTCTCGGCCACCGGTGAACTCACCTGGGTGCGCACCACCATGCCCTCGGCGACCGGGATGGTGCAGGAGGCGACGGGCTTGCGCTGGCCCTCGATCTCGACGATGCACTGCCGGCAGGCGCCGGCCGGGTCGAGCAGCGGGTGGTCGCAGAAGCGCGGGATCTGGGTGCCGATCCGTTCGGCGGCCCGGATCACCAACGTCCCCTTGGGGACCTGCACTTCGACGCCGTCGATGGTGAGCGTGACCAGCTCGACCGCGGCCTTGTCGCCCGTGGAGGTGGATGGCTCTGTGATCGTCACGCGTGCACCTCCCTTTCGGTGGCGGACTGGTGGCCGGGGCGGGGGCCGTCGGCCCAGACGGTGGAGGCGGCCGGGTCGAACGGGCAGCGGCGCTCGGCCAGGTGCTGCTCGTACTCGGCCCGGAAGTGCTGGAGGGAGGAGACGATCGGGCTCGCGGCGCCGTCGCCCAGTGCGCAGAAGGACTTGCCGTTGATGTTGTCGGCGATGTCGAGGAGCTTCTCCAGGTCCCCGTCGACGCCCGCGCCCGCCTCGATCCGCTTGAGCAACTGGACCAGCCAGTAGGTGCCCTCGCGGCAGGGGGTGCACTTGCCGCAGGACTCGTGGGCGTAGAACTCGGTCCAGCGGGTGACCGCACGCACCACGCAGGTGGTCTCGTCGAAGACCTGCAGCGCCTTGGTGCCGAGCATCGAACCGGCCGCGCCGACACCCTCGTAGTCCAGCGGGACGTCCAGGTGCTCGTCGGTGAACATCGGGGTGGACGAGCCGCCCGGGGTCCAGAACTTGAGCCGGTGCCCGGGGCGGACGCCGCCGCTCATGTCCAGCAGCTGGCGCAGCGTGATGCCCAGCGGCGCCTCGTACTGGCCGGGGTTGGTGACGTGGCCGGAGAGCGAGTACAGCGTGAAGCCGGGGGACTTTTCGGTGCCCAGGCCCTTGAACCACTCCTTGCCGCGGGCCAGGATCGGCGGCACCGAGGCGATCGACTCGACGTTGTTGACCACCGTCGGGCAGGCGTACAGGCCGGCGATCGCCGGGAACGGCGGCCGCAGCCGGGGCTGGCCGCGGCGGCCCTCCAGCGAGTCCAGCAGTGCCGTCTCCTCGCCGCAGATGTAGGCGCCGGCTCCGGCGTGCACGGTGATGTCGAGGTCGACGCCCGAGCCGAGGATGTCCCGGCCGAGCAGCCCGGCCTGGTACGCCTCGGCGACGGCCGCGTGCAGGCGGCGCAGCACCGGGACGACCTCGCCGCGCAGGTAGATGAACGCGTGGTCGCAGCGGATCGCGTAGGAGGCGATGATCATGCCCTCGATCAGCGCGTGCGGGTTGGCGAACAGCAGCGGGATGTCCTTGCAGGTGCCCGGCTCGGACTCGTCCGCGTTGACCACCAGGTAGTGCGGCTTGCCGTCGTTCTGCGGGATGAACTGCCACTTCATCCCGGTGGGGAAGCCGGCACCGCCGCGACCGCGCAGCCCGGAGTCCTTCACCAGGGCGATCACGTCGTCCGGCGGCATCGCCAGGGCCGCCTTGAGGCCGTCGTAGCCGTGGTGGCGACGGTAGGTGGCCAGCGTCCAGGGCCGTTCGTCGTCCCAGGAGGCGGACAGGACGGGGGTGAGCAGCTTCTCGGCCGGCTCGGCGGCGGTCATCACGCTTCCGTCCCTTCGTGGCCGGTGCCCTCGTGGCGGGGCGCGACGACCTTGGTGCCGCCGGTGCCGGGCAGCGCCTCGCCCTTGGCCAGGCGCAGGCCGGCCAGCGAGGGCGCGCCGCCCGCGCCGGACTCGTCGTTGGCACCCGGGCGCTCGTCGGGGAAGCCCGCCAGGATCCGGGCGGACTCCTTGAAGGTGCACAGCCGGGCGCCGCGGGTCGGCCGGACCTCCCGGCCCGCGCGCAGGTCGTCGACCAGCCGCTTGGCGCTCTCCGGGGTCTGGTCGTCGAAGAACTCCCAGTTGACCATCACCACGGGCGCGTAGTCGCAGGCCGCGTTGCACTCGATGTGCTCGATCGAGATCTCGCCGTCCCCGGTGGTCTCGTTGTTGCGCACGCCGAGGTGCTGCTGGAGCTCGTCGAAGATCTGGTCGCCGCCGAGCACCGCGCACAGGGTGTTGGTGCAGACCCCGACGTGGTACTTCCCGGCCGGGCGCCGCCGGTACATGGTGTAGAAGGTGGCGACGGCGGTGACCTCGGCGGTGGTGAGGTCCAGCTGCTCGGCGCAGAACCGAATGCCGGTCGGGCTGACGAAGCCCTCCTCGGCCTGCACCAGGTGCAGCAGCGGCAGCAGCGCCGACCGGGCCTGCGGGTAGCGGCCGATCAGCTCCGCGGCGTCGGCGGCAAGCCGGGCGTGCACCTCCTCGGGGTACGGTGTGGCCGGCAGCGCCGGCATCCCCAACTGGACGTCTGTCACCGGTCCACGCCTCCCATCACCGGGTCGATCCCGGCCACCGCGACGATCACGTCGGCGACCTGGCCGCCCTCGCACATCGCCGCCATCGTCTGCAGATTGGTGAACGACGGATCCCGGAAATGGACCCGGTACGGGCGCGTCCCGCCGTCGCTGACCACGTGCACGCCCAGCTCGCCCTTGGGCGACTCGACCGCCGCGTACGCCTGGCCGACCGGGACCCTGAAGCCCTCGGTGACCAGCTTGAAGTGGTGGATCAGGGCCTCCATCGAGGTGCCCATGATCTTGCGGATGTGGTCGAGCGAGTTGCCCATCCCGTCCGGGCCGACGGCGAGTTGGGCGGGCCAGGCGATCTTCTTGTCGGCCACCATCACCGGGCCCGGCCGCAGCCGGTCCAGGCACTGCTCGACGATCCCCAGCGACTGCCGCATCTCCTCCAGGCGGATCAGGAAGCGGCCGTAGGAGTCGGCGCTGTCCGCGATCGCGACCTCGAAGTCGTAGTCCTGGTAGCCGCAGTACGGGTCGGTCTTGCGCAGGTCGTGCGGCAGGCCGGTGGCGCGCAGGATCGGGCCGGTGGCGCCGAGGGCCAGGCAGCCGGGCAGGTCGAGGAAGCCGACGTCGACCAGGCGCGCCTTGAACACCGGGTTCCCGGTGGCGAGTTTGTCGTACTCGTGCATCCGGGAGCGCAGGGTCTTCACGCATTCGCGGATCTGGTCGACGGCGCCGGGCGGGAGGTCCTGGGCGAGGCCGCCGGGGCGCACGTACGCGTGGTTCATGCGCAGGCCGGTGACCAGCTCGAAGACGTCCAGGATCAGCTCGCGGTCGCGGAAGCCGTAGATCATCAGGGTGGTGGAGCCGATCTCCATGCCACCGGTGGCCAGGCAGACCAGGTGCGAGGCGATCCGGTTGAGCTCCATCATCAGCACCCGGATCACGCTGACCCGGTCCGGGATGTCGTCGGTGATGCCGAGCAGCTTCTCGACGGCCAGGCAGTACGCGGTCTCGTTGAACAGCGGGGTCAGGTAGTCCATCCGGGTCACGAAGGTGGTGCCCTGGACCCAGTTGCGGAACTCCATGTTCTTCTCGATGCCGGTGTGGAGGTAGCCGATGCCGCAGCGGGCCTCCTTCACCGTCTCGCCGTCGATCTCCAGGATCAGCCGCAGCACGCCGTGGGTGGACGGGTGCTGGGGGCCCATGTTGACGATGATGCGCTCGTCGTCGGCCCGGCCGACCGCCTCGACCACCTCGCCCCAGTCGCCTCCGGTGACCGTGAAGACCCGGCCCTCGGTGGTCTCCCGGGCCTCTGCCTGCTCGGTCTCCTCGTGGGGTCGAGTCTCTTCGTCGTGCCGAGCATCTTCGTGGTGCCGAGTACTCATCAGCTGTACGACCTCCGCTGGTCGGGAGCCGGGATCTGGGCGCCCTTGTACTCGACGGGGATGCCGCCGAGCGGGTAGTCCTTGCGCTGCGGGTGGCCCAGCCAGTCGTCCGGCATCATGATCCGGGTGAGCGCCGGGTGGCCTTCGAAGACCAGGCCGAAGAAGTCGTAGGCCTCGCGCTCGTGCCAGTCGTTGGTCGGGTAGACGCTCACCACGGAGGGGATGCGCGGGTCGGCGTCCGGCGCGGTGACCTCCACCCGGATCAGCCGTCCGTGGGTGATCGACCGCAGGTGGTAGACCGCGTGCAGCTCGCGGCCCTTGTCGTCGGGGTAGTGCACGCCGCTCACGCCCAGGCACAGTTCGAAGCGCAGCGCCGGGTCGTCGCGCAGGGTGCGGGCGGTCCGGAGCAGGTGGGCGCGGTCGATGTGGAAGGTGAGCTCGCCGCGGTCGACGACGGTCTTCTCGATCACCTCGACCGGGTCCAGGCCCTGCTCCTCCAGGGCGCCCTCCAGCTCGTCGGCGACCTCGTCGAACCAGCCGCCGTACGGCCGTTCGCTCGGGCCGGGCAGCACGATCGGCGCGGCCAGGCCGCCGAAGCCGGAGGTGTCGCCGCTGTCCTGGGCACCGAACATGCCCTGCCGGCGGCCGACCACCTCGACCGGGATCTCGCGGACCGGGTGCTCGCGACGGGTCTCGGGTAGCTGCTCGTTCATCGCAGCAGCCCCCGCATCTCGCTGACCGGGGTGGCCTTGAGGGCGAGCGCCTCGCCCAGTTCCTCGGCCCGGATCCGGTTCGCGCCCAGCGGCTCGTGCTGGATCTTGTCGTGCAGCTTCAGGATGGCGTCCATCAGCATCTCCGGGCGGGGCGGGCAACCGGGCAGGTAGATGTCCACCGGGACGATGTGGTCGACGCCCTGCACGATCGCGTAGTTGTTGAACATCCCGCCCGAGGAGGCGCAGACGCCCATCGAGATGACCCACTTCGGGTTGGCCATCTGGTCGTACACCTGGCGCAGCACCGGGGCCATCTTCTGGCTCACCCGACCCGCCACGATCATCAGATCGGCCTGCCGGGGGGAACCCCGGAACACCTCCATGCCGAACCGGGCCAGGTCGTAGCGGCCGGCGCCGGTGGTCATCATCTCGATCGCGCAGCAGGCCAGACCGAAGGTGGCCGGGAAGAGTGACGCCTTGCGCACCCAACCGGCGGCCGTCTCCACGGTCGTGAGCAGAAAGCCGCTCGGCAGCTTCTCCTCGATTCCCATCAGATCCCTCTCAATGCCCTCAAGAAGCCCTCAAGTCCTGTGGTACGTCGGCCCGTTCGGGCTTGTCCGCTCGTTCACAAAGGCGGCGGCCGCCCCGCGCTCAGTCCCACTCCAGGCCGCCGCGGCGCCACACGTAGGCGTAGGCGACGAAGACCGTGGCGATGAACAGGAGCATCTCGACCAACCCGAAGATCCCCAGGGCGTCGAAGGTCACCGCCCAGGGATAGAGAAAGACGATCTCGATGTCGAAGACGATGAAGAGCATCGCCGTCAGGTAGTACTTGATCGGGAACCGACCGCCGCCCACGGGCTGCGGGGTCGGCTCGATGCCGCACTCGTACGCCTCCAACTTGGCCCGGTTGTAGCGCTTGGGGCCGGTGAGTGAGGCCATCACGACGGAGCCGACCGCGAACGCCGCCGCGATGGCACCGAGTACGAGGATCGGCGCGTAGGCATTCATAGCCCCCGCTCCCTCCGTCCAGTCGTCCTTGACTGCAGATCGGAACCGGCAGGTCACGCTGAGGTGAACCCGCGTTCCGGTTCCCGGGATCCACCTCATGTGAGGCAGTTCACAAAGCCTGGAACGAGCGCATCCTATGCCCGTCGGCTTGTGATCTGCGACACGCAGTTCAACGTCATCTTTGTGATCTACGCCACGATGGGAATCGTGCCGAATATGAACATGCCCAGAGTTGTCAACACAAAGAAGTCAAATGGTCACAACCAGTCGCATTTACTTGTGAAGCGGCTGGTCAGAGCCGCGCTCCTATATCAACTATGCGTCGACGGGAGCAAATTTCGAGGCGTCATGTTGACGTGTTATAGCGGCTCACCCTGAGGGGTGGCGGGGGACCGAACGCTCGCTTGACCCTTCGTTCACAAGCGTGCGAAACGGTCCTCGGGGCCCTCCCCCTCCCGCCGCCCGCCGCCCGGTACGCCGAGCACCAGCCGGGCTGGGGCACGGTCTACGCCCGTCGGACGCTGAGTCGCCGGTGACCACCACAGCGGATCACACCGGGGCCGGCTCCGGGCCCCGCTCCCCGACCCCGGTCGCGGACTCGGCGACAACAGATCCAGCGGCCTCGGACTCGACGGCCTCGGACTCAACGGCTTCGGTCTCCCCGCGCCGGACGGGAGCGGGAGCGGGGACGGAGGCGGGAGCGGTGCGGCGGCCCCACTCGGTGGCGACCATGACCAGGGCTCCGCCGACCAGGGCGAGCGGACCCATCCGGTTCCCGGCGATGGTGATGCCGAAGACGGCGGCCCACAGCGGTTCGGTGCCGAGCAACAGACTCACCCGGGACGGCGAGGTGGCGCGGACAGCCCACATCTGAACGAAGAAGGCGAACAGCGTGCACAACAGGGACAGGTGCAGCAACCAGGCCCACTGGCCGGGCCCGTACGAGCGGGCGACGGCCCACGGCGACGGCCCTACGGCTGGCGCGACGGACGCGAACACGGCTGTCGCGACGGCGAGTTGGACCCAGGTCAGGGCCAGCATGTCGGTTCCGCGGACGGCGCGGGCGCGGGCCGTCGCCAGGACGAAGGCCGAGCGAACCAGGGCGGCGCCCAGCACCAGCAGGTCGCCGAGCGAAGGCGGGCGCAGCCCGCCGTCCCCGGTGAGCAGCGCGACGCCGAGCACGGCCAGCGCGGCGGCCGCGAGGAAGGCGCGCGGCGGCGCCGTCCGGCTGAGGACGCTCTCGCCGAGCGGGGTGAGCACCATCGCGAGGCTGATGATCAGCCCGGCATTGGTGGCGGAGGTGTGCACGGCACCGTACGTCTCCAGCAGGAAGATCCCGCTGAGCACCAGCCCCAGTGCGCCGCCGCCCAGCCACTCGGCGCGGCTCAGCCTCCGTAGCGCCGGCCAGGCGACCATCCCGAGCAGCGGCAGCACCAGCCCGAACCGCAGGACCAGCATCGCCACGGCCGTCCCGGGCTCCGCCACCCGCTGGACGGCGAGGAAGCTCGACCCCCACACCACCGCCACCAGGAGAACCGGCAGGTCACGAAGGGCCGATGAGGACGAAGACACGGACAGGGAGGCGCGCATGAGTCAGATCCCTCCGAGCGAACGGAACCGGCGGGGCGCGAGTACCGTACGGCGTCGGACGGACCCTGGAGCTGGGCGAAGGGCGCAGCTATCGACGGGGCGGAGCATGGAGCAGGGGGACGCCATCCTCCCGCACCGGCCCACCCGTGATCAACGCCCTGCCGCAGCTCACTGGATCTCCGGGGGGCTCCAGCGCCCCCGGGGCCGACGTCCTTCCCAGGCCCGGCAGGTCAGCGGGCGAGCAGGCCGTTCGCCGCGGCGATCTCCTCGATGTCGGCCGGGGTCCCGGACATGATGGCGCGGACGTGCTCGGTGACGAGCTCGACCGGCCAGTTCCACCAGGCCGCACGGAGCAGTCGCTCGACGTCGGCGCCCTCGAAGCGGCGCCGGATCGGGCGGGCGGGGTTGCCGCCGACGATGGTGTAGGGCTCGACGTCGGCGGTGACCATCGCACCGGCCGCGATGATCGCGCCGTCGCCGATCCGGACGCCGGGCAGGACAGTGGCGCCGAAGCCGAACCAGACGTCGTTGCCGATCACGGTGTCGCCCCGGCTGGGCAGGCCGGTGACGAGGTCGAGGGTCCGCTCGGTCCACTCGCCGCCGAACATCGTGAACGGGAAGGTGGACACGCCGATGGTCGGGTGGGCGGCGCCGGCCATCAGGAAGCGGGCCCCGGTGGCGATCGCGCAGTACTTTCCGATCACCAGCCGCTCGGGTCCGTAGGCGTAGAGGACGTTGCGCTCCTCGAAGCGGGTGGCCCCTTCGGGGTCGTCGAAGTAGGTGTACTCGCCGACCTCGATCCGCGGGTCGGTGACGAGCGGGCGCAGCAGGACGACCCGGTCGTGGCCGGCGAGCGGGTGCAGGGCAGTGGGGTCGGGAATGGCGGTGGCGGTCACACAGACTCCTCTCGTAACGCGACCAAGGTCGCATTACGATGAGCATGGCACGGCCGCCACACCACAGCAAGCCTTAACGCGACTGGAGTCGACTTTGAACGAGAACGCCCCGGAGCCGACCCACCCCGCGACGACCCACCCCGCCACCACCGCACACCCCGCGACGACCGCCCCCGCCACCACCGCACAGCCCGCGACGACTCACCTCGAAACGACCCACCCCGAGCCCCGCACCCCGACCCCGCGCCCCGGCGGTCGCAGCGCCCGGGTCCGGGAGGGGGTGGTCGCCGCCACGCTCGCCGAGGTCGCCGAGAAGGGGTACGACGGCCTCACCGTCGAGGCGGTCGCGAGCCGCTCCGGCGTCCACAAGGCGACGCTGTACCGGCGGTGGGGCGGAGTGGACGGCCTGGTCGCGGACGCCCTGACCGCCTCGGCCGACCAGTCCTGGCCGCTGCCCGACACCGGCGACCTCCGCGAGGACCTGCGGCTGATCACCCGGGAGGTGTTCACCGTCTTCACCGATCCCGACCTGGGGGCCACCCCCACCGCGCTGATCTTCGCCGCTCAGCGCTCCGACACCGGCGCGACCGCCCTGCGCGCCTTCTTCGCCTCCCGCCACCGCCAGGCCGCCGAGGTCGCCGAACGAGCCGTCGCCCGGGGCGAGTTGCCCACCGGAACGGACGGCGCCGAGGTGGTCCGGGCCGCCACCGCCCCGCTCTACTACCGGCTGTTCGTCACCGGCGAGCCGCTCGACGCCCACACCGCCGAGCGGGCCGCCGACGCCGCCGCGCTGGCCGCCCGCGCCGGGCTGTTCACCTCCGCACCCCGGGCCAACCCCGTTCCCCCGGAGCCCTCCTGACCCTCCACCCGCCCGACGGGGCCTGAAACCCAACGGCCCCTACCGACCTCTACCGGATCGCCGCCCCGGCGTGGATGATGGCGCCATGCCAACCCCGCCGTCCACCACCCTCCGGAAGGCCCGTCACGTGAAGCGCGCACCCTGGGCCCTGCTCGCCGTCGCCACCGTCCTCCCGCTCACGGCGAGCACCGGCACCGCCGTCGCGGACACCCCGCCGCCCGCGCCCGCCTGCGCCTACACGCCCGCGGTGCCGGCCGACAACTTCAAGGGCATCCCCGTCTTCGACGCCGAGAAGGCCGCCCAGCCCTACCGCGCCACCCTGCGCACCAGCCAGGGCGCGATCACCTTCCAGGCGCTGACCGACAAGGCGCCCTGCACCACCTTCTCGTTCCGCTTCCTCGCCGAGCACGACTACTTCGACCGCAGCCACTGCCACCGCCTCACCACCCAGCGGCTCTACGTCCTGCAGTGCGGCGACCCGACCGGAACGGGCAGCGGCGGGCCCGGCTACTCCTTCCCGGACGAGAACCTGACCGGCGCCACCTACCCGGCCGGCACCGTGGCGATGGCCAACGCCGGTCCGAACACCAACGGCAGCCAGTTCTTCTTCGTCTGGAAGGACACCAAGCTCTCCCCCGCCTACACCCCGTTCGGCCGGATCACGGCGGGCCTGGACGTCCTGCAGAAGATCGCCGCGGGCGGCGAGGACGACCAGAACAACCCCGGCGACGGCTTCCCCACCCTCCCCGTGAACATCCGCCACGTGAAGATCAGCACCCGCTGACCGGGAGCCCGCCCCTCACCCCCCACGCCGTTCCCGTGCGTCCGCAGTGCCTCCCGTACGGTGGCAGCACCAACGACACCGCACGGGAGCAGCGCGCATGGACAGCCGGATCTGGGAGAGCGTGGACCACCTCGTCGCGTGGCTCGACGAGCAGGGCACGCAGTCGCCCCGGGAGGAGCGCCTGCTGCGGATCCTCAAGCTCTCCGAGGAGGTCGGCGAGGTCGGCGCCGCGGTGATCGGCGCCACCGGCCAGAACCCGCGCAAGGGCGTCACCCACAGCTGGGAGGACGTCCAGCACGAGCTCTGCGACGTCGTCTTCACCGCCCTCGTCGCCCTCCGGACGCTCACCCCCGACGCGGCCCGGGTCTTCGCCGACCGCCTCGCCTACGTCGAACAGCGCTCCGCCGCCTCCCGCCGCCCGGCGGACGGGGAGCGGAAGACGGCGGAGGAGACGCCCTGAGGTCCTGGAAGGGACCGGGGGGCCGGGGGGACCGAGGGGGCCGGTAGAAGGCCCCGGGCCCGCTACGCGTTGGGCGCGACCTTCGCGAGGCCGTTGATGATGCGGTCCATCGCGTCGCCGCCCTGCGGGTCGGTGAGGTTGGCGAGCATCTTGAGGGTGAAGCGCATCAGCATCGGGTGGGTGAGGCCGCGCTGGGTGGCGAGCTGCATCACCTTGGGGTTGCCGATGAGCTTCACGAAGGCGCGGCCCATCGTGTAGTAGCCGCCGTAGACGTCCTTGAGGACGCGCGGGTAGCCCTGCAGAGCGCGCTCGCGCCCGGTCTCGGTGACCCGGGCGTGGGCCTGGACGATGACGCCGGCGGCGATCTGGCCGGATTCCATCGCGTAGGCGATGCCCTCGCCGTTGAACGGGTTGACCATGCCGCCCGCGTCGCCGACGAGCAGCAGGCCGCGGGTGTAGTGCGGCTGCCGGTTGAAGGCCATCGGCAGCGCGGCGCCGCGGATCGGGTCGGTCATGTTCTCGGGGGTGTAGCCCCACTCCTCCGGCATGCCGGCGCACCAGGCCTTGAGCACCTCGCGCCAGTCGAGTTCGCCGAACGCGGGCGAGGAGTTGAGGATGCCGAGGCCGACGTTGGAGGTGCCGTCGCCCATGCCGAAGACCCAGCCGTACCCGGGCAGCTGCTTGCGCTGGCCGCCGCGGGTGTCCCACAGCTCCAGCCAGGACTCCAGGTAGTCGTCGTCGTGGCGCGGCGAGGTGAAGTACGTCCGGTAGGCGACGCCCATCGGGCGGTCCTCGCGGCGGTGCAGGCCCATGGCGAGCGAGAGCCGGGTGGAGTTGCCGTCGGCGGCGACCACCAGCGGGGCGCGGAAGGTGACCGGCCGCTTCTCGTCGCCGAGCTTGGCGGTGACGCCGACGATCCGGCCGGTGCGCTCGTCCAGGACGGGCCCGCTGACGTTGCAGCGCTCGTAGAGCCGGGCGCCGGCCTTCTCGGCCTGACGGACCAGCAGCTCGTCGAAGTCGGCGCGCTTGCGGACCAGGCCGTAGTCGGGGAAGGCGGACAGCTCGGGCCAGTCCAGCTCCAGCCGGACGCCGCCGCCGATGATGCGCAGGCCCTTGTTGTGCAGCCAGCCGTTCTCGGTGGAGACGTCGATGCCCATGTCCACCAGCTGCTTGGTGGCGCGGGGGGTGAGGCCGTCGCCGCAGACCTTCTCGCGCGGGAACGCGGTCTTCTCCAGCAGCAGCACGTCCAGCCCGGCCTGGGCGAGGTAGTACGCGGTGGTGGACCCGGCCGGACCCGCGCCGACCACGATGACGTCGGCCGTGCTCTCGACCGGGCTGTCCGGTTTCGTCAGATCGGCTGCGGTCTCGGACACGGTGGACACTCTCCTGGAGCTGCGGCTGTGGGGACGGCGGCTTCTGTCTCCGGCAGTCTAGTTCCGTCCCCGCCGCCGGAAACGACCACGCCCCCACACCGCCGGTGCAACGGCTACCCGAGCTTGTACGCCCGGTGCAGCGCGACGATGCCGCCGGTGAGGTTGCGCCAGGCGACCTTGGACCAGCCGCTCTCCTGCAGCCGGGCCGCCAGCTCGGGCTGGTCGGGCCAGGAGCGGATGGACTCGGCGAGGTACACGTACGCGTCCGGGTTGCTGCTGACCGCGGTGGCGACCGGCGGCAGGGCGCGCATCAGGTACTCGGTGTAGACCGTCCGGAACGGCGTCCAGGTCGGGGTGGAGAACTCGCAGATCACCAGCTTGCCGCCGGGCTTGGTGACGCGCTGCATCTCGCGCAGCGCCGCGTCGGTGTCCTGGACGTTGCGCAGCGCGAAGGAGATCGTCACCGAGTCGAAGGTGCCGTCCGCGAACGGCAGCCGGGTGGCGTCGCCGGCGGTGAGCGGCAGCTCGGGGTGGCGGCGCTTGCCCTCGACGAGCATGCCGACGGAGAAGTCGCACGGGACGACCTGCGCGCCGGCCTCGGCGAAGGGCAGCGAGGAGGTGCCGGTGCCGGCTCCGAGGTCGAGCACGAGGTCCCCCGGTCCGGCGTCCACCGCCTCGGCCACCGCCCGGCGCCAGGCGCGGGCCTGGCCGAGGGACAGCACGTCGTTGGTGCGGTCGTACTTGGCCGCGACGTCGTCGAACATGGCGGCGACTTCGTGCGGCTGCTTGTCCAGAGAGGCTCGGGTCACGCCCCCATTGTTCACCCTGGCGCCGACACCCCGACCAACGGGGCACGCCGCGGGGCGTCCGCACCCGCCGCACGGGCCCCGCCGCACGCCCCCGCCGTCCAGCGCCCCCGCCCGGCCCCACCGGTGCCGCGCGCCCCGTCAGTGCTGCGCGCGCCGCCCGCTCGCGCGCCGCCGGCGCCGGGAGCGCTTGCCGTGGGTTATCGCGGGCATCCCGTCGGCCAGCGCCCCGGTCGCCAGTGCGACGGTGGTGGCCAGCCGGCCCTGCCCGGCGCGGACCGCGAGCGCCCGCCGGTGCCGCCGGATGCGCAGCACGCAGACCACGAACATCCCGACCGCGACCGGCACGCTGAACCGGGCCAGGCCGACGCCGACCGGCTGCGGGTAGGTGTCGCCGCAGATCCGCACCGCGCCCGGGTCGTCGGCGGCGTGCTCCAGGCAGATCGGGTCGCCGATCCTGGCGCCGTCGGCGAGCGGCAGCGCGGCCGCGGTGTGCGACTGGCCGGACGCCCGGTAGCTGACGGCACTGTAGGAGCCGCCGCCGGTGGGGAGCTGGGTGACGACGCCTTCGACTCTCACGGGGTGGGCGCCGATCCGGTCGGCCTGGTCGGCCTGGCGCCAGCCGAGCAGGCACATGCCGACGGCCAGCACGGCGCTGAGCACGGCGGCGAGGTACCAACCACGGCCCAACCGCGGGGATCGCGGCGGGGGGACGGTCGCGGATCGCATGGTTCCTGTCCTGGCTTGCCTTCGGGGCCTGGGACACGGCCCCGCCACCCGCGGGCACGGGCGGTAGGTGGTGAGGGTACGGAGTGAGCTGTCCGGGATCGTATCCGCTGGCGGGCCCTCAGGTCACGGCGAAGGGGGAATCACCCCACAGGGTGGACAGTGGAGTTCGGCGGCACACGAAGGAAGTGCCGTACGCCGCAAGGAAGTCCGACTACCGGCGAGTACGTCGTCCGGTTCCCGGCCCCGTTCAGCGCCGCCGGTACACCAGCCGCCCGCCCAGCACGGCGGCCAGGCAACCGCCCGGCGATGGCTGGGCGAAGCCCTCCCCAACGGCCGGGAACACCGCGAAGTCGGCCCGGCCGCCCGCCGCCACCCGGCCGTGCACGGCCGCCGCGAGCGGCAGCACCGACAGCGGGTCCAGCGGGCCGTCCGCCGGGTCCATCGCGTCCGGGGCGCCCGGCAGTGCGACCAGCCCGGAGCGCGCCACGGCCGTGCGCACCGCGGCCCGCTCGAACGGCCCGGCCACCGCCGTCACCCCGAACCCGAGCATCCGTTGCAGCCCGCGCCGGGCGCTCGCGCCGCAGCGCCCCTCGTCGACGGAGCCCGTCAGCCCGTCCGCGACCGGCTCGACGCCGATCTCCTCGCGCGGGTCCGGGTGGTAGGCGTGTTCCAGCAGCCGGTGCCCGTACGGGTTGCGCAGCCCCGGCGTGAGCACCGCGGCGCCCCAGTCCCGCAGTCGCGCCCCCGGGTGCGCGGCGGCCAGTTCCCGGTACGGTCCGACGGCCTCGACGCGGTCGCCGCGCACCAGCACCGCCCCGTCCGGGAGGGACGGGGCGGTGGGGTCGGCCGGGTCGGGCAGCACCAGGGCCGCCCGGTGCAGGGTCAGCACGGCGGTGCCCCGGGCCTCAGTTGTCCAGGATCTTCAGCTCGGGGTGCGCGGTGCCGCCCTCGATCGCCGTGGAGGCGATGTGCGAGGCGACCCGCGGGTCCACCGGGTCGTTGGCCGGGTCGTCCAGCACCCGCAGGTGCTCGTACGTGGTCGCGCGCTGCGCCGGGACGCGGTCGGCGGCCCGGATGAGGTGGATCAGCTCGGTGAGGTTGGAGCGGTGCTTGGCACCGGCCGCCGAGACGACGTTCTCCTCCAGCATGACCGAGCCGAGGTCGTCCGCACCGTAGTGCAGCGACAGCTGGCCGGCCTCCTTGCCGGTGGTGAGCCAGGAGCCCTGGATGTGGGCGATGTTGTCGAGGAACAGGCGGGCGATCGCGATCATCCGCAGGTACTCGAAGACGGTGGCCTGCGTCGAGCCCTTCAGGTGGTTGTTCTGCGGCTGGTAGGTGTAGGGGATGAAGGCCCGGAAGCCGCCGGTGCGGTCCTGCACGTCGCGGATCATCCGCAGGTGCTCGATCCGCTCGGCGTTGGTCTCGCCGGTGCCCATCAGCATGGTGGAGGTGGACTCCACGCCGAGGCCGTGCGCGGCCTCCATGATCTCCAGCCAGCGCTCGCCGGACTCCTTGAGCGGGGCGATCGCCTTGCGCGGCCGCGCGGGCAGCAGCTCGGCGCCGGCGCCGGCGAAGGAGTCCAGGCCGGCCCGGTGGATCCGGGTGATGGCCTCCTCGATCGAGACGCCCGAGATCCGGGCCATGTGGTCGACCTCGGAGGCGCCCAGGGAGTGGATCACCAGCTGCGGGAAGTCGGCCTTGATGGCCGAGAACGCGCGCTCGTAGTACTCCACGCCGTAGTCCGGGTGGTGGCCGCCCTGGAACATGATCTGGGTGCCGCCCAGTTCGACGGTCTCGGCGCAGCGGCGCAGGATCTCGTCGAGCTCGCGGGACCAGCCCTTGTCGCTCTTCGGCGGCACGTAGAACGCGCAGAACTTGCACGCCGTCACGCAGACGTTGGTGTAGTTGATGTTGCGCTCGATGATGTACGTCGCGATGTGCTCGGTACCGGCGTAGCGGCGGCGGCGCACCGCGTCGGCGGCGGAGCCGAGCGCGTGCAGCGGCGCCGAGCGGTACAGCTCCAGCGCCTCCTCCGGGGTGATCCGGCCACCGCCGGCGGCCCGGTCGAGCACGGCCTGCAAATCGGTGCTGGGCGCATCGAGGGTGGTCGCTGCGAGCTCGGTCACCTGGCCGCCTTCTCTCTCTCGGATACTGCAGTTCTCGGCGCTGCCGCCCCCCGGACGGCGGGCGTCCGGGTACGGCCGAACCAGCCTACGCCAGGCCTTTCGAGCGTCCGCGTCAGCCCGCTGCCCGTCGACCACCGTGCCCAACCGACCACCGTGCTCAGCCGACCGGCAGCGCCGCCGGCTCCAGCAGCCGCACCGCGACGTCCGACGCGAAGCCGCTGTCGTGCGCGACCCGGCGGGCGAACTCGGCGACGCCGGCCAGCTGCCGCTCGCCGAGCGAGAAGTCGAGGGCCTCGCTGAAGTACCGCTCCAGCACGTCCGCGCCGAAGGCCTCCCAGCGGGCGGCCTGTTCGGCGACCTTGGCGGCCTCGACCAGTGAGAGGTCGCGGGACTCCAGGAAGGCCCGGTGCACGGCAGCGGTCAGTTCCGGACGGCGCTCGGCGAACTCGCGGCGCACGGCCCAGACGGCGAAGACGAACGGCAGGCCGGTCCACTCCTTCCACATCTCGCCGAGGTCGTGGACGGTCAGTCCGAGGTCGGCGGCCTGGCCGAGGTAGGCGCGCAGCGCCGGGTCGCCGATCAGGACGGCGGCGTCGGCCTCGGCGAGCATCGAGCTGAGGTCGGGCGGGCAGCTGAAGTAGTCGGGGCGGACGCCCTCGCGTTCCTCCAGCAGCAGCCGGGCGAGCCGGACGGAGGTGCGGCTGGTGGAGCCGAGGGCGACGCGGCGGCCGTCCAGGTCGGCGAGCGGCACCTTGCTGACGATGAGGCAGGACATCACCGGGCCGTCGCTGCCGACCGCGATGTCGGGCAGGACCAGGAGGTCGTCGGCGTTGCGCAGGTACTCCACGCAGGTGATCGGACCGATGTCCAGCGAGCCGTCGACGAGCTGGTCGCTCAGCTTCTCCGGGGTGTCCTTGGTGAGGTCGAGGTCCAGCAGGTTGCCGGTCCTGGCGAGGCCCCAGTAGAGGGGGACGCAGTTCAGGAACTGGATGTGGCCGACGCGAGGCCTGACCGGGGTGTGTTCCTGGGGCTCCCGCGATTGTCCGTCCGGTGCTGCCACTGCGCCGCTCCCTTGTACTGTTCGTGCGCTTTCCCGCAGCGTATGCCTGCTGTTCACAGAGGCTTGCACCGGGCACCCGACACGCGCTCGCGAGGCCTGCTGGACGCCCCTGCGGGGCCCTACGACACGCGCCGTGGGGGCCGCAGTTCACCCCTGGTCGTCACAGCGACCGCATGCTAGCGTTGCCCTCAGTTGCAGTTTGATTCCCCTTGCAGTACTTGAAGCCTGCGGAGCATGTAACCGCGGGCTTTTTGTAGTTTTTCAGCAATATCGAAAAACTTCGGACTCGTCCGGAGGCAGGGCGATCAGCGCAGCGGACCGGGTGCCACACGGTGTGGCCCCGACACGTCCCTCGCAAGGAGAACGGCATGGCCACGGGAACCGTCAAGTGGTTCAACGCTGAGAAGGGCTTCGGCTTCATCGCCCAGGAGGGCGGCGGCCCCGACGTCTTCGTCCACTACTCCGCCATCAACGCGAGCGGCTTCCGCTCGCTGGAGGAGAACCAGGCGGTGAACTTTGACGTCACCCAGGGCCCGAAGGGCCCGCAGGCGGAGAACGTCACCCCCATCTGACCATCTTCTGATGTTCTGATCGCTCGGGACCCCAGCGGGTCCGTCGGCGGCTCCCGACAGCCGTCACCATGAGCACAAGAGCAACACCCAAGGGGGCCCGCCCGACCGGCGGGCCCCCTGCCTTTTCCCCCTGCCTATTCCCCTGGCCTTTCCCCGGCCTCTCCTCCCGGCCACCGCCCCGGGAAGCAGCGCACGCACCCGCGCCCCCGCGGCACGCACAAGGGCCCGCCTCCGCACCGGGGAACGGTGCACAGGCGGGCCCTTGTCGCCGAGCCGGCCGGGATCAGGCAGCCACCGGGGCCGCCTTGTCCGTCTGCGCCGGGACGACGGCCGACGGCGCGTCCTCGTACAGGTCGCCGGAGGGACGGTTGTAGGCGGCGACGTCGAGGATCTTCTCCCGCGAGGCCACCAGGACCGGCACCAGCACCTGGCCCGCGACGTTGGTCGCGGTGCGCATCATGTCGAGGATCGGGTCGATGGCGAGCAGCAGGCCGACGCCCTCCAGGGGCAGGCCCAGGGTGGAGAGGGTGAGCGTCAGCATGATGATCGCACCGGTGAGGCCCGCGGTGGCGGCCGAGCCGACGACCGAGACGAAGGCGATCAGCAGGTAGTCCCGGATGCCGAGGTCGATGTTGTAGACCTGGGCGACGAAGATCGCGGCGATCGCCGGGTAGATCGAGGCGCAGCCGTCCATCTTGGTGGTGGCGCCGAACGGCACGGAGAAGGACGCGTACTCGCTGGGGACGCCGAGGCGCTCGGTGACGCGGCGGGTGACCGGCAGGGTGCCGACCGAGGAGCGCGAGACGAAGGCCAGCTGGATGGCGGGCCAGGCGCCCTTGAAGAAGTTGACCGGGTTCAGGCCGGCGGCGAACTTCAGCAGCAGCGAGTAGACGACGAAGAGCACCAGCGCGCAGCCGACGTAGATGTCGAGGGTCAGCGTGGCGAAGGGCTTGAGCAGGTCCCAGCCGTACTTGGCGACGGACTTGCCGATCAGGCCGAGGGTGCCGAGCGGGGAGAGCCGGATGACCCACCACAGGGCGGTCTGGGTCAGCTCCAGGACGGACTCGCTGAGCTTGAGGACCGGCTCGGCCTTGCTGCCGAGCTTGATGATCGCCGCGCCGACCACGACCGCCATGAAGACGATCTGCAGCACGTTCACCTTGGCGAAGGCGTCGACGATGTTGGTCGGGAAGATCCCGGTCAGGAAGTCGATCCAGGTGCCCTTGGAGTCGAGCGCCTTGAGGCCGTCGGTCTTGAGGTTGGTGCCCTGGCCGGGGTTGGTCAGCAGGCCCAGGCCCAGGCCGACGGCCACCGCGATCAGCGAGGTGATCATGAACCAGAGCAGCGTGCGGGTGGCCAGGCGGGCCGCGTTGGTGACGTTGCGCAGGTTTGCGACGCTCACCACGATCGCGGTGAACACCAGCGGCGGGACGGCCAGCTTGAGCAGCTGGACGAAGATCTTGCCGATGGTCTCCAGGGTGGTGGCCAGCCAGGAGATGTCGGCGGCGCGGGCCAGGTAGCCCAGGCCGACGCCGAGCAGCAGGCCGCCGACGATCTGGACCCAGAACGGGGTCTTGCGGATTCTCGCGAGCACGGACGGCGACGAGGTCGCCTCGGGCGCTGTGGACATGACGGTGCGGCTCCGGGGGAGGGCGTTGCTGACGGTGGGGTGTGGCGGAGGAGGCGGCACGGCGCGCGGGCCGGGCGGGGAGGTCCCGGCCCCCGGTCAGGGGCGTGCCGCCGGGATACAGCTCATGGCGCGACAACGGCGCGGGCTGTCCACAGCACCGGTCAGAGCGCACGGGCGGGCGGCACCGGGCAGCGAGCCCCGGCCGTGCTTCCGCGATGCGTCTGAGGTGGTCATGGGCGACACATTAGCAGTAAAGGTTTGAGATGTTCAAAGTAGTTGTTTGAGGTTGGGGTGAGATCCGGACACGAACGAAGCTGACGCACCATCAGATCATCCCCACCGGCCCGATTGACCGCTGAGCGGTTATACGTATAACTTTGACGGCGTCCCCGCCCCCGCCTGCCCAGACCGGAGAAGACGCCCGATGGGCTACCTCGCCCTGCTCCGCGCCCCCCATGTCAGCCGCCTGCTCCTCGGCACCCTGCTCGGCCGCCTGCCCGCCGGCATGACCGCCCTGGTGATCGCCCTCGCCCTGCGCGAGGCCGGCGCGCCGTACGGGCGGATCGGACTGGCCACCGCCGCCTACGCGATCTCCGCCGCCGTCGGCGGGCCGGTGCTCGGGCGGATCGTGGACCGCACCGGGCAGCCCCGCGTCCTGCTCGCCTCCGCCGTGCTCGCCGGCGGCGGGTACGCGCTGCTCGCCCTCGCCCCCGGCTCCGAGATCGCCGCTCCGCTCGGCGCCGCGATCGCCGGGCTCGCCATGCCCCCGCTCGAACCCTGCCTGCGCTCGCTCTGGCCGGACGTGGTGGAGGAGGAGCAGCTCGACACCGCCTACGCCTTCGACTCCGCCTCCCAGCAGATCCTCTACGTGGCCGGCCCGCTGGCCGTCGCCGGGATCGCCGGCCTGTTCAGCCCGGTCGCCGCGCTCTGGATGGCCGCCGGACTGGGGCTGGCCGGCGCGCTGATCGTGGCCACCACCGCCCCGGCCCGGGCCTGGCGCGCCCCGGCCCGCGCGCACTCCGCCGGGCTGCTCGGCCCGCTGCGCTCCCCCGGCCTGGTGCTGCTGCTGGTCGGACTGGCCGGGGCCGGCTGGGCCGTCGGCGCGCAGAACGTGCTGTTCATCGCCTACGCCGAGCACCACGCCGACGCCCTGCCCGGCGGCGCGGGCACCCTGCTGGCGCTGGCGGCGCTCGGCGGCCTGCTCGGCGCGCTCGCCTACGGCGCGGTGAAGTGGCGCAGCAGCACGGCCACCCGCACCTGGATCATGGCGCTCGCGATGGCCGCGTCCTACCTGCCGCTGGTGCTGCTGCCCGGGCCGTACCCGATGGCCGCGCTGGCCTTCCTCTCCGGGATCGGGCTGGCGCCGCTGCTGGCGGCGGCGTTCGTGCTGGTCGCCGAGCTGGCGCCGACCGGGACGGTGACCGAGGCGTTCGCCTGGCTGGTGACGCTGTTCGCGACGGGCAACTCGCTCGGCTACGCGGTGTCCGGCAACCTGGCCGAGGACTCGCTGCGGCCGGTGGCGCTGTGCGCGGCGGGCGGGATCGCGCTCGGCGCCCTGCTGCTGTTCGGCGCCCGCCGCTGGTTCCACCCGGTGCCGTCGGCGCCGTCGGTGCGGCCGGTGCCGGTGGGCTGAGGCCCCCCACAGACGACCGCGCCCACCGGGGTCTGGCCGGCGGGCGCGGTCTTTCGTTCTCCCCTGCTCCTGCCTACGGCTTCGCGCCCCGCCCCGGCGCGCCGACCGCCGGCGCGGTGGAGGAGCGCAGCACCAGCGAGGTGGCCAGCGGCGGGACGGGCGCCGCCCGCTCGCCGCGCAGCAGGCCCGCCAGCGCCGCCGCGCCGACCCGGCCCAGCTCCTCGCCGGGCAGGTCGACGGTGGTCAGCGGCGGGGCCAGCAGCGCGGCCACCGCGACGTTGTCCATGCCGACCACCGACAGGTCGGCCGGCACCCTCAGCCCCAGCTCGGCGGCGGCCTGGTACACCCCGGAGGCGACCACGTCGTCGTCGCAGATCACCGCGCGCGGACGGTCCGGGCGCTCCAGCAGGCGGTGCGCCACGCTCCGCGCGGCCGGCTGGCCCTCGTTCAGGCTCACGCCCAACTCCACGACCTCCAGGTCGAGTTCGGCGGCGACCTGCTCGAACGCGGCCTGCCGCACCCGGAACGTGTACGCGGAGTGGGTGGAGCGCAGCCGCCCGATCCGGCGGTGGCCGAGCCCGGCCAGGTGCTCGACGGCGGCGCGCATCCCGCCCGCCACGTCGAGTTCGACGGTCGGCCGGGCCCGGTCGGTGCCCGGGTCGGCGTCGAGGAAGACGACGGGGGTGTCGGCGGGCAGCTCGCCGAGCTGGCTGTCGTCCGGGGAGCAGATCAGCAGGCCGTCGAAGCGGCTGGTGGTGGCGGCCTCCGCGAGGGTGGCGCTCCCCCAGCCGGAGCTGACCACGACCGCCAGGCCGTGCCGGCCGGCCTCCTCGTGGACGCCCTCCAGCACCCGGCCGAAGAACGGGCCGAGGATGTTCGGCACCGCCAGGAGGATCATCCCGCTACGGCCGAGCCGCAGCTGCCGGCCGGCCGCCTGCGGGCGGTAGCCGAGGCTGCGGGCGGCCTCCCTGACCCGCTCCCGGGTGGCGTCGGAGACCCGGCGGCCGGCCTCGGCACCGGAGAAGACCAGCGAGACGGTGGCCTGGGAGACCCCGGCGAGCCTGGCCACGTCCCGGCCGGTGGGCCGGCGCACCGGGGCCGGCCAGGTCCCGGCCTCCCCCTCGACGGACGGCCCGAGCGACGCGGCCGACCCGAGCGACGCGGACGGCCCGGACGGCGGGTCGGCCGGTCCGGGCTCGGAAGCCGCAGAAGCGGAAGCGGGGTCGGGGTCGGAAGCGGAGGCGTCCGAGGCGGCGGATTCGGGCACGGCGGCTGCGGCTACGGGTCCGGCCGGGGTCAGCTCTGCCGGACGGCGGCCGTCCGGGCCGCCTCGTCGACGGCGTCCTCCTCGGCGTTCTGCGCGGCGATCCGCTCGGCGGTACGGCTGCGCAGGCCGGAGACCTTGGTGGTGATCTGGGCGGACATGTCGTCGCGCTGACGGCTCAGCAGCACGTAGCTGAGCGGCGCGGACGCGATCGCGGCCAGCAGGAACAGGAAGATCACTCCGGCCTGGCCGCTGACCGGGATGATCTTGAAGTGCCCGAGCAGCAGGGCGACCAGCAGGCAGCCGAGGAAGATGCTGACCCGCAGGGAGGTGTAGCGGAGCGTGGCGTGCGACTTCTCCTGGCCGGTGCTGCTCACGGGACACATCCTTTTCACTGGTCTGGGCGGGGGCCGGTCTCCCAGTGAAGCATGCCTGACGGGCGGCGCGGGGAAGGGGGCGCCCGTCCCCCCGCCCGCCCCCTCCCGGCCGTCCTGCGGATCAGCGCAGGTCGAGCCACATGGTGATCTCGTCGCGGTCGTCCCCTAGGGCGACCCGGACCGCGGCCGGCACCCGGCCGACCTCCCGGTAGCCGCAGCGGGTGTAGAAACGCTCCAGGCCCTGGCCGCCGCGCGCGGTCAGCCGCAGGCTCTCCAGGCCCCACTCCCGGGCTATTCGCTCGGCCTCGGCGAGCAGCCGGACGCCGTAGCCGCGGCCCTGGCAGTCGGGGTGCACCATGACCCGCTTGAGCATCCGCCAGTGCTCCATCAGGCCGAACCGCATCGACTCGAAGAAGAGGACACCGACGAGCCGGCCGGTGTCACTCTCGTGGGCGACCAGCAGCCGGTCCGGGCCGTCCGGCGCGACCCCGGCGAACTGGTGGTCGGCGGTGTCCCAAACCTCGTCCTCCGTCACCGGCGCCACGAAGCCGACCGCGCCGCCGGCGTTGGTGACGTCGGCCCACAGCCGGACGACGGCGGTGCGCAGGTCCGGGTCGAGCTTCGGGTCCAGGGTGAAGATGAGCGCCATGGCTGCGGAGCCTAGCTCTCCGGTCCGACAGGCCCCCGACCCGCCTTGGGAGCCCGCCCTGGGAGCCCGCCCTACGGGAGGGCCGGGACGACGGGGCGGTCCGGCCGGCTGGTGCGCAGCGCCAGGCAGAGCCCGACGGCGACCACGCACAGGGCGCCGGCGCCGTACCAGGTGAGGTCGTAGTTCCCGAGCGCGTCGCGGGCCAGGCCCGCCAGCCCGGCGACGACGGCCGCACCGATCTGGTGGCTGGCCAGCACCCAGCCGAAGACGATCGGGGCGTCCCCGCCGAAGTGCCGGCGGCACAGCGCGACGGTCGGCGGCACGGTGGCCACCCAGTCCAGGCCGTAGAAGATGACGAAGGCCAGGATCGGCGGCTGCAGCGAGCCTGCGAGCAGCTGCGGCAGCAGGAGCAGCGAGATCCCGCGCAGCCCGTAGTAGGTGACCAGCAGGATCCGGGAGTCGACCCGGTCGGTGAGCCAGCCGCTGAAGATGGTGCCGATCACGTCGAAGACGCCGATCATGGCGAGCAGACCGGCCGCGGTGGTCACCGGCATGCCGTGGTCGTGGGCGGCCGGGATGAAGTGGGTGCCGACCAGGCCGGCGGTGGTGGCGCCGCAGATCGCGAAGGAGCCGGACAGCAGCCAGAACGCCCGGCTCCGGGCAGCGTCCCGCAGCACCCGCAGCGAGCGGGTCAGGGCACGGCCGTCGGCGGCGGGCGCCGGGGGCTCCTCGGTCGCTCCGTACGGGAGCAGGCCGAGGTCGGCGGGCCGCTCGCGCATCAGCAGCAGGACGGGGACGGCGACCGCGCTGGCCGCGAGCGAGACCACGATCACCGCCGAGCGCCAGCCGTGGTGCTCGACCAGCCAGGCGCCGACCGGCAGGAAGACCAGGTTTCCCGCTGCCCCGGCGGCCGTCAGCACGCCGGTGACCAGGCCCTGGCGCGCCTGGAACCAGCGGCCGGTGATGGTGGTGGCGAAGGCGCCGGCCATCGAGCCGCTGCCCAGGCCCACCAGCACGCCCCAGCAGAGCACCAGTTGCCAGGGCTCGCGCATCAGCATGGTGAGCCCGGAACCGACCGAGATGGTCAGCAGCGCGCAGACCACCACCAGGCGCACGCCGAAACGGTCCATCAGGGCGGCGGCGAAGGGGGCGGTGAGGCCGTAGAGGGTCAGGTTGACGGAGGTGGCGCTGGATATCGTCCCGAGCGACCAGCCGAACTCGTTGTGCAGGGCGTCCATCATCAGGCTGGGCGTGGACCGGAAGCCGGCCGAGCCGAGCAGGACCAGCAGCGAGACACCGGCCACCACCCAGGCGTAGTGCACCCGGAAGCGGGCCGGGCGGGCCGGGCGGACGGGTCCTTCGGGGGCGGGCGCGGGGGCGGGGGCGAAGGCGTTGCGTTCGGTCACGCGGACGAGTGTCCCGAAGCGGCGCGGCCGCGACGAGTGGCCTGAATGACAGCTTTCGCAAGAATCGGGCCACGGTCCCGGCGTACCCTGGCCCGAACCGGCCGGACCGACCGAACCGACCGAACCGACTCAACCCGCCGACCCGATCCGACCGGCCCGGGCGGCCGCACCACCGAAGGGGAACGGCATGGCCCACCTGGTCGCGGTACTCGCCCTCGACGGCGTGATCGCCTTCGAACTCGGCATCCCCGCCCGCATCTTCGGCGGCGCCAAGGACCCGGCCGGACGGCCGCTCTACGAGATCGCCACCTGCACGCTGGACGGCCGGCCGGTCGCCACCAGCGCGGACTTCCGGATCAGCGTCGACCACGGGCCGGAACTGCTGGAGCGGGCCGACACGGTGGTGATCCCGGCCTCCGCCGACGCGAGCGCGGCCACCGTCGACACCGCCTTCACCCCCGAACTGGCCGCCGCACTGCGCCGGATCCGGCCCGGCACCCGGCTGATGTCGATCTGCACCGGCTCCTTCCTGCTGGCCGCCGCCGGACTGCTGGACGGCCGCCCGGCCACCACCCACTGGCGCTACACCCGGCGCTTCGCCGAGCTGTACCCGAAGGTGCGGCTGGACCCGGACGTGCTCTACACGGACGACGGCGACCTCCTCACCTCCGGCGGGGTGGCCGCCGGGGTGGACCTGTGCCTGCACGTGGTCCGCCGCGACCACGGCAGCGCGGTGGCCAACGCGGTGGCCCGCAGCTGCCTGGTGCCGCCGTGGCGCGAGGGCGGCCAGAAGCAGTACGTCGAGGCCCCGAGCCCGGTGGACTCCACCGGCCACGGCACCGCCGCCGTCCGCGCGTGGGCACTGGAACACCTGGACCAGCCGCTGGCGCTGCGCCGACTCGCCGACCGGGCGGGCATGAGCGTGCGGACCTTCACCCGGCGCTTCCGCGAGGAGACCGGCGCCAGCCCCGGGAAGTGGCTCACCGTGCAGCGCACCGAGCGGGCCCGGCAGCTGCTGGAGCGCACCGACCTGACGATCGACCAAGTCGCCCGGGAGTCCGGTTTCGGCACCGCCGCCTCGCTCCGGCTGCAACTGCGCGACCGGCTGGACGTCGCCCCGAGCGCCTACCGGCGCACCTTCCGCACCGTCCCCGGGTGACCCCGGGCGGCTTCAGGTGCCCTGGGCGGCTCTCGGCCGAGTGGCCGGAAAGCGACGCCGGATGACGGCGGGTCGGATGGCGGCCGGCCGCGTGCACCCCGAGCACGGCGCGGCCGGCCGCCATCCAATCGCGACGCACGGGCCCTGAACCCGCGCCGCGCCCTCCGCACTCGCCAAGGAGCGCCCGCGACCGGCGATCCACGGCCCCCCTGCTGGCGTGGTCCCCCTGGACAACAGCACCGCGGCGGCGTTCGGGCGTCCCCTCGGCGTCCCCTCACTGACGGAGAGCCGCACCCAAGCGTGATCAGTCGGATACGTCACGTCAATGGGTAGTCCGAAATTCGGAATGGTTGCGTCAACTTTCGGCCGGTGATCTCCGCCGGCGATCACCGGCGGGATCGGCAGCGAACCGAGCGGGCCCCGGGGCTGCCGCTGCCGCTACTGCGCCAGCGCCGCCCAGTCCACGCCCGCCAGCGGGTCCGCCGGCCGGGCGTCCGCACCGATCTCGCACCACACCCGCTTGCCCGAGCCGTCCGGGAACCAGCCCCAGCGCTCGCAGAGCAGCTCGACCAGCTCCAGGCCGCGCCCGTTGGTGGCGTTCTCGTCCGCCCCGGCGTGCCGCGGGGCGGGGGCCGTCCGGCTCGCGTCGGCGACCTCCACCCGCAGCGGGCCGGCCGGCTCGCCGCCCGCCTGGTCCTCCTCCACCGGCAGACAGAGCCGCAGCACCGCCGGACACCCGGTGTGCACCACGGCGTTGGTCACCAGCTCGGAGACCACCAGCACCACCGTCTCGGCGACCGGCGCGTCCGGGTCCACCCCGTGGTTCAGCAGCCGCGAGCGCACCCACCGACGGGCCCGGCCGACCTCGGCGGGGTCCGCCTGCACCGCCAGCTGTACCTGAAGAACCTGCACCGCTCCACCACCCGCACTCGCAGTTCGGCCATCGTCCCGATCGGGCCGGATCGTCCAGCCGGCGAACCCTCGCACATCGCCCGGTGCCACCCGGGCCCTCGGCCGGGCTCCCGCCCGGCGCTCACCCGACCTGTCCCGTCCGGGCCAACTCGTCCGTCGCGCACTGGCCGCGACTCGATTACGCCTCAGGATGAGTGGGCGGACGGACCTCGGCAAGCGCTTCGGGCATATTCCAGCGATCGGGGGACAGCGCAGTGCATACTGTCCCGTTCACTCTCGCGAGCCTCGTACCGGCACTCGTCCGGCCCGGGCCGACCCGCCGGTCCCGCAGTGGCGAACCTACCTCCGGACGCCCCGCGCACCCGGCCCGCCACTCGCGAACCACCCGTGCGACATATGTCCAACGGCCTTCGAACAGTGGCCTCCAAGGACCGCCCCGCGCACGGGCCGCCGATCCGAGCGACGACCGGGCGACGACCCGGTTGGCGATCCGGCTGGCGACCCGGGCGACGATCCGCGGGCCCGGGTTCCGTTCTTCGGGGAATGCTCCCGCCGCCGACCGGCCGCAAGATACCGTTGGGTACGCCAGCGAAACCCGGGCAGGAGGGTTGGTTCCCGATGGCCACCCCCGACCGCGCGCCGCGCTGGGACGAGCAGCTCCAACGCCGCCTCGCCCGCGGCGAGGAGACCGCGCTCGGCGAGATCTACGACCAGCTCGCGCCGATGGTGCACGGACTGGCCGGGCGGATACTCGCCGACCAGGCCGCCGCCGCCCAGCTCACCCGGGAGATATTCGCCCAGGTCTGGGAGCACCCCGAGGACTTCGACCCCGCCCAGGGCTCGCTGCGCTCCTGGCTCGGCGCGCTCACCCACCGCCGCGCGGTCGACCGGCTGCGGGCGCGGCGGGCCGCCGAGCGGGTACCGGGCGGCCCGGGCAGCGGGCTTGACGGACCGGGAGGCAGCGAGCGCGCGGCCGAGGCGGAGATCCGCGCCGTGGCCACCGCCGCGCGCATGCAGTACGTGGTGGACTCCCTGCCCCAACCCCTGCGTGAGACCATCGCGGTGACGTACTACGACGGCCGCACCTACCAGGAGACGGCCCGGCTGCTCGGCATCAGCGAGCAGGCCGCCAAGCAGCGGATGCGGCTCGGCCTGGAACTGCTGGCCACCGAACTGGCCGAGGAGCGCGCCCGCCACGACGAACGGCACGGCCGCGAGGACGGCCGGGAAGACACGGACGACGCGGGCGACAGGGACGACGGGGACAGGGGCGCATGAGCGAGCGGAGCGAGCCCACCACCGAGGAGCGGCACGACGCCCTGCGCTCGCTGCTCGGCGCCTGGGCCCTCGGCGCCTGCCCGAGCCATGACGCCGCCGAGCTGGAGCGGCACCTGCGCACCTGCCCGGAGTGCGCCGAGGAGGCCGCCCGGCTGCGCGAGGCGGCGGGCTGGCTCGCCCTGGACGAGCCGCTCGACCAGCCCAACTCGCTGCGCCAGCAGGTGCTCGACTGGTGCCTGGCCCGCCGCCCGGCCGAACTGCCCGTCCCCGCCTGGGGCATGCCGTACACCGCGGAGACGGCCAAGCTCGACGCGCTGCTGCGCGACCTCGGCCCGGAGGAGTGGCAGGAGGTGGCCGACCTGCCGTGGCACGGCGGCACCGGGCGGCTGCGCCCTGCCGAGGTGCTGTGCCACCTCGCCGCCGTGGACGGCTATCTGGCGCTCGCCCTCGGCCTGCCCGACCCGGTGCCGGCCGGCCCGGGCGCCGCACCGGCCCCGGCCGCCCGGCGGGTGCCGCCGCAGGAGCCGGCCGCGCGGCCGCCGGCGCTCCGGATCCCGCCCCTGCTCCCGCCCCGGGTCCCGCCCCGGGTCCCGCCGCAGGGCGGGCCGTACGCCGGGATCGCCGAACGCACCGCCCGGCTGGTCGCCGACCAGGCCGGCCTCCCGCCGCAGTCGGTGCGGGAGCGGTGGCGGCGGCAGACCCACGACCTGGTGCGCACCGCCGCGCTCGCCCCGCAGGGCAACACCCCCGTCGACTACGGCTTCGCCGTGCTGCCGCTGCGCGACGCCTTCGTGGACCGCGCCTTCGAGTGCTACGTGCACGGCGAGGACGTGGCCCGCGCGGTCGCCTACCCGTACGACCCGCCGGCGCCCCAGCACCTGCGGCAGATGGTGGACCTGGCGGTCCGGATGGTCCCGCGGGCACTGGCCGACCTGCGTGCCGCCCGCGCCACCCGTCCCGAGCCCGCCGGGGCGCCGACCCTCCCGCCCGTGGCGGACCAGGGTCAGGGCCGGGGCCGGCGGCTGCGGCTGGTGATCGACGGCCCGGCGGCCGGCGAGTGGCTGATACCGCTGGACGGACCGGAGTCGGGGCCGTCCGGCGGCGAACCGGTGGCCTCGATGGTGCTGGACGGCCTGGAGCTCTGCCACTTGGCCGCCGCGCACCGCGATCCGGACCGGCTGCCGGTCGGCGAGCACGGCGACCGGGCCGCGATCCGCGAGGTGCTGCACGCCCTGCCGCTGCTGTCGCGGCCGTAAGCGGCCACAGCCGCCGCAACGGCGGCAACCACACCGACTGCCGACCGCCCCGGCCTCGCTACGCGAAGACCACCGTGCGGGTGCCGTTCAGCAGCACCCGGTGCTCGCTGTGCCACTTCACCGCACGGGCCAGCGCCTGGCACTCGACGTCCCGGCCGAGCGCGACCAGCTGGTCCGGGGTGACGTCGTGGGTCACCCGGGCCACCTCCTGCTCGATGATCGGGCCCTCGTCGAGGTCGGCGGTGACGTAGTGCGCGGTGGCGCCGATCAGCTTCACGCCCCGGGCGTGCGCCTGGTGGTAGGGCTTGGCGCCCTTGAAGCTCGGCAGGAAGGAGTGGTGGATGTTGATCACCCGGCCGGACAGCGCGGTGCACAGCTGGTCCGAGAGCACCTGCATGTAGCGGGCCAGCACGACCAGCTCGACGTCCTCCTTGGCGACCAGGTCCAGCAGCTGCTGCTCGGCGTCGGCCTTGGTGTCCCGGGTGACCGGGATGTGGTGGAACGGGACGCCGTAGCTCTCGGTCAGGTCGCGCAGGTCGGTGTGGTTGGACACCACCGCGGCGATCTCCACCGGCAGGGCACCGATCCGGGTGCGGTAGAGCAGGTCGTTCAGGCAGTGCCCGAACTTGCTGACCATGAGGACGATCCGCATCCGCTGCTCGGTCGGGTGGATCTGCCAGTCCATCCCGAACGAGGCCCCGATCGCCGCGAAGCTGGCCCGCAGCTTGTCGGCGGTGACCGGCTCGGCGGCGGAGAAGTGCACCCGCATGAAGAACAGCCCGCTGTCCCCGTCGCCGAACTGCTGGCTGTCGATGATGTTGCAGCCGGTCATGAAGAGGTAGCTGGAGACGGCGTGGACGATGCCCTGCTTGTCGGGGCAGGACAGCGTGAGGACGTACTGGGCGCTGGCCGGCTGCTGGTCCACTGGGGGTATCCCGTCCTGAGGTCGTGGCGTTCGTGGGTGGTCCAGCGTGTCACATCCTGGACAGCCGCCGCCCCGCTGCCCGTACTGCGGGACGGCACTGCTCAGCGGCCCGACCGGACACCCGGCCGGCGGCCCCGCCGTCGGCCCGGGCTCAGACCCGGGCTCAGACCCGGGCTCAGACCCGGGCTCAGACCCGGGTGAGGATGCGCAGCACGTCCAGCGACTTGGGCGCCGCGTCCGGGTCGTCCCCGTCGTTCACCGCCAGCGCGACGTGCGCCTCGCGCGCGGCCCGGACCGCCTCCGGCCAGCCGGGGTGGCCGAAGTAGGCGGAGGCGTGGGCGTCCGCGCCGACCTCGTGCAGCAGCTGGACCACCCGCAGCACCGCGACGTCGACCAGGGCGGCCTCGGCGGAGTCGCGGAAGATCGTGCCCACGTACTTCTCGGCCGACCAGTGGTCCAGCCAGGTGTCCTCGACCAGCCGGTAGACGGCGTCGGTCACGTCGCCGTACCCCTCCCGGCCGTTCAGCCAGGTCTCCTGCTGGAAACCGGGGTCGGACAACATGTGCAGCGCCGAGCGCAGTCGGGCTCGCCAGCGCCACCAGGGCAGGTCGTTGAGCGGCATGCCGTTCATCGTGCTGGAGCGGTGGCCCGGACGAGAAGTGTTTCGGGCAGACCGATGCGAAGAATCTGTGCTGGCGGACATGGAGAACGATCGTACGTTCCCTGTCCGTTCGTACTCCACTCCCGATCTACACGCGTACCCCGCCTGATTTCAGCTCCCGTTACCCGGCCGTTCGTACTTCGGCCCTCTCGGCGTGTGGCGCCGGGGCTTGGCTTGCTCCGGTGCGCCGGATGGCGCCCCAGAGAGGGAAGACCGATGACCAGCCGAAGGGACCCGTTCCAGCCCCGGCACCAGTTCGCGCGGCGCCGCCGCCGCCCGATCGCCGCGGCCGCCACCGCCGCGGCCCTGTTCCCCACCCTCTTCTCGGCCTCCGCGTGCGGCGGACCGGCCGATGCCTCCACCAACGGCGGCGACCTCACCGTGATGACCTGGTCCCCGTCCGGCACCGGCTCCGCCGACCGGCCCGGCATGACCGCGCTCGCCGAGGCGATCGGCCGGGACGTCAACCTCAAGGGCGGACTGAACGGCCGCCGGCTTCAGGTGCTCACCTGCAACGAGCACAACACCTCCGAAGGCGCCAAGGCCTGCGCCCAGCGGGCGGTGGACGCCAAGGCGGTCGCCGTGATCGGCTCCTACAGCCAGTACGGCTTCGACTTCATGCCCGTCCTGGAGCGCGCCGGCATCCCCCTGATCGGCGGCTACGGGCTCTCCCAGCCCGAGTTCAGCAGCCCGCTCTCGTACCCGGTGGACGGCGGCATGCCCGCACTGATCGGCGGCAGCGGCCGTCAGCTGGTCGAAGCCGGCTGCAAGGCCGTCGCACTCGTCCGCCCGGACACCCCGTCCGGCGACAACCTGCTCGGCTACCTGGCCAACGCGCTCAAGCCGGCCGGCATCAAGCTGCTCGACGTCAAGGCGCCCGAGCAGTCCACCGACTACACGGCGGTGGCCCGCAAGGCGATCGGCAGGGACGAAGCGGCGAACTGCGTCACCAGCGCCCTCGCCGCCGAGCCGACCGGCAACCTGCTGGACTCCTACCGTCGGCTGAACCCGAGGAACACCCGGTTCGCCTCGGTGATCGGCAGCGTGCAGCAGTCGGTGGTCGACTCCACCGGTGGCGACTCCGGCCCGCTGGCCGGCACCTACGTCACCAGCTGGTACCCGCCGGAGTCGGCGAAGGTCTGGGACGGGCTGCGCGCGGTGGTGCGCGCCGACACCACCGGCGGCCACACCATCGACGTCTCCGATCCCGGCGTGCAGACCACCTGGGTCGCGTACGAGGTGTTCCGGCTGGTCGCCGAGAAGGTCGCGGCGTCCGGCCGGCAGGTCACCGAGAAGACCGTCACCGGGCTGCTGGACAGCGGTGAGAGCATCGACGTCGGCCTCACCCCGCCGCTGAACTGGGGCACCCCCAACATGCTGCCCAGCACCGAATCCCCGCGGCTGGTGAACACCTGGGTCACCTACCAGGTGGTCAAGGGCGGCCGGATGACCCTCCAGCAGCCGGGCTTCGTGGACATCCGCTGGGTGCTCACCGGGGGCCGCCCGCCGGCGTGACGCCCGGGCGGCACAGGACGGCCGGTGAAGGACAGCCGACGCAGCACGGACGACAGGGGGACGGACGACGAAGGGGCGGGCCGGCGGGCCCGTTCCCCCGTCCGTCCTACAGGTCGCCGTCGCTGCGGCTGGGCAGGCCGGTCTGGGTGGCGATCGCGTTCCACAGGGTCGAGGCCTGCTTCTTCGCGGTGGTCGCCGTGCCGCTGGCCTGGACGGCGTTCTTGTAGTGCTGGTTGTCCAGCTTCTTGGGGTCACAGGCGCCGGGCGCCTGTGAGTCCCCGGCCCAGGCCGCGTACTCGTCGTCGGCCTGCGCGGAGGCGGTCCACGCCGCATTGAGCTGCTCGACCAGCTGCTGGCCGCCGGGCAGCTTGTCGGCCTTCAGCTGGCCGAGCTTGGTCTGGAGTTCGCGCCGCTTGCCGGCCGCGCCGGTGAGCGCCTGCTGCGACTCGGGCAGCTTGTCGCACTTCTGCACCGCGGCGACCGCGCCGACCACCGCCGAGCGGCTGTCGCTCGCGGTGCCGAGCAGGTCCGACAGCGGCTGCGCCTGGGCCTTGACCGCCGGGTCGACGGTGGTGCCCGAGCTGCTCGCGCTCGCCGTGCCGGGGGTGGCGCTGCCGGTGGCGGCCACCGGGAGGGTCTTCTTGGCGTCGGCGGCGGGGGTGGTGTCGTCCCCGTTCACCAGGACGGCGACCAGGATGCCGGCCACCGCGAAACCGGCCACCACCCCACCGATGATCAGCTTGTTGGACGGGCGGCCGCCCCGGGCGGCCGGAGCCTGCGCGCCCGCCTGGGTAGTGTCGAAGCCCTGCCCGTGCCCGTGGTCCTGCCCGTAGCCCTGGCCGTAGTTCTGCCCGGGGTAGGCCGGCGCCGGCGGCGGCTGCCCGGCCTGCGAGTAGCCCTGGTAGCCGCCCGGGCCGGGCTGCTGCGGGTAGCCGGCCTGGGACTGGCCCGTGGGGTACCCGCCCGCGTACGGGTCCGCGCCCGGGTACGGCGGGAGGTGCTGCGTCTCCGGCGCCGGCTCGTGCTGCGGGACGCCGTAACCGGGCTGCGGAGCGCCGGCCCACGGGGCGGGCTGGGCCGGCATGGCCTGGGTCGGCCGCGCGTGCCCGCCCTCGCCGAGGTACTCCGGCTGCCCGGACGGCTGCCCCACCGGCGGCACGCCCGTCTGCCCCTGCGGGTGGCCCTGGGGGTGACCCTGCGGCTGGCCCGGCGCGCCGCCCTGGGTCTGGCCGGGCTCGGGGCGGAACAGGTCGTCCAGGTTGAAGTCACCCGAGTTGGGGTACGAGCGGCGCTGGCTCAACGCGATTCCTCACCTGTGCACGACCGCGCGCTGACGGCGGACCACATCTCGTCGGTTCTTGGGGGCATCACAGTTCCTTGGACGTCACGCCCACGCTACCGGTTCGCCGAACCGGGTGACCACGCGGGCGGGACATCCCTCACGCTCCCCTCACCCCGCCCCGCCGGGGCCCGGGGCCTTGGACCCGCCCTGGCGCCCCGGGCGCGACACTAGGCGGCCTCCGCATCCGCCCGGGCGTGGAACTCGCGGACCACCCGCTGCTCCCGGTAGGGCTCCAGCCTGCGCCGGAACTCGTCCAGGTACTCCACGCCCCGGTTGGACCGCAGCCCGCTCAGCAACCGGACCGCCTGCGCGCCCGTCTCACAGGCGCGTTCGAGGTCCCGCTGCTGCAACTGGGCGGTGGCGAGCAGGACGAGGTCCACCGCGCGGCGGCGGACCCGGGTCGGCGGGTGCAGGTCGAGCGCCCGGCGGGCGTAGTGCTCGGCCTGGCCGGCCTGCTCCAAGTCCCGGTGGCAGTGGGCCAGTTCGTCCGACAGGTAGGCGTCGTCGAAGTGGACGATCCAGTCCGGGTCGTCCTCCGGGCGGCGCTTCTCCATCATCTCCAGCGCCTTGGCCGACACCGCCTCGCAGGAGCGGGCGTCCCCCAGCAGGGCGTGGCCGCGGGCCTCGGCGGCGTAGAACATCGCCATCGCCGTCGGGGTGGCGACCGTCCGGGCGCCCTCCTGCGCGGCGCGGGCGAGCTGGGCGATCTCCCGCGGGTTGCCGAGCGTCGCCGCCAGGTGGCTCATCGACGCCGCCAGCACGTAGCCGCCGTAGCCGCGGTCGTCGGCCGCCTGGGCGAGCCGGAGCGCCTGGATGTAGTAGCGCTGGGCCAGGCCGGGCTGGCCGGTGTCCACCGCCATGTATCCGGCCAGTTCGGTCAACCGGGCCACCGCGGCGAAGAGTTGGCGCCCGGTCTCGTCCCGGTACGCCCCGCCGAGCAGGCTGGAGACCACCGAGTTGAGGTAGTGCACGACCACCGGGCGCACGTGACCGCTGCCGAAGCGGTGGTCCAGGTCGACCAGCATCGTGGTGGTGGCCTTGATCGCGGCCACGTCGGTCGGGCCGACCCGGGGGCCGCCGGTGCGGGCCACCACCGGGTCGGGCGGGGTGATCAGCCAGTCCCGGCTGGGCTCCACCAGCGCGGAGGCCGCGACCGTGGCCCCGGTCAGGAAGTCCCGCCGTCCGACGTCGCTGCGCCAGAGCTCGCAGACCTGCTCCAGGGCGGCGTTCAGGGTCGGCGCGAACTGGAGCCCGATACCGGAGCTGAGGTTCTTGCCGTCGGCCATGCCGATCTCCTCGACCGACACGCTGCGGCCGAGCTTGCGGCCGAGGGCCTCGGCGATCACCGCCGGCGCCTGCCCGCGCGGCTGCTGCCCGCGCAGCCAGCGGGCGACGGAGGTCTTGTCGTACCGCAGGTCCAGACCGTGCTCGGCGCCGCAGAGGTTGACCCTCCGGGCCAGGCCGGCGTTGGAGCAGCTGGCCTCCTGGATCAGTTGCTGCAGACGCTCGTTGGGCTGTCGTGCGACGAGTGGTCTTGCGGCCATTGGGTTTCGCCTCCCCACACCCTCCGGTCCCGGCCGGCGGGCGACGATTCTGCTGATCTGTTGCCGACTGTCCGACCGTCCAAGGAATCTGACACCAGGTTAGCGATCAGCAACGCCAGCGGGATACCCACGGTGACGATCCGCACCCCCCACGCGCCCTGGGAAATGCTCCTGTGCGCCCCCACTGCGCCTGCCTCCGCCCGCCTCAACTCGGTCGAGTAACCGGTTCGGGTGACATTGCCGGTATACGCCCAACCGGCTTGCGCCGGGCCGTAACCAGCCTCACACACGGTAGTTGAGCAGCGTGTGGAAGACATCCCCGACTCCCCCGACCAGGGCAAGACCGCCGCACTGCCCCCGCTGCTCATCGAAGCCGTCGGCTACGCCGAGAACCGCCACTGGGAGGTCGCTCCCGGCGCCTGGCTGATCGACGGCGACGGGCCCGCCCGCTGCTCCTGCGGCGACCGGCGCTGCCTGCTGCCGGGGGCCCACCCGCTCGACGCGGACTGGGCCCGCAAGGCGAGCGCCGGGCCGGGGGCGGTGCGGCGCTGGTGGACCGAGCGGCCGCAGGCCTCGATCCTGCTGCCCACCGGCCGGTCCTTCGACGTCCTGGACGTCCCGGAGACGGCCGGCTGCCTGGCGCTGGCGCGGATGGAGCGGATGGACCTCCAGCTGGGCCCGGTCGCGGTGCTGCCCGCCTCGCCCGGCCGGATCGGCCGGCGGCTGCACTTCCTGGTGCTGCCCGGGGTCGCGGCCAAGCTGCCGGAGATGCTCCGCAAGCTCGGCTGGCCGCCCGGTCGGCTGGACCTGGTGGCCCGCGGCGAAGGGGACTGGACGGTCGCCCCGCCCTCCCGGATCGGCGGCACCGGCTACGCCCAGTGGGCCCGCTCCCCCTCGGCGCTCAACCGCTGGCTGCCCGACGCCGCCGAGCTGATCAGCCCGCTCGCGTACGCCTGCGGACGCGAGGCGCCCGCGGCCGCCCACCCCCAGCCCGCCCAGCCGGCGGCAGCGGTGCGCTGAACGGGCGCGGCAACGGTTCACCGCCGCGGTTCACCGCCGCGGTTCACCATCCTGGTTCACCGTCTCGTGAACGGCCTCGTGAACCGCCCCGATTCACTGCCCCGATTCACCACCCCGTGAACGGCCGCCCTCCGCCTATCGGGTGAGGGCGCGCAGCGCGCGACACCCCGCGCCCGGCTGACGGGCCTTGTCTCCCACCGGAGGCGAGGCCCGTCACACGCATGTGCGGATAAGGCCTCCGTGTACCCGCTGACCATGGGCGAAAGCCCCCCGGACGAGTGACAACGCTCAAGGATTGCCATGATCGGCCGAGGGGAGGAATTGCGGTGCGAGGGGACGCCGGAGGGAGCGCTCGGACGGGGAAGCCGGGCGAGGCGGTGGAGGGGCCGGGAGGGAACGGAGGGGATGGGAGGGACGGAGGGGACAGGGAGGGAACGGGGAGGCGAAAGGGCCCGCTGCACGGGGAGCAGCGGGCCCTTCGCGTCGTTCCGGGAAGCACGTTCCCCGGGCCCGGAAGCGTTCCTCCGGGCCCGGGGGGCGCGTTCCTCAGGCCTGGGCGACGAAGACGTGCTGGGCGATGTCCTTGCCCAGCTCCGCCGCGTTCTCCCCGGTGCCGACCAGCACGCCGCCGACGCCGGCGCTGACCCGCACGGTGGAGCCCGGCCGGATCCCGGCCCGGCGCAGCGTGCGCATCAGTTCGCCGTCGGTCTGGATCGGCTCGCCGATCCGGCGGACCACCACGCTGGCGCCGCCGTCACCCGGCTTGACGGTGTCCAGCGGGACGAGCGCGGCGTCGAAGCCCTCGCCCTCGGCCTTGGCGTCGCCCAGCTCGTCCAGGCCCGGGATCGGGTTGCCGTACGGGGACTGGGTCGGGTGGCCGAGCATGGCGAGCACCTTGCGCTCGACCGTCTCGCTCATCACGTGCTCCCAGCGGCAGGCCTCCTCGTGGACCTGCTCCCACTCCAGTCCGATCACGTCGACGAGCAGGCACTCGGCGATGCGGTGCTTGCGCATGACGCGCACGGCGAGCCGGCGCCCGTCGTCGGTCAGTTCGAGGTGGCGGTCCCCCGCCACCTGCAACAACCCGTCGCGCTCCATCCGGCCGACCGTCTGGCTGACCGTCGGGCCGCTCTGCTCCAGTCGCTCGGCGATCCGGGCGCGCATCGGGACGATGCCTTCCTCCTCCAGCTCCAGGATGGTGCGAAGGTACATCTCAGTGGTGTCGATCAGCCCAGACATCGCCGCTGGCTCCGTTCTTCGGTGTCCTCACCGCCAATTCTGACGTACTGCACCGACAACCGGGCCCGCGCAAGGGCCCCGGGTCCCGGTTTTCGTTCCTGTTGACAGCGGTGCCGCCTGGGCGCCACGGTGCTCGCCGTAGCTTTCTCCACTGGCGGCCCGGACCCGACCGGCCCGCCCCACCCGGCCGGCTCCCCCACCGGCAGAGAGCGAAGGCAACAGATGAACGACCTGGTCGGCCGGTACTTCGACGCCGCGATCGCCCATCTCCAGCGGGTCCGGGAGGAGGAGGCCGACGCCATCGAGGCCGCTGCGGCGCTGCTCGCCGAGGCGATCACCGAGGGCCGCCGGGTGTTCACCTTCGGCGCCGGGCACTCCGCGCTGCCGGCCCAGGACGTGGTCTACCGGGCCGGCGGGCTGGTCCCGATGAACCTGTTGAACGTCCCCGGGATGGCGGGGGTGACGGTGATGCCCGCGCCGCTGGCCAGCGCGCTGGAGCGGGTGTCCGGCCTGGCCACCACCACCCTGGACCTGACCCCGGCCGCCTCCGGCGACCTGCTGTTCGTGATCTCGCTGTCCGGCCGCCAGGTGATGCCGGTCGAGCTGGCCCGGTACGCCCGGGACCGCGGCCTGAAGGTGATCGGCGTGACCTCGCTGGCGTACCCGGGCGAGGTGCCCCCGGCGCACCCGTCCGGCACGTACCTGAAGGACAACTGCGACGTGGTGCTGGACAGCAAGATCGCGGTCGGGGACGGCGAGCTGACCCACCCGGCCGCCGAGACCACCTTCGGCCCGGTCTCCACCATCGTGACCAGCGCGCTCATGCAGGCCGTGGTCGCCTCGGCGGTCGGCCGGCTGGCCGACGCGGCGGCCGGGGGCACCGCCGCGGCCCCGCCGCTGTTCCGCTCCGGCAACGTCCCCGGCGGCACCGAGTGGAACGCCAAGCAGATGGCCGACAACGCCGACCGGATCCTCTACACCTACTGACGCCCACCGGTCGCGCCCACGGGCACGCCGGGCCACGCAGGGTGTCCGCCCGCCCACCGAACGTACCCGGGCCGGACAATCCACCGGGGCATCCCGGCCATTGCGGGCGGCCCGGGGGCGGGCCAGGCGTACCGGGAAGCCGCCCGGGGCAGGAGGGCGGTGCGACCGGAGCGACGGGTGGGGGCCGGACATGGCGTCTGGGGCGGGACGGACGGGGTGGGTGCGCGAGCGGGAACTGCTGCCCGGGTTCTTCTGGGCCGCCGACGCGGCCTCGCTGCGCGGCCAGCGGCGTTCGGTGCTGCTCTCCGCCTGGGAGCTGCTCCTGCTGGTGGCCGCCGCCGCGACCGGCTCGGCCGACGGCGAGCCGTGGGCCTGGCCGGCGGCCGCCGCCTACCTCGGCGCGATCGTCCTCGCGGTGGTGATCAGCCGGCAGAACCCGCAGGGGCTCTGGTACGAGGGCCGGGCCGCCGCCGAGTCGGTCAAGACGCTGGCCTGGAAGTTCGCCGTCCGGGCGGACGCCTACCAGCCGCCGCCGCACACCCTGCCGGACGCGGAGGGCCTGTACCGCGTCCAGCTCGGCGGGGTGCTGGGCGCCTTCCGGGACAGCCGGGTGGTCACGCCGGGCGCCGGGGCGGAGCTCGCCGGGATCACGGCGGCGATGCGCGACCTGCGCGAGCAGCCGCTCGCGGTGCGGCGCGAGGTGTACCTGCGGGAGCGGATCCAGGTGCAGCACGACTGGTACCGCGCCAAGTCCCGGTACTGCGCCCGGGCCGGAGCCCTGGCGGGGGTGCTGGGCGTGGTGCTCCCGGCGCTCGGGCTGGTGCTCGCGGTGCTGCGGGCGCTCGGCGCGTTCACCTACGACGCGTTGGGCACCGTCTCGGCGGTGGCCGCCTCGATCACCGCGTGGGCGCAGCTGCGCCAGTACCGCCCGCTGGCCGCCGCGTACGGGCTGGCCGCCGACGAGCTGGAGCTCATCCGGCGCCAACTGGCCCGGCTGGACGTGGAGTCGGCGGACGCCGAGGAGCTCTGGGCCCGGCTGGCCCGGGACGCCGAGGACGCGGTCTCCCGCGAGCACACCACCTGGCAGGCCCGCCGGGAGATCCGCACCACCACCGACCGGGACCACTGAGGAGGCCGCAGGTGTCGTTACGGATGGTCAAGGCCCCGGACGGTCGCGCCCTCGCCGTCGAATCCCTGGGCGACCCGCGCGGCCGCCCGGTGTTCCTGCTTCACGGCATGCCCGGCAGCCGGGTGGGCCCGCACCCGCGCAGCACCGTGCTGTACCGGCTGGGGGTGCGGCTGATCTCCTACGACCGGCCCGGCTACGGCGACTCGACCCGCCAGTTCGGCCGCCGGGTGAGCGCGGCGGCCGCCGACGTGCGGGCCATCGCGGACGACCTCAAGCTGGACGGCTTCGCGGTGCTCGGCCGCTCCGGCGGCGGCCCGCACGCGCTGGCCTGCGCGGCGCTGCTGCCGGAGCGGGTCAGCCGGGTGGCGGTGCTGGTCGGCCTGGCGCCGCGCAACGCGGCCGGCCTGGACTGGTACGCCGGGATGACCCCGTCGAACGTGCACGCCTACCAGGAGGCGGAGCGCGGGCACGGCCGGATCGCCGACGCGATGGAGTTCCGCTCCCGGCAGATCAAGGACGACCCGGTCCGGCTGCTGAACGGGCTGCGGCCCGAACTGTCGCCCGCCGACCGGGAGGTGGTGGCCGACAGCGGGCTGCGGCGGATGCTGCAGAGCAACTACCGGGAGGCGTTCCGGCACGGCGCGGACGGCTGGATCGACGACGTGCTGGCGTTCACCGCCGACTGGGGGTTCAAGGTCGAGGACATCGCGGTGCCGAGCTGGCTGTGGCACGGCACCGACGACCAGTTCTCCCCGGTCGAGCACTCCCGCTGGCTGGGCGACCACATCCCCGGCGCCGAGCTCTTCCTGGAGCCCGGCGCCGCGCACTTCGGCGCTTTCCGGGTGCTGACCACCGCCCTGGCCTGGGCGGCGGGCTAAGGCCTCAGGCCGTCACCGGGGTGACCGGCGCTCCCCCGCCCAGCACGGCCAGGACGTTGTCCACGGCCAGGCCGCCCATCGCCTGCCGGGTGGCGACGGTGGCACTGCCCAGGTGCGGGGCCAGGACGGCGCGTTCCTGGGCGAGCAGCGCGGACGGGACGGCCGGCTCGTGCTCGAAGTTGTCCACGGCGGCGGCGAACAGCGCGCCGGACTCCAGCGCGCCGGCCAGCGCCTCCTCGTCCACCACTCCGGCGGTCATGCTGACCACCACCGCCCCGCGCGGCAGCAGGGCGAGGCGGCGGGCGTCCAGCAGGTGCCGGGTGGCGGCGCTGAGCGGGGCGGTGACGACCAGCACCGTGGAGTGGGCGAGCAGGTCCTCCAGCGGCCGCCAGGTGGCGCCGTCGGCCTGCTCGGGCGGCAGCTCGCGGCGGTTGTGGTAGCTGACCGGCATGTCGAAGGCGCGGGCCCGGCGGGCCACCGCCTGCCCGATCCGGCCCATGCCGAGCACGCCCAGCGGGGTGCCGGCCAGCTCCATGCCGAGCAGGAAGTTCGGCGCCCAGGTCCAGGGGCTGCCGGAGCGCAGCAGGCGCTCGCCCTCGCCGAGGCGGCGGGTGGCGGCCAGCAGCAGCGCCCAGGCCATGTCGGCGGTGGCGGTGGTGAGCACGCCGGGGGTGTTGGAGACCAGCACGCCGCGTTCGGCGCAGGCGGCCAGGTCGATGTTGTGGTGCCCCACGGCGTGGTTGGCGACGATCTCCAGGGACGGCCCGGCCGCGTCCAGGAACTCGCCGTCGACCCGGTCGTCCAGGGTGGTGAGCACTGCACGGCGGTCGCGGACGGCGGCCAGCAGGTCGGCCCGGGCCATCGCCTGGTCGGAGTCGTGGCAGGTGACGGTGTGGCGCGCGGTGAGCCGTTCGATCACCCCGGGCGCGAGGCGCCGGGTGACCAGGACCGGGGGCGGCGTCTGCTTGCTCATGGTCCCGCAGCGTACCCGCCGCCCCCGGCCGGAGGCCGTGCTCTCACCGGCGCCTGCACCGCCGCTTACACCGGTTGCGGCTCCAGGTCCCGGTTGATCCGCTTCCAGCCGCGCGCCGCGACCGTGTTGGGGTGCTCCTCGCCGAACTGCCGGATCAGCTCGCCGATCGCGCGGGCCCGCAGTTCGGCGGCCTGGGTGTGCCGACCGGCCGAGCGCAGGGTGATCGACAGGTTGGCCTCGCAGGCGACGGCGTCCGGGTGCCGGGGCGTGTAGCGCTCGCACAGGCCCTGGTAGGCGGCCCGGCCGAGTTCCTCGGCGAGGCCGATCTGGCCGTCGTCGCCGTAGGCGTTGGCCAGGTTGATCACCGCGTTGAGGGTGTACGGGTGGTCCGCTCCGACGGAGTCGGTCAGCCCCTCGACGGTGAGCCGGCCGCGTTCGATGGCGCCCTGGACGTCACCGCTGCCGCGCAGGTAGATGCCGAGGTTGTTGGCGCAGGCCAGGGTGAAGGGGTGTTCGTCGCCGAACAGGCGGCGGTGGCCTTCGAAGACGGTGGAGCAGAGGTCGCGGGCGGCCTCCTTGTCGCCGGAGGCGCTGTGGTCGGCGGCCAGGTTGAGCGCGCAGGCGAGCGCGTCGGGGGCGTCGGCGCCGTAGCGCTCCAGGTAGCGCTCGTAGGTCTCCTTGGTGATCCGGCGGGCTTCGGCGAGCGCGCCGATGCGGCGCAGTGAGACGGCCAGGGACTTGGCGTTGCGCAGGTTCTCCGGCAGGTCGGGGTCGAGGACGTCGCCGAGGTCGGAGGTGACTTCCTGGAGCAGGTCCACCGAGCCGCGGTAGTCGCCGAGTTCGCGCAGGTCGCGGGCGAGGTTGGACTTGGTGGAGAGGGTGTAGGGGTGCCGGGGGCCGAGGACGGCCGTGCGCCGGTCGAGGGTCTCCTGGTCGAGTTCGCGGGCGGCCTCGCTGTTGCCGACGAGCCGGTAGTCGATGGCCAGGTTGTTGGCCATCGAGAGCGTGCGCGGGTTGTCGTCGCCGAACAACTCGCGGAACTGGTCGAGGATTTCGCGGTCGAGGTCGAGTGCGGCCTGGAACCGGCCGAGTGCCCGGCGGTCGGCGCCGAGGGAGCCGGCCGTCATCAGGGTGTACGGGTGGTGCTCGCCGAGCAGGGCCCGCTGGCGTTCCAGGGTGTCCTCGTCCAGGGCCAGGGCTTCCGCGTAGTTGCCCTGGGAGCGCAGCACGTTGGCGAGTTGGAAGCGCAGCAGCAGGGTCTGCCGGTCGTTCTCGCCGAGCTTGTTGGTCCACTCGGTGTCCAGGGCGTGGCCGAGGTCGCGGGCGCGGTCGAGTTCGCCGCGCTTCCAGAGGTAGCGGACGCGGTCGATGAGCAGCTGGCGGGTGTCCGCCTCGTCGCAGTTGTGCGCCTTGGAGGGCGACAGGTGCGGCCAGATCTCGTCGAAGGCGGGCCAGTTGGCGGGGTCGTCGGTGTCGCCGAGGACCGGCCGGGCGCCGGTCAGGATGCGATGCACCTCGTGGACGGCGATCTCCTGTTCGTCGTCGGTCATCTCGGCCCGGATCACCGCCTGGACGAGCCGGTGCACCTGGAAGCTGTTGCTGCCGGCGTCGACCTTGGCCAGCGCGTACCGGCCGATCGCCTGGATCACCTTGCCCAGCATGAACTTGTCGCTGAGGTCGGCGTCGTACTTCACCAGCGCCCGGATCATCTGGTCGCTGTAGAAGAGGTTCATCGAGATCGGCTCGGGCGCGAAGAACGCGCAGAGCTGGAGGAGCCGGACGGCGGCCGGGGACTGCTGGCGCAGCCGGCCGATGGAGACGTTCCAGGTCGCGCCGACCGGGGTCGGGTAGTCGGCGGGGCGGGCGACGGCCAGCGCGCGGGCCGCCTCGGCGTGCAGTTGGGCGACGTAGGTCTCCACCGGGGTGCCGGTGGTGTCCAGCCAGGCGGCCGCGACCTCGACGGCGAGCGGCAGGTCGCCGACCGCCTCGGCGACCCGGTCGGCGTCCGGGCGGGACAGGCCGCGGGCTCGCCGGCACAGGTGCTCGACGCTCTCGCCGCGGGTGAAGACGTCCACCTCCAGCGCCTCGGCGTGCCCGGTCCAGGCCTGGTTCCGGGAGGTGACCAGGATGTGGCCGGAGCCTCCGGGGAAGAAGCGGCGGATCTCGGCCGGTTCGTCGGCGTTGTCGAAGATCAGCAGCCAGCGCGAGGTGGGCACGCCGCGGCGCAGCGCCTCCCGGGCGGCCTCGGCGGCTTCGGTGACGGAGTCGCCGACGCGCAGGCCGAGCCGGCGGGCGAGGTCGGCGAGGGCGGGGGCGACGAGTTCGGTCTGTTCGGCGTCGATCCACCAGACCAGGTCGTAGTCGGACATGAACCGGTGCGCGTACTCCAGCGCGACCTGGGTCTTGCCGACGCCGCCGAGCCCGTACAGCGTCTGGGGGGTGGGCAGGACGGCCGCCATGCCGCCGCGCAGCTGGTTGCGCAGCTGCTCCAGGACGGCGGCGCGGCCGGTGAAGGAGGGGTTGCGCGGCGGGACGTCCCACACGGTCGGCTTGCTGCCGGGGAAGCGCGGCCCGCCGCCGTTGGGCTCGGTCAGGACGACGTCGCCGCGGCCGAGGGCACGCAGCAGGGTCTGGACGGACTGCGTCTCGTCGCGGCCGACGAGGTCGACGGGGTTGCGGTTGCTGAAGGGTGCGGTGAGCCTGACGTCGCCGACGCGGACGGGGACGAGCTGGCGCCGGGTGCCGGCGGGGTCGGAGTTGACCACGGACTCCCACAGCGCCCGGGCCTGCGGGGAGCGCTGGTAGGCGGGCGAGAGCACGGCGACGGTCCGGTAGGCGGCGTCGATGCCGCGTTCGGTCTCCTCGCGCGTGTCGGTGCCGGCGCTGAGGTCGCGGGGCAGCACCCGGAAGCCGGCCCGGGTGAGCACGGACTCGATCCAGTCCGCCCACATCCGGTCCTCGGGGACGTAGGAGAGGTAGAGGTCGGCGGGGACGGACGGGCGGCGGCGGGTGAACGCGTCCACGTAGCGCAGCCGTAGTTCCTCGTCCATGACCGGCAGGGAGGTGACCTTGCGCCGGGTGATCATCGCGGTGAGCCGCTCGCAGGCGGCGAGCATCGAGGTGGGGGTGCCGGTCTGGTCGCCGAAGGTGGCGAGGATCTCCTCGTAGGCGTAGAACGGCCGGTACGGGATCTCCACCGAGCCCCAGTAGGAGGCGAGTTCCTCGCCGTTGAGGCCGGCCGGCAGCCCGTCGAAGCGGACCCGGGCGAGGGAGCGGCCGGCGTCGGCCTTCTCCTTCTCGCCCTCGTCGATGCGCATCGGGACGGGCAGGATGCGGATGCCGCGCTCGCGGTAGCGGTCGTGGATGTGCTGGGCGATCCGGGAGGCACCGTCGATGGACTGGTCGCTCAGGGTGAAGCAGACCACCAGGTCGTCGGGCATCTGGACGGTGCAGATCTCGGCGATGTCGGACAGTCCGGTGCGCGAGTCGATGAGCACGTAGTCGTACCGCTTGCTCATGTCGGCCTTGAGGGCGTCGAAGAACTGCCCGCCGTCGAAGCGGTCGTAGAAGATGTCCCAGTCCAGATGGGTGACGGCCTCGGAGTAGTCCCGGTTGAACTGGCCGGCGGACAGGAAGTCCAGGCTGCCCCCGGTCGGGAACAGCGGCCAGGACAGCGACAGCGCGTGCGGGTGCACCCTGGCGAAGTCCAGGTGCCAGCCCTCGGCGTGCTCGACCGGGCGCAGGGCCTCCTCGCGGTACTCGGCGATCAGGTCCATCATCCCGGTCGTGCCGGCCAGCGAGGCCGGGTCGAGGAAGGGGTGGAAGAACTTGGCCAGGCCCGGCGCCTCCAGGTCCCAGTCCACGGTGAGCACCCGGTAGCCGTTGGCGGCCAGGATCCAGGCCGTGTTGGCGAGCGCCATGGTGCGCCCGGTGCCGCCCTTGTAGGAGTAGAAGGTGATGATCCGGCCGTTGCGGTCCTGCTCCACGGACCGTCGCTCGGCCTCCCGCTGGGCGGCCAGTTCGGCCACGGTGAGGCCCCCGACGCGGAAGTTCCTGGTGGGGTTCTCGCTCATCTGGGTCGTCCTCCCAAGGGCGCCATCCCGTCATCGGGGTCATCGCCGTCGTCACGGTCTGGGTGGTCGTCGGGTCCGGAGCCGTCCTGCCCGAAGGGGGCGTCGCGGCCGAACGGGGCCGCGCCCGGGCCGCGCCGGAACGCGTCCCGCAGGTTCGGGCGGGGCGGCGGCGGATCCTCCGGCTCGGCCCTGGTGCGGCCCTCGAAGGCGTACTTGGCCTTCATGGCGGCCCGGGGCAGCGCGTCGTCGAAGTCCTCCAGGGTGTTCAGCCCGGTCGGGCCGGTCACGCCGAGGAAGCTGGGGCGGCTCGCCCGCCGGGTGATGCGCAGCGCCTGGTCGCTCAACTCTCCGAGGTCGCCGCCGCGTTCCTCGCACTCGGGGTCCTCGGTGTTCCACGGCTCCAGGACGCTCACCCAGGTGGCGTCCGAGCGGTCGAAGCGGCGGACGAGCTCCCGGCGGTCCGGGTCGCGCAGCGCCCACCGGTCGAGCAGGAGCAGGCCGGGGGCTGCCGCCTCCCCCTCGATGATGGACTCGACCTCGTCGTCGAACTCGTGCACGGTCGGCTGGAACCCCAACTGCCGGGCCAGCCGCACCGCGTGCTGGGCGATCGGCGAGCCGGCCGGGCGATAGGGGTGCCAGTCGGTGCGCCGGGTGCCGTAGAAGTCGGGATTGCGGTCGGGCGGCAACTCGCCCTGATGGTAGGAGAGTACGGAGATCCGCAGCTGCTTGGTCGGCGCGCTCACGTCGAAGGCACTGGGCAGGCCGTTGAAGTCCAGCCGCCGCCCGACCGGGATCACCGTCTCCTCCGCCACCTGCACGATCCGCGCCGCCAGCCGGTGCACGGCCAGCTCGTAGGCGGAGCGGAAGTAGGTGAGCTTCATCAGCGCGTACAGGCCCTCGGTGGCGTAGTCCGGCCCGAAACTGGCGTGGTTGAACTGGAGTTCACTGGCCACCTTGGGCAGCCGGTAGCGACTCATCGGCGCCCACAGCACCGGCACGATGCCACTGGTGCGCTCCGCGTCGATCGTCGCCGGGTACACCGGGCGGCGGGTGAAGGCGTGCCACTCCTGCCCGCACGGGACGCTGTTGAAGTACCGGGGCGAGTACAGCGGTACGAACACCCGGCAGGTCGCCAGCTCCTCCGACAGCCGCTCCGCCCACAACTCCCCCTGGTGCATGGACTCGTCCATGAAGCCGACCGGCACCCCGGCCGGGACCGTGGTCAGTTGCAGCACCGCCTCGCACAGGTCCCGGTACAGCTGGCGCACCCAGTGGTTCGGATCACCGGCGCCGCGCGTGCCGGCCTTCGGGGTGTGCGCGTAGGAGAGGAAGAAGTACGGCCGGGCATCGTCCTCGTCCCAGCCACGGTCGTTCACACGCGCCTCCCCCGGGCCCGTCGGCAACCTGGTTCCCGCAGCCCCCGTGCGGCGGGGTCTCAGTGTAGGAACGACTGAGGACCCAAGGGAATAGCACAACGAGTCGTACGAATTGACATGACCGAAACGACGCGGCTGTGCGCCCGCTTATCGTGGCTCCAGCACGTCCGCCACGGAGTACAAGGAAGGTAGCCATGGAGCACCTCAACTGGCAGCAGCCGAGCTTCAGCAGCGATCAGGCGAACTGCCTCGAAATCGCGTCCGACGGCGACCTCGTCTACCTCCGCGAGTCCGACAACCCCACCCACATCGTCACCACCACCCGCACCAAGCTCAACGCCTGGCTCCTCGGCGCCAAGGCCGGCGAGTTCGACCACTTCATCGCCTGACCTCCACGGCCGGGCATGGCGCGGGCCCGCCTGGAGAAGGCGGGCCCGCGTGCCATGCATGGCACCTACGTCCGATCCCGTCGATCCCGAAGCCGCTCGGACCGGGCCTGGCACACACCGCCGACGGCGGCGGCCAGCAGGATCAGGACCAGCATGCCCGTCACGCCCGGCCCCGCCGGCGCTTGAACTCGCGCAGCAGAGCCAGCAGGTTGATCAAGGTGCTGGCCGGGATGTTGCCGATGGAGACCAGGGCGCGGCCGTTCAGATCGGTCTCGCCGGACTGGGCGGACGGCCAGAGGAGGCCGAACTCCCGCCCCTCTGTACGGAGATCGATGATCAGTTCGGTGATCTGCCGCCCGGTAAGCTGCCGCAGGGCCGGGTCGGCGGGGTGGATCGGGTGGTGGGCGATCACGCGGCGCCGTCCAGCTCGAACCAAACGCGCTTGCCGAGCTTCTGCGGCTCCGCACCCCAGCGGTGCATGAGCCCCTCCACCAGCATCAACCCCCGCCCGGACTGGGCGAACGGGTCGGGCTTCCGCTGCTCGGGCAGCACGGGACTGCGGTCCGCGACGGTGACGCGGAGCGTCCCGTGGACGACGGCGACCAGGACGACGGGCGCGGCGGTCAACCCGTGCCGCCAGGCGTTCACCACCAGCTCCACGAGAGCGAGTTCGGCATCCCCGATGGAGGAATTGGGGTACCCGGCGCGCGCCATGGTGTCGCGCAACGCCTCGCGAGAGACGGTGAGGGAGGGGGAGTTGAGGTTGGGGTCACACATGGGGAATCTCCCAGCGGTGCAAAGTGATTGGTGAGTGGACTGTAGGGCCAATCACCACAATCCTGCAACACTCTCCGCATCTAGATCTACACTTTCAGTAGGCGGCCTACTCGTTGGCCGAACTACTGCACGAGAAGGGCACGTGCATGGGATTCAGGACCGCAATCAGCGAACGACAGCGTCGACTTGGCGATGAGCTGCGGCGTCTCCGCACCAGCGCAGGCATGTCCCTTCCAGAACTCGGCGAGCTGGTCGGCATGAAGGGACCAGCCGTCAGCCACACCGAGTCGGGCAGGCTTGGTATCAATCCTGAGCGATTGGCCCTCTGGCTCGACGCCTGCCATGCCAACGATCCCGAGTATCGAGCAGGCCTTCTCGCCATGGGCCAGAGCAACGGCAAGGGCTGGTGGACCGACTACCGGCCCTACGTTCCAACGTCAGCCCTCGATCTCGCCGAGTTCGAACACGGCGCTACCCGCCTGGACACATACGAGACGCTACTGATCCCTGGCCTGCTCCAGACCAAGGGCTACAGCGAGGTCATCCTCGAATACGCGCAGAAGACGGTCGAGTTCCGACAGTCGCGGCAACGCATCCTGAGCGTCGAGAACGGGACGCCATTTCATGCCGTGATCCACGAGGCTGCGCTACGAACGATGTACGGCGGACCTACCGTCATGCGTGACCAGCTGAACCACCTGGCCGAGGTCGGCAAGCTGCCTCACGTCACCATCCAGATCCTGCCGTTCGACTGCACCGTGTTCGCCTCGGCCGACACCCCGTTCATGCTGCTTCACGGCCGACACTCCAAGCTCGACACCGTCTTGATGGAACAGCCCCAGGGCTCACCATTCCTTGGCGAGCCCGAAGCAGTAGCCTCGTTCCGGCGACAGTTCGAACGACTCAAAGGCCTGGCACTCCCGCCTCTGACGGCCAGCGCATCCGAGCTATCGCCCTCATATCGCGACTCATGGGGCTTGCTCCAGCACATTCGGTACGCAGTACAGGGAAGGTAAGCATGGAACAGCTCAACTGGCAGAAGTCGAGCTTCAGTGGGGAGCAGACCAACTGCATCGAGGTCGCTTCCGAGGGTGAGCTGGTCTACATCCGCGAGTCCGACGACCCCGCCCACATCGTCACCACCACCCGCACCAAGCTCAACGCCTGGCTCCTCGGCGCCAAGGCCGGCGAGTTCGACCACTTCACCGCCTGACCCACACAGCGCAGAAGGGGGGGGGGGGGGGGGGGGGGGGGGGGGGGGGCTCCCCCGGCGGTAGCGTTGCTCTTCCGTGGGGGGCGGGGGGAGGCAAAGACCT
>NZ_JBWKEQ010000011.1:137345-139606 GCF_056435365.1 Kitasatospora sp. NPDC043949 | reverse complement strand
GAAAAAAGGTCGGGCGGCCCCACCCCCCCCACCCCCCACCCAAAAAGCAAAGAGAACCCCCCCCCCCCCCCCCCCCCCCCCCCCCCCTTCCCCCAGGTGCCGCCGTCACTCTGCGGTGGGCCTCGGGACGATCCAGAGCTCGGCCGGGCCGCTGATGATGACGGACTCCAGGCGGGCCGGCGTCGGGCTGGCCGGGTCCAGGACACTGCCGGGGTAGGCGCCGAAGAGGCCGCCCAGGGCCACTTCGGCCTCCAGCCGGGCCAGGGGTGCGCCGAGGCAGAAGTGCGGGCCGTAGCCGAAGGACAGGTGCTCCGTGTCGGGGCGGGTCGGGTCGAAGTCGTCCGGCCGGTCCGGGTGGACCTCCGGGTCCCGGCCGGCCGCGCCGAATCCGAGCAGGATCGGCTCGCCCTGCCGGATGACCACGCCCTCGCCGAGGTCGATGTCCTCCAGCGGGTAGCGGAGCGGGATGTGCATCACCGGGCTCTCGTGGCGCAGGGTCTCCTCGATGACGTCCTCCCACGCGAGGGTGCCCTCGCGGACCTGGGCCAGGTAGTGGGGGTGGGTGAGGAGCGCCTGGACGGCGCTGGTGATGAGGTTGACGGCGGTCTCGTACCCGGCGCCGAGCATCAGGAAGAGCTCGTCGCGGGACTCCTCCTCGGCGCGGCCCGTGTCGCCGCCGGTGCTGACGGCGGCCACGTCGCTGGCGAGGTCGGGCCCGGGGTCGCGCCGTTTGAGCTCCAGCAGTTCGACCAGCACCACGTTGATCTCCGCCCGCGCGAGCGTCATCTGCTCGGTCGTCGCCGTCGTCGTCAGCAGGGTGTCCATCGACCGGCCGATCTGCGGCCGCATGTCGGCGGGTACGCCGAAGAGGTCGCAGATCACCGTCATGGTGAGCGGGAGCGAGAGGGCCCGGCGGATGTCCACGGCCTCGCCGGGGGCGAGGTCACGGAACGCGCCGACCAGGGCGGTGGTCGTCGCCTCGATCCCGGGCCGCAGCGCGGACACCCGGCGGGGCGAGAACGAGGGCGCCATCCGTCGTCGTGCCGAGCGGTGTTCGTCGCCGTAGCGGTTGAAGAAGTTCTGCTGGAACGCGATCGGGCCCATCGGCCACCCCTCGGGCACCGCGGCCAGGCCGGGCCAGTGCTTGCGCGGGTCGCGGGAGACCCGCGGATCGCCGGTCAGAGCGCGGATCACCGAGCTGCGGGTCACGGACCAGGCGATGATGCCGCCGGGGAGTTCGACCCGCACGGCGGGCCCGGCGGCGCGGAGCTCCGCGTTCTGCTGGTGCAGGGCCCGGGCGGTCATGTCCAGCACCGGGCAGCCGTTGTCGTCTGGAGCCATGGCATTGCTCCTCAGGATCTCTCGGGGGTGCCCCGGCAGTCCGTGCCGCGACACGTCCTGCCGTGTCCGGGGCCTGTGCTCCGTTCTAGAGCGGCGCGGAGCGGTCGTCAACGGGCCGGGACGGTGTTACCAGGATCATCCAGTCAGACGGACTGTGCACCGTCTACACCGACGGTCACGCCGAACCGGCCCAGGTCCGGCCTCCCCTCCTCCCCCACCACCAGGCCGGCTCGCTTGCGCAGCTCTCGCAGCTTCTTCCCCAGCTCGGACTTGGACTGTCCGAGCCGTTCCGGATCCAGAGACACTCAGCCGCTTGCTCTCACGTACTCCGAGAAAGGAACCGACTCGGATACGGCCAAGCGCTTCCACTCGACGAATCGGATCGGGTCGCCGTCGAACACCTCGCGACTGATCTGCGTCCCGTCCGGGCGGTAGTTCATCAGGACCACCCTGGACTCGTCGAACATCCAGAAATCCTGATCCGGTAAGCCCGGATTCTCGCGGCCGGTCAGGTCGAGAATCCGGATGTCCTCGCCGGCCGCGACGTTGTGGCCATAGTGCGCGAACTCGAAACGGAGGTAGTCCGTCAGGGGCCGGGTGATCACGTGATCGCGCCGAACAGCTCCGTCGCCACCGAACCTGCTGCGAGGGTCGCACAAGAAGTCGGCCCCACCGACTTCTTGTGCAACACCGCATCCGTCGGCCCGCGTCCCAGGTGTCCTGGGACGCGGGCCGACGTCATGACCGGGCCGGGCCTGTGCGGAGAGCGCAGGCCCAGCCCTCTCCACAGGTAGGCGCGTCCTTGTGCGTAGGAAGTCGGTGAGGCCGACTTCCTACGCACAAGAGACCTGGACAGGACCGGGGGGGGGGGGGGGGGGGGGGGGGGGGGGGGGGGGGGGGGGGAGGGGGGGGGGGGGGGG
>NZ_JBWKEQ010000011.1:0-137340 GCF_056435365.1 Kitasatospora sp. NPDC043949 | reverse complement strand
ATCCCCAAAAGAACACCAGGTGGGGCGTTGGAAATATCTCCACCGTCCCCGAGAGCGGGGGGTTTGGGGCGCCCCCCCCCCAAAAAAAAAAACACCGGAACGAACCTTTCCCCGTTCCGGGGGGCCCAACCCCCCGACGGGAGCAACCGAACTGGAGGAGGGGTGGGGGACGCGCGGGGGCTCAGGGGCGGAGGAGGTGTTCGGCGAGGTCGACGGCTTCGCGGACGGGGACGAGGCGGCAGTCGGTGGTGCCGAGGTGGATGGTGGTGATGCCGGTGGCGACGGCGAGGACCTGGGTGCCGAGGTCGGCGAAGTGGAGGTCGTCGAGCTCGGGGGCCTGGAAGGTGAGCCAGCCGTCGGGGCCGACGCAGCGGTACTCACGCAGGGGGACGTCGGGCATGCGCTGGTCGGCGAGGTGGAAGGCGGTGAACCGGGCCATCGGGACGCCGAGCATCAGCACCCTGGCGTCGAGGTCGTAGAGACGCCCGAGCGGGGACTCGGGGCCGAGGTGGGAGGTGAGGGGGTGGTGGGCGGTGATCTCGCGGGCGTGCCGGCCGAGGGCCGTCCAGGAGGTCTGGGGGTGGCGGCTGCGCAGGGCGCCGGGGCGGGTGCGGATCTCCTCGGAGAGGGCGCCCATGGTCGGCGAGCAGGGGGTGTTCGCCGGGTCGAACCGCGGCATCCGGGCCCGGTAGGCGGCGGTCTCGGCCGGGGTGAGGCCGGCGGTGGCGGTCTGGTGGATGCGCGAGGTGGCGGAGTTCTCGGGGGTGGCGGTGTAGGCGACCAGGGTGCCGCCGGGGCCGAGGACGTGGAGCAGCGCGTCGGCGACGGTGGCGGCGCCGCCGTCCACCGGGCCGAGGGCGCGCAGGGAGGCCTCGACGTGCACCACCATGCCCGGGCGGACGCCGAGTTGGGCGAACCCGGCGGCCAAACCCCCAGCGGTGAGGGCGGTATCGGTGAGGGCGGTGCCGGTGAGAGCAGTGACGGTGCGCATGGCCGCTCCTCTGGGTCAGACCTCGGCGGGGCGGGCGTGGCCGCGCTCGTGGCGGGCCCGTTCGGCGGCCCGTTCGGCGGCGGCGGGCAACGGCACGGCGAGCCACGGAGCGACGCTCTCACGCATGCCGTCGGCGAAGCGCAAGCCGAGCGCCGTGAGGGCGCCGGATCCGGCCAGCCGGTCGACGGCTTCGGCGGTGTACCGGCGCCAGAGCGCGAACTGGGTGCGCGCCCGGTCGGCGGCCTCGCCCGGCAGCCCGTCGTAGGCGAACGCACGGGTGCCCCAATACTCGGTGACGGCGAGGTGCGCGTAGGTGCCCTGGAGCAGGCCTTCGAGCGGGCGCGGGTCGGGCCGCCAGGGCGCGAGGTACAGCTGGTCGTCGGCCGGGTCGTGGAGGTCGAACAGGTCGAGTACGGCGCCGAGTTTGACGTGCTGGAACTCGTGCGCGAGCAGCAGTGCGAGCGTCGGCGCGGTCGCGGGCCGGGCGATGCCGACCGCGCCGTGGGCCTGCCGGGCGGCCGAGCTGACGTCCCGCCCGGCGGGGCCCGGCCGTAGCGGGGTGATGGTGGTGAGGCCGGCCCGGAGGCCTTCCGCGTACGCGGGCAGGTCGTGCCCGAGCAGTTCCCAGGCTTCGCGCAACGCGCCCGTCCAGTCGAGCAGTTCGCCGTCGGAGAGCCGGCCGGCCACGGCGTGGTCGTGGCTGTCGCGCAGCGGGTCGACGTCCTCCAGGGTGACCGTCCACCCTCCGGCCAGCCGGACCCGCCGCAGCGGCTCGTCCAGGGCGGCGGACACCGATCCGTCGGACGCCCGCACGCTGAACCCGTCGGCCAGGCCGGTGACGACCGCCTCCCCGTCCGGGGCGGCGGTCCGCCCGAGGGTCGGCAGGTGCAGCCACCCGCCGCGCACCGGCACCGCGACCGCGTCCCCCCGCCCGGCACGGACGGCGGCGGCGGCGGCCAGGGCGGCCAGCGGGCCGAGCCCGACGGTGAGGTCCCCGGCGAGCCGGCGGGCGGCCCAGGCGCGGGCGTACGGGTGGGCGAGGACGGTGTCGACGGCGGCGGGTGCGCTCGCGTCGAGTTCGGACAGCAACGCCCACGCGGCCGATCCGGGCTGCCCGGAGGCGTCCCAGGCGGCGGCCAGCATGGCCCGGGTGAGGGCGAGTTGGGCGCGGGACAGGGCCCGTACGGTGTCCTGGTCCCCGAACCCGCGGGCGAGCTGGTCGAGCTGCCGCTCGGTGAGGGTGGCCGGCACCACCGGCTCCCCGGCCTGGGCGGGGACAGAAGGACCCGCCGCGACAGCGGAAGCGGCGGCGGAACCGGCAGCGGAACCAGAGGCGGAACCGGCGGCGTCGCCGGCGAGTTCGTTGATGAGCTTCATGAGGTCACCGCAGTAGACGGAGGGATTGTCGAAGCCCGTGTCGGCCCGGTACCGGTGGGCGTACAGGCCGCCGCCGCAGCTGCGGACGACCGGGCAGGCCCGGCAGGCGGCGCTCAGCCCGGCCAGCCCCGACTGGCGGGCGGTCATGCCGGGGTGCAGCGCGACCTGGTCGAGGCTGTGCGTGAAGACGTCGTACCCCGTCTCCGGCGCGCCGTCGTAGGCGGTCTTGAGGCTGTCGGCCTGTTCGAAGCTGCCGTCCGTCTCCAGGACGACGAGGTCGGACGGTTCCAGGCCGAGCGATTCGGTGAGGCTGGAGAGCCCGTGCAACGTCCGGTGGACGGATTCGAAGGTGCGGACGGCGAACGGGCGGCCGTCGGCGTCCCATCTCCGGTACACGGCCAACAGCCAGTCCGCGTACGGCGTTCGCGCACCGTCGACGGCCGGTTTCGGCCGGTCCTCCCAGGTGGCGTGCGGCAGCAGGAAGTCGACGGCGGGGGGGTCGAGTTCGGCCAGGGCGCGGTAGACGGCGTCCGGGTCGTTCTCGATGTCGACGGTGCAGAGCAGCCCGGCGTAGAGGTGCCGGTAGGCGGGCCGGCGCAGCCGCTCGACCGCCCGCAGGACGTGCGGGTGGCTGCTGCGGCCGTCGGCGAAGCGGCGGTGGCGGTCGTTGGCGGCGCGGTCGCCGTCGAGCGAGACGCCGACCCTCATGCCGACTTCGGCGAAGAGTTCGCAGTAGGCGTCGTCGAGTTGGACGCCGTTGGTGTGGATGCGCAGGTCGAGTGCGCAGCCGGGCGGCAGGGCCGCCCGGAGCGCCTTGGCCGCGTGGCGTAACCGGTCCGGGCCGGCGAGCAGGGGCTCTCCCCCGTGCAGGACGACCCGGACGGCGGGCAGCCGGTGTGCGGCCGCGTGGTCGCCGATCCGCTCGGCGATCCTGTTCAGGACTTCGTCACCGATGACCTTGGGGCGTCGACGCCAACTGGTGTCGGCGTGCTCGTACACGTAGCAGTGATCGCAGGCGAGATCACACCGGCTGTGCACTTTCACGACGAACTGGGTGAAAGGCAGCGGAGTTGGCGTCATGGTCGATCGGATTCAGCCGGAGCCGATGGTCAGTCGGCCGATCAGATGGAGGAGTTGAAGGCCGCGACCGGCACCGCACCCGCACCGGTGTCGGGCAGGGCTCGTCGGATCCTGGTGGAGAGCTCCTCGGCGCCGAGCTGGGCGAGGTCGGCCAGTGAAGGCCGGGTTTCGCCCTGAGGCTCCGTCAGTTCAGTGCGGGGCATGGTGTCCAGTGCGGGTGTCATGTTCGATTCTCTTCCACGATGGGGGTTAGAGAGAAGCAGGGCCGGGTATATAGGTCGGCCTAGTCGACCAGGGTACTGCCAGCACGTGGGCTGCGCCGTGCTCTTGCGCGCCCCTAACAGCCCACTACCCCCTTCACGCAGCGAAGTCTCGCCAAAAGTTCACCCACTCGGCGGTCGCGTGAAGGCACCTGACCGGCGCACAGGGGACCGGCGTCGCGCCGCCGAACCCACCCTGGCGGCGCCCCTCCGCCGACGTACGGCCGCCGCCCCGGCCCGACCCGCTCCCCCGGCGCGGCCGGAGCCCGCTCCCCCGGCGCTCGCGCCCCATCCGAACCACCGGTCGGCGAAGGCCAGTTGGCGCGATTCGACAGCGCCCCGCACTCCCCCGCCACCGCACGACAGCCAGCCCGACGAGCCCGATGGCGGACCCGACGAGCCCGACGAGCCCGACGAGCCCGACGGCGAACCCACCGACGGACGCGCCGGTATTCGAACGCCTCGCAGACCCGCCCGCTACGGGCAGAGCCGCTCCACCCGCCACCCGCCCGCTCCGGCCGGATCGGCGAAGTAGCGCAGCCGGTCGTGCAGCCGGTTCTCCCGCCCCTGCCAGAACTCCACGCTCTCCGGGATCACCCGGTACCCGCCCCAGAACGGCGGCACGGGCACGCCCTCGCCCTCCGGGTAGCGGCGCTCCAGTTCGGCGTAGCGCTGTTCGAGGACGTCGCGCCCGCCGACCGGGCTGGACTGCTCGCTGGCCCAGGCGCCGAGCTGCGAACCGTGCGGCCGGGTGCGGAAGTAGGCGGCGGTCTCGTCCCGGCCGACCTTCTCCACCCGCCCCTGGACGATCACCTGGCGGGCCAGCGCGATCCACGGGAACAGCAGCGCGGCGTACGGGTTGGCGGCGAGCTCGGAGCCCTTGCGGGAGCCGTAGTTGGTGAAGAAGACGAAGCCGCGCGCGTCGTAGCCCTTGAGCAGGACGGTGCGCGAGCTGGGCCGCCCCTGGGCGTCGGCGGTGGAGAGCACCATCGCGTTGGGCTCGACCACCCCGGCGTCGTCCGCCTCGTGGAACCAGCGGGTGAACTGGGCGATCGGCTCGGGCGCGAGCTGTTCCTCGACCAGGCCCTCGTGGGTGTAGTGCTTGCGCATCACGGTGAGGTCCGGTCCGGGCCGGGCATCGTCGGCCAGGATCCGGGTGGCGGGGCTCAGGGGCGTCGACTGGGCGCGTTCCGGGGTCTGCACGTCAACATCATCCCGTACGACAAGCAACCGGCACCGCTACCTCCGGACAAACCCCGGTGGGAGATAAGGTGTCCCGCCACCGCTCGACCGCCCCCCGTACGGTGAATTGTCCCGAACCAGGCGTTTGGTTCCGGAGATTCCCGGGCACGACCGACCCTCGGCGGAAAAGTCAAGCGGGCCCAAGCGCAACATCACCATGGTGGTGTATGGCGCAATGCACCCGGTGCCTGTCACTCTGGCACCGAGTGCCAACCACCATTCGGTCACTGGCGCGCCGCCCCACCACGGCGCAGCGCCGATCGCAGAACTGAAGGAGCCGTCGTATGTCCGACTTCGTACCCGGGCTTGAGGGAGTCGTCGCGTTCGAGAGCGAGATCGCCGAACCCGACCGTGAAGGCGGCGCGCTGCGGTACCGCGGTGTCGACATCGACGACCTGGTGGGCCACGTCTCCTTCGGCCACGTCTGGGGCCTGCTGGTGGACGGCAAGTTCAACCCCGGCCTGCCGGCCGCCGAGCCGTTCCCGATCCCGGTGCACTCCGGTGACATCCGGGTCGACGTGCAGTCCGCGCTCGCCATGCTCGCCCCGGTCTGGGGCCTCAAGCCGCTGCTCGACATCTCCGCCGAGCAGGCCCGCGACGACCTCGCCCGCGCCGCCGTGATGGCGCTGTCCTACGTGGCCCAGTCGGCCCGCGGCCAGGGCCTGCCGATGGTCCCGCAGAGCGAGATCGACAAGGCCGAGACGGTCGTCGAGCGGTTCATGATCCGCTGGCGCGGCGAGCCGGACCCGAAGCACGTCAAGGCCATCGACGCCTACTGGACCTCCGCCGCCGAGCACGGCATGAACGCCTCCACCTTCACCGCCCGCGTCATCGCCTCCACCGGCGCCGACGTGGCGGCCGCGCTCTCCGGCGCGGTCGGCGCGATGTCCGGCCCGCTGCACGGCGGTGCGCCGTCCCGCGTGCTCGGCATGATCGAGGAGATCGAGCGCACCGGCGACGCCACCACCTGGGTCAAGAACGCGCTGGACCGCGGCGAGCGCCTGATGGGCTTCGGCCACCGCGTCTACCGCGCCGAGGACCCGCGCGCCCGCGTGCTGCGCCGCACCGCCAAGGAGCTCGGCGCCCCGCGCTTCGAGGTCGCCGAGGCGCTGGAGAAGGCCGCGCTGGAGGAGTTGCACAACCGCCGCCCCGACCGCGTGCTGGCCACCAACGTCGAGTTCTGGGCCGCGATCATGCTGGACTTCGCCGAGGTGCCGGCGCACATGTTCACCTCGATGTTCACTTGTGCGCGCACCGCGGGCTGGTCGGCGCACATCCTGGAGCAGAAGCGCACCGGCCGGCTCGTGCGCCCCGCCGCGCGCTACATCGGCCCCGGCCCGCGCCGCCCCGAGGAGATCGAGGGCTGGGACGCCATCGGCCACTGAGCCCGCCGAGCGCCCCCGAGCGCCCGCCGAACGCCCCCCTAGCGCCCCGGGCGCCCCGCGTCCGCACCACCCCTGAGCAGCGGGTCCGACCTCCGTCGGGCCCGCTGTTTCCGCAGCTGGGAGCCGTGAAGATCACAGTCTCAGCCGGCGGACGACCGTACCCCGGGCGGCTCCCCGGCCGGTAGGCTGCGCGCGTGGCTCAGATCCAGATCCCCGCTGACATCAAGCCCGCAGACGGCCGTTTCGGCTGCGGACCGTCCAAGGTGCGCCCCGAGGCCCTGAGTGCCCTCGCCGCCACCCAGACCTCCCTGCTCGGCACCTCACACCGCCAGGCCCCGGTCAAGAACCTGGTCAAGCGCGTACGCGAGGGCGTGAGCAGCCTCTTCTCGCTCCCCGAGGGCTACCAGGTCGTCCTCGGCAACGGCGGCTCCACCGCCTTCTGGGACATCGCCGCGTTCGGCCTGGTGCGGGAGAAGTCCCAGCACCTGGACTTCGGCGAGTTCTCCTCCAAGTTCGCCTCCTCGGTCAAGGCCGCGCCGTGGCTCGCCGAGCCGAGCGTCATCAAGACCGCCCCGGGCACCCACCCGCTGCCGGTCGCCGAGGCCGGCGTCGACGTCTACGGGCTCACCCACAACGAGACCTCGACCGGCGTCGCGATGCCGATCAAGCGCCCGGTGGGCGCGGACGAGGGCTCGCTGGTTCTGGTGGACGCCACCTCGGGCGCCGGCGGCCTGCCGGTGGACATCACCGAGACCGACGTCTACTACTTCGCCCCGCAGAAGTCCTTCGCCTCCGAGGGCGGCCTGTGGCTGGCCGCGTTCTCCCCGGCCGCCCTGGAGCGCGCCGCCGAGATCGCCGGCTCCGGCCGGTACGTCCCGCCGTTCTTCGACCTGCCGACGGCCATCGACAACTCGTCGAAGGACCAGACGTACAACACCCCGGCGATCTCCACCCTGTTCCTGCTGGCCGACCAGCTGGAATGGCTGAACGGCAACGGCGGGCTCGACTGGGCCGTCGCCCGTACGGCTGATTCCTCGTCCCGGCTGTACGCGTGGGCCGAGAAGTCCTCCTACGCCAGCCCGTTCGTGGCGAACCCGGCCGAGCGCTCCCAGGTGGTCGGCACCATCGACTTCGACGAGTCGGTGGACGCCGCCGCCGTCGCCAAGGCACTGCGTGCCAACGGCATCGTGGACACCGAGCCGTACCGCAAGCTGGGCCGCAACCAGCTGCGCGTCGCGATGTTCCCGGCGATCGACCCGGCGGACGTCGAGGCGCTCACCCACTGCATCGACTACGTGGTCGAGCAGCTCTGAGCGATCCCGTGCACGGCTGAGGGCCACCGCCTCCGGGCGGTGGCCCTCAGCCGTTGCGGCGGGGTCGACCCACCGGGCCGGGTAGGCGTGCCCGCCGGCCCGGCTACCCGCCGACCATCGAGCTGATCAGCACGACGACCAGCAGCAGCACCAGGGTGCCGGTCACGATACGCATACGAGTCTTGGGATCCACGGTCAACGAGCGTACCTCCGGACCATCCGCCGACGGATCGGAGCCCCGGGCCCAACGGCCACCCCGGGCCCAACGGCCATCCCGGACCCACCCCCCCCCCCGCCCCGGACCCGGGCGCGCCCCGGCTCAGCTCCAGTCGGCGAGCGGCCAGGCGCGCAGCGAGGAGTAGTGGGCGAAGCCGCCGTCCAGGTCGCTCTGCATCAGGTGCAGCTCGGCGGCCTCCCACTCGGGCCCCCGGTAGTCGGCCAGCGCGGCCGCCAGGGTGTCCAGCTCGGCCGCCGCGAGCCGCTGGACGGCCCGCCGGTGGCCGCGCGAGGAGCCGGCCCGGGCGAGGGTGAGGTGCGGGTGGAAGGTGAAGGCGTCGACCTCCCCGGTCACCCCGGCGGCGGCCTCGGACACGGCCTCGGCGAGCCTGCGCAGCGCCCAGGTCTGCCCCTCCACCCCGGCCCAGAGCACCCGGTCGCCGAACCGCCCGGCGCCGGACAGCCGCAGCCGGTGCACCGGATGCACCTCGGCGACGGCGGCCAGGCCCGCCTCCAGCTCCGGCAGTTCCTCGGCCGGCACCTCGCCGAGGAAGGCCAGGGTCAGGTGCCAGCCCTCGACGGTGGTCCAGCGCAGCCGGTCCGCCCCGGGCAGCCCGCGCACCGGCGCCACCGCGTCCGACAGCCCCTGGAGCGCGTTGACCGGCGGCAGGACCGCCACGAAGAGCCTCATGGGGACATCTTCCCGCGCGAGGCCGTTTGGGCTAGAACCTTTCGTATGAAGATCCGCACCGGGGGACCGGACGACATTCCCGACATCCTCGCCCTGCTCGACGGCGCCGTGGGCTGGCTGGCCGGCCAGGGCCGCACCGGCCAGTGGGGGGACCAGCCCTTCAGCACCATCCCGGCCCGGGTCGAGCAGGTCGCCGGGTACGCCGCCGAACCGTTCCTGATCCGCCTCGCCGAGGACGCCGAGGGCCGCGCCATCGGCTGCTGCGTGCTGTCCGAGCAGCGGGGGAAGTACATCCCCCCGGTGGACGAGCCCGAGCTGTTCGTCCGCATCCTGGTCACCGACCGCAGCCGCAAGGGCTCGGGGATCGGCGCCGCGCTGATCGCCGACGCGGTCGAGGAGACCCGCCGGCGCGGCCTCGGCCTGCTGCGGGTGGACTGCTACGCGGGCGCCGACCGCAGGCTGGTCGGCCAGTACCGGGCACTCGGGTTCACCGAGACCGAGTCCTTCGAGGTCGAGCAGCCGGACGGCGTCTGGCCCGGTCAGGTCCTCGCGATCCGGCTCTGACCCTCGACCCTGCACCGAAGCCCCGGGGCGGACCACCGCCCCGGGGCATGACGCCTCGTCAGCAGGCGGGCGCCAGCTCCGACTTGTTGGCGGTGACGGTCCGCGGCACGAAGGCCACCACCCGGCCGCCACGGCCGGGGTGCAGGTCGAACCGCACCCGCAGGTCCGCGCTGCGGGCCAGCACCAGGCCCACCACGCCGGCCGCCAGCGCGGACACCAGTCCGCAGGCCAGCAGGCCGAGCCGGGGCCCGTACGAGGCGGTCACCCAGCCGACGATCGGGGCGCCGATCGGCGTGCCGCCGGTGAAGACCAGCACCAGCAGGCCCATCACGCGACCGCGCATCGCGGGGTCGGTGGCCAGCTGCAGCGTGGAGTTGACTGAGGTGTTGAAGCTGAGTCCGAACACCCCGATCAGCGTCAGCAGCACCGCGAAGGTCCAGTAGTCGGGCGCGAACGCGGCCACCACCTCCAGCGAGCCGAAGGCCAGCGCCGCCGCCACCAGCCGGCGCAGCCTGGGCACGCCCCGGCGGGCGGCGAGCAGCGCGCCGGCCAGCGAGCCGACCGCCATCGCGGTGTTCAGCAGGCCGTACTGGCCGGCGCCGACCTTGAAGGTGTCGTAGGCGAAGCCGGAGAGCAGCGTCGGGAAGTTGAAGCCGAAGGTGCCGATGAACCCGGCCAGGACCATCGGCCAGAGCAGTTCGGGCCGCTCCTTGACGTAGCGCAGGCCCTCCCGCAGCTGGCCCTTCTCGCGGGCGATCGGCTCGGTCGGGCGCAGTTCGCTCTCCCGCATGGCGAGCAACCCGCCGATCACGGCGGCGAAGGACAGCGCGTTGACGGCGAACGCCCAGCCACTGCCGACCACGGCGATCAGCAGGCCCGCGACGGCGGGGCCGACCAGCCGGGCGGTCTGGAAGTTGGCGGCGTTCAGGCTGACCGCGTTGGCGAGGTCCTTGGGCCCGACCATCTCGGACACGAAGGCCTGCCGGGTCGGGTTGTCGACCACGGTGACCAGGCCGAGCAGCAGCGCGAAGGCGTACACGTAGTACGGCGTCACGACGCCGCCGATGGTCAGGACGGCCAGGCCGGCGGCCAGCAGGCCCATGGCGCCCTGGGTGTAGATCAGCAGCCGGCGCTTGGGCATCCGGTCGGCGAGCACGCCGCCGAACAGGCCGAGCAGCAGCATCGGCAGGAACTGCATGGCGGTGGTGATGCCGACCGCGAGGGGGCTGCCGGTGAGGCTGAGGACCAGCCAGTCCTGGGCGATCCGCTGCATCCAGGTGCCGGTGTTGGACACCACCTGGCCGGCGAAGTAGTAGCGGTAGTTGCGAACGCGAAGGGAGGAGAACATCCCCCCGGGCCTCGTGAAGCGGGCACCTGCGGGAGACGTGGACGCGTGGGTGCGTCCGGGAGCGGCGGGGTCGTCCGCCGCGGTGCGTTCGTCGGGGTCGTCGTCGCCGCTGCCGGGCAGCCCCGTGGGGGCGGGCGCCTGGAGGTCGGCGGCCGCGGCGCCTGCCGCGGCGGGGTCGGTGGTCTGGTCGTCGGTGCGGATGGCGGCGGCGCTGGCTGCGGCCGGCGGTGTCACGGTGGTCTCCCCTCGCGGCGCGGCGGCCCGAACTGCGGCCGTCGTGCTCCTGGTTTCGGTGGTCGGTCCTGCGGTGATGCGGTGCTCCTTCTTCTCCCGGCCGGCGGGCCGGGGTCGGCGTGCCTAGAGGTGTGCGAGCTTGTAGAGCACGGGCGCGGCCTCCCGGAGGACGGCCCACTCCTCCTCGTCGAGCCCCTCGGCGAGCTCGGCGAGCCAGACGTTGCGGCGACGGCGGCTCTCGGCGAGGATCGCCTCGGCCTGCTCGGTGCTGCTGACGACGACCTGGCGGCGGTCCTCGGGGTGCGGCTCGCGCCGCACCAGCCCCTTCTCCTCCAGCATCGCGACGATCCTGGTCATGGAGGGCGGCTGCACGTGCTCCTTCCGGGCGAGCTCACCCGGTGTCGCCTTTCCGCATCTGGCGAGGGTGCCGAGCACCCCCATCTCGGTGGGGCTCAGCGACTCCTCGACCCGCTGGTGTTTGAGTCGACGGGAGAGGCGCATCGTGGACGATCGCAGCTGATTGATCGCTGCGAGGTCCTGCTCGGACATCTCGGGCATGTTCTTTAGCTTACGTCATTACTCTCGCTAAGGAAAATGCGTTCCCAGTCCACCCCGCCGGCCCCGTCCGTTCACCGCGCGCCGGAAGATCGGCCCGGTGCGATGCTGGTGCTGGGTCTCGAATGATCTCGACTGGAAGGGCCGACCAGACATGTCCGACCTCGCCGCCGACCCCGCCTCCGGCCTCGCCGCCGAGCCGGACGACACCGGCTTCGCCCGCCTCGCCATGGTCACCATCGACTGCGCCGACCCGATCGCGCTGGCCGGGTTCTACGGCGAGCTGCTGGGCTGGGAGAGCCGCCACCTGGACGAGCAGTTCGCGATCCTGGACAACCCGGAGGGCGGCAGCCCGCTGGGCTTCGGCCGGGTCTCGGGCTACCGGCCGGAGCCGTGGACGGAGCCGGACGGCGGCAAGCACTTCCACCTGGACTTCTACGTGGACGACCTGGACGAGGCGATCGCGAAGGCGCTCGCGCTCGGCGCGACCGAGCCGACGTACCAGCACGGCCGGACGCTCAAGGTGCTGATCGACCCGGCCGGCCACCCGTTCGGGCTAGCCCCGCTGGAGTGACCAACCCGGAGTGACGAACCCGGAGTAACGGACGAACCGCCCGGCGGCCGTGCGCAGGCGGTGTCAGGAGTTGGTGCCAAGATCATGCAGACCGCGTAAAGGTCCATCCTGACCAGGGACTTCACGAAAAGCGCGAACCTTGTGCGACCGTCCGGTAGTGGTTACTGTCCCCCGTTGTCAGGGGCACCACACGCCAGGTCTCCCTTCGGCGGCGCCGTTCCCGCGCCCGTTGCCGCGTTCCCTCCCGACCACCCGTGTCCGCCCGAGGCCTGGCGCCCTTCCTCCCCCGCATCCGTCCTGGGAGCTCTCTTGGGTGAGATCCATCATGCCGACCACGGCTGGGTGACACCGGCGGTCTCGTACTTCGTCGCCTGCCTCGGCGCCTTCGTCGCCCTGCGCAGCGCCCGCTGGGCACTCGTCTCGCAGGGCCGCACCCGGGTGCTCTGGCTGCTCTTCGCCTCGACCTCGCTCGGCGCCGGGATCTGGTCCATGCACTTCATCGCGATGCTCGGCTTCTCCGTCACCGGGGTCGACATCAGCTACCGGCCCGGACTGACCGTGCTCAGCCTGCTGGTCGCCATCGCCGTCGTCGGCATCGGCCTGTTCACCGTCGGGTACAGCCGCCGGCCTGTCCTGTCCCTGCTGGCCGGCGGGCTGACCACCGGCCTCGGGGTCGCGGCGATGCACTACCTCGGAATGGCCGCGATGGTCCTGCCCGGCCACCTCGGCTACGACCGGCTCACGGTCGGACTGTCCGTCGCCATCGCCGTGTTCGCGGCCACGGCCGCGCTGTGGGCCACCCTGAACATCCGCGGCACGCTCGCCGTCCTGGCGGCCGCGCCGGTCATGGGCGTGGCAGTGTGCGCGATGCACTACACCGGCATGGCGGCGCTCTCGGTGCGGCTCGACTTCTCGCACTCCACCCAGGGCGGAGTGATGGCGCTGCAGTTCATCTTCCCGCTCGGGGTCGGGCTCGGCTGCTACGTCTTCTTCGGCTCGCTGGCCTTCGCGGTCTCGCCGAGCCGCGGCACCACGCAGCCGCTCCTGCTCGGCCCGGCAGCCCCGTTGGTCCCGCGCCAGCCGCGGCGGCGGGACGAGGCCGGCGTCAGGCGCTGAGCCGGGCGGGTCCCACCCCCCCAAGCCCCGAGGGCGTCCGACCGGGTCCCCCACCCCGGCCGGGCGCCCTCGGCTCACTTCCGGCGACCTCCCCCGCCTCGCTCCCGCGACCACCCCTGCCTCACTCCGGCCGCCCCAGCAGCCCGGTCAGGTGCGCGGGCGTGGCCACCGGGCAGACCTTGTGCACGAAGTCCCGCCGCAGCGCGTGGTAGGGCTCGCCCGCCCGGTAGAAGTTGGCGTGCATCCGCCGCAGTTCCTCCGCCCGGTACTCGGCCAGCGGCTTCGCCTCCTCGTCGGCGGACCGGCGGCGCTTCTTGTCGACCAGCCGCCCGGTGAGTTCGGGCGAGGCTCCGAGCGCGGCGGCCTCCCGGACCACCCAGCGCCGGAAGGCCGCCGCGTCCCCGCCGCAGGTGCGGTCCACCAGGCCGATCCGGCGGGCGTGTTCGGCGCCGACCGGCAGCGCCTCGGTGGTCAGCCGCGCGGCCTGCTCGTCGCCGACCCGGCGCGGCAGGGTGTACGTCCAGTACTCGGAGCCGTAGAGGCCCATCAGCCGGTAGTGCGGGTTGAGCACCGCCGACTCCCGGCACCACACCTCGTCGGCGGCGAGGGCCGCCATCAGGCCGCCGGCCGCCGCGTTCCCGGCCAGGGCGGCGACGGTGAGCTTGTCGGTCGTGGTGAGGACCGCGTGGACCAGGTCGTCCATCGCGTTGATGTTCTCCCAGGACTCCAGTGCCGGGAACGCCGCACCCTCGATGACGTTGAGGTGGATCCCGTTGGAGTAGAAGTCCCGGGGCGCCCCGAGCACCAGCACCGAGGTGGGCCGGCCGGCGGCCTCGCGGTAGGCGGCGAGCAGCCGGCGGCACTGCCCGGTGCTCATCGCCCCGCCCGCGTAGGCGAATTCGAGGTAGCCGACGTCGCCCTCCTCGCGGTAGCGCAGCTCCGACCAGGTGTCCCGGTGGGCCGCCGAGGTCGGCGTCACCGGGACTTCGCGGACCCGGTGCAGGCGGCCGGCGAGCACCGTCGCGGCCGGCTGCTTGAAGGTGGCGGGCCCGCCCGGGGTGCGGCGCGGGCGCAGCTGGGGGATCCAGACCGCGCCGTCCACGGTGGCACGGCAGATCGCGCCGTCGCGGGTGGCGAGCACGGCGCCGGGCACCGGGCCGCGCAGCTCGTCCTCGGGGTGGCCGCCGTGCAGGAAGTACTCGCGTCCGAACAGCTCGTCGAGCACGCCGGGTTGGGAGTCGGCGGCGCGGAGCTTGCGCAGCACGGTGGCGGTGTCGTCGGCGGCCCAGTCGATCCGGCGCGCGTCCTGCCGCAGCAGGGGCCGCAGCCTGCCGTGGACGTCCGGCCGGTCGTAGTCGAGCGGTTCGGGGGTGAACAGCCCGCCCTCGAAGCGCTGGACGGCGAGCAGGACGGCCTCGACGGCGGCGTCGGCGACCTCGCCCCGGTACAGCTCGCTCTTGCCGCAGTCGGTGACGGGGAACTCGACGGACGCCCAGATGTCACCGGCGTCCATCTCCTCGACGGCCTGGAGGACGGTCACGCCCCAGCGGTCCGCCCCCTCGGTGATCGCCCAGTCGAGCGAGGAGGGGCCGCGGTCGCCCTGGGGCCCGGGGTGCACGATCAGGACGGTCCGGGTGGACCAGATGTCCTGCGGGACGGCCTTGGTGAGCATCGGACAGATGATCAGCTCGGGGTCGGTACGGTCCACCGCCGTCCTCATCGCCTCGTCGCCGAGGGCGAGTTGGACGGCGACCTGGTGGCCGCGCCCGCGCAGCTCGGTGTGGACGCGCTGGGTCAGGCTGTTGAACGCGCTGGCGATCAGGAGAATGCGCAAGAGGGCCTCCGGACAGGGACTGGGGTCGCGCGCAGGCGATGAAACCAGGGCATGGACACGTAATGATTACGTTCTACGCCTTCCCGCCCGACCCTCACGCACTCCGCACACCTGTGCCCTCGGCGTGGCGTCCGCTTCGCCGGATCTCCCCAGCCCCTCCCCTGAGTTGACGGCAGCGACAGACCCGGCCGATCCCCGGCGTCGACGGCCCCGGCCGCTACCTCGGAAACGCCCGGCGGGCCCGCCAGGTGGTGTGCTCGCGGGACACCGCGTCCTCCGCCTCGGCGGCCATCCGGGCCCAGCGCGCCTCGGCGTCCGGCGTCTTGAGGTCGAGGTCGGAGAGCTGGTTGCCGACGTTCTCCAGTTCGCGCGCGGCCAGCTGGTAGGCGGCGGCCAGCGGGCGCAGCTGCTTGAGCTGGGTCCAGGCGATGACGGCGGCGGCCGCGGCCGAGCTGGCGCCGAAGACGTGCACCTGAAGGGCGCCGGTGGCCTGGGCGACGGCCGCCGCCGCGCCGATGATGATCAGCGCCGCAATGCCGAGCCCCCAGGACACCGCCTGCGTCTCGCAGGCCTCGGCCCGGGCGCGGTACCAGGTGCGCTGGCCCTCGACCCGGGTGCGCAGGTAGAGCATGCGGCGGGCGGTCAGGCTGCCGGCCCGCATCCGCCGCATCTCCGGGGTGATCTCGGGGACGGTGCCGGGCGGCACGATCTCCGGGTCCTCGAAGGCCCGCAGCACGTCCTCGACCTGGAGCAGGTAGCCGCGGTCCACGTCCGCGGACTCCGCCTCACCGTCGAACGGCCGGGCCCGGACGGTGTACTTCCAGGCCAGCGTCTTGACCGACTCGGCCGCCGCCCGGGCCTCGTACCAGCGGCCCTGCGGGTTGCTGCGGCGCAGCCGGGACCAGAAGTAGCCGGCGATCAGGAAGGCGCCCACCGAGTACAGCGGCACACTGTCGAAGGAGCCGCGGTCCTTCGGCCCGGGGAACGAGCCGATCACGGCGGCGATCACCAGCATGGCGATCAGTCCGCGGTACCAGCGCAGCGTCTCGCGCTGGCCGTCCAGCGAGGCCTTGTCCGCCGTCCAGAACAGCTCCGGCAGCAGCTTCGCCTCGTCTCCCCCGGGCGGATCCTGTTGCACCATCGGTCGAGCCCCCTCCCCGTGTCCGTCCAGGCAGTATTCCCTCCGTCAACTTCGCTACACAGGCCCCTTTTTGACATTCTTCCCGGCGGCGATCGCTCCGCCCCCTCGAGACCGGTACGACCGGTTGCAGCTCTGCGTTCACCGACGGCCGACCCCAGGGCCACCGGCCCCGGGATCGAAGGCGCCCCCGGGAACGGCAGCGGCCCCACCCTTCCCCCAGGGGGAGAGGACGGGGCCGCCGGTGGAGCGGTACGGCGTCAGAGCAGGCCGAGGGCCGGCATCAGGTAGTAGAAGGCGAACACCGCCGCCACCGCGTACAGCGGGACGGGCACGCTGCGTCCGCGCCCGGCGGCCAGGCGCAGGACGCAGAAGGCGATGAAGCCGAAGCCGATGCCGTTGGTGATGCTGTAGGTGAACGGCATCATCACGATCGTCAGGAAGGCCGGGATCGCGATGGTGTGGTCCGACCAGTCGATCTCCTTGATCGAGCCCGCCAGGATCAGGAAGCCGACGGTGACCAGGGCCGGGGTCGCGGCCTGGGCCGGGACCATGGTGGCGAGCGGCGTGAGGAAGAGCGCGACCACGAAGAGCAGGCCGGTGACGATCGAGGCGAAGCCGGTCCGGGCGCCCTCGCCGACACCGGCGGTGGACTCCACGAAGCAGGTGTTCGCGGAGGCGGAGGTGGCGCCGCCGGCCGCGGTGGCGATGCCGTCGACCATCAGGATCTTGTTGATGCCCGGCAGGTCGCCGTTCTCGTCGAGCAGGTGGGCCTCGTCGGCGACGCCGAGGATGGTGCCCATCGCGTCGAAGAAGCAGGACATCAGCACGGTGAAGACGAACAGCACGCCGGTCAGCACGCCGACCTTCTCGAAGCCTCCGAACAGGCTGACCTTGCCGACCAGGCCGAAGTCGGGGGCGGCGACCGGGTTGCCCGGCCAGGCCGGGACGGTCAGGCCCCACTTGAGCGCCGGGACGTCGACGAGCTTGTCGATCACCACGGCGAGCGCGGTGCTGACCACGATGCTGATCAGGATGGCGCCGGGCACCTTGCGGATCAGCAGGACGAGGGTGAGCAGCAGGCCGAACACGAAGATCAGCACCGGCCAGCCGAGCAGGTGCCCGCTGCCGCCGAGTTGCAGCGGGACGGTGGTGTGCGCGGCGTCCGGCATGCGGCTGACGAAGCCGGAGTCGACCAGGCCGACGAGGCTGATGAACAGGCCGATACCGATCGCGATGGCCTTGCGCAGCCCGAGCGGCACGGCGTTCATGACCCGCTCGCGCAGGCCGGTGGCGACCAGCAGCATGATCGCGAAGCCGGCCAGCACGACCATGCCCATGGCGTCCGGCCAGGTCATCTTGGGGGCGAGCTGGAGCGCCACGATGGTGTTGACGCCGAGGCCGGCGGCCAGGCCGATCGGGACGTTGCCGATCACGCCCATCAGCAGGGTGGTGAGACCCGCGGTGAGGGCGGTGGCGGTGACCAGTTGGGCGCTGTCCAGGTGGGCCCCGGTCATGTCCGTGGCGCTGGCCAGGATGATCGGGTTGAGCACCAGGATGTACGCCATGGTGAAGAAGGTGGCGACGCCGCCGCGGATCTCGCGCGGCAGGGTGGAGCCGCGCTCGCTGATCCGGAAGTAGCGGTCCAGGGCGCCGGCGGGGGGCTTGGGGGCGCTGGAGGCGGGTTCGGGCGACTCGGTGGTCGGCTGGACCACAGGCATGCGTGCGTCCTCTGTGGGGGAGCTGAGGAGGGGGGACGCCCGGGGCGACGGTGGCCGGGCGGGGAGTTTTCAGTATGGTTTCCCGATCGCACACGCGCTATCTTCGCGCGTAGAAGCCCGAGGGCCCCTGAGGGCCGGCCGCCGCACCGTACGCTAGGCCCCATGCCCAAGAAGCCGCTGCACCCCTCGCCCCCTCCGCTGGAGGCCAACGACGTCGCCATCGTCGGCGGCGGCACGGTGCTGTGGTTCGTCGCCTTCCTGGCGCTGCTCCCCTTCCAGGGCACCCTCTCCGACCACGGCCACGGCACCTGGCCGTGGATCTGCCTCTCCGGCGGCCTGCTCGGCCTGATCGGCCTCTGGTACTGCCGCGCCCGACGGGACGCCATCGCCCGCGACCGCGCCGCCGAGGCCGCGAACCGGGCGGCCGGAAACGACGGCCAGGACCCGGCCACCCGGTCGGACTGAATAGTCCTTTAGTAGCACGCACCGGACATAAGGCACCCGTAGAGTCGGTGCCATGACGCAGCCTGCCCACCCCGCGGAAGAGCAGCCCGGCGACGCCGACCGCCCCGACGGTGCGCACCCCCTCGGGCTGCTGCCCGGCCGGCGCGGCGGACTGACCTCCGCCGAGGTGGCCGAACGCGTCGCGCGCGGACAGGTCAACGACGTCCCCGTACGGTCCAGCCGCTCCGCCAAGGAGATCGTCCGGGCCAACGTCTTCACCCGCTTCAACGCGATCATCGGCGTGATGTTCGGGATCATCCTGATCGTCGGTCCGATCCAGGACGGCCTGTTCGGCCTGGTCATCGTCGCCAACACGGCGATCGGCATCATCCAGGAGCTGCGCGCCAAGAAGACCCTGGACAGCCTGGCCCTGATCGGCGAGGCCCGCCCCGAGGTCCGCCGGGACGGCACCGTCGAACAGATCGCCGTCGCCGAGATCGTGCTCGACGACACGGTGCTGCTCGGCATCGGCGACAAGGTGATCGTCGACGGCGAGGTCACCGAGGCGGACGGCCTGGAGATCGACGAGTCGCTGCTCACCGGCGAGCCCGACCCCGTCCTCAAGCAGCCCGGCGACCAGGTCATGTCCGGCAGCTTCGTGGTGGCCGGCGCGGGCGCGTTCACCGCCACCAGGGTCGGCCGCGAGGCGTACGCGGCGCAGCTCGCCGAGGAGGCCAGCCGGTTCACCCTGGTGAAGTCGGAGCTGCGCAGCGGCATCAACAGCATCCTTCGCTTCATCACCTACCTGCTGATCCCCACGGCCATCGGCCTGATCATCAGCCAGCTGGCCGTCGAGGGCCGCGACTGGCGCGAGGCCGTGCGCCGGATGGTGGCCGGGATCGTACCGATGGTCCCCGAGGGGCTGGTCCTGCTGACCTCGGTCGCCTTCGCGATCGGTGTGATCCGGCTGGGCCGAAAGCAGTGCCTGGTCCAGGAGCTCCCGGCCATCGAGGGCCTGGCCCGGGTCGACACCGTCTGCCTGGACAAGACCGGCACCCTCACCGAGGGCGGCATGGACGTCGTCGACCTGCGGGTCCTCTCCGACGGCGAGCCCGGCGCCCTCGACCCGGACACCATCAAGCACGCGCTCGGCGTGATGGCCGGCGCCGACGCCCGCCCCAACCCCTCCATGCAGGCGGTCATCGACGCCTACGGGCGCGGCGACGGCGGCGCCCCGGGGGCCGGCGGCGCCCCGGCCGCCGACGGCTGGCGGGTGATCGAGGCGATGCCGTTCTCCTCCGCCCGCAAGTGGAGCGGCGTGCAGCTGCTGGAGCCGCAGGGCGGCGAGGCCAGCTGGCTGCTCGGCGCCCCCGACGTGCTGCTACCCGCCGGGCACCCGGCGCTCACCGAGGTCGACGAGCTGGGCGCCAAGGGCCTGCGGGTGCTGCTGCTCGGCCGCACCCCCACCCCGCTGGACTCCCCCGACCCGGCCGCCGGGCTCGCCCCGCTCGCCCTGGTGGTGCTCCAGCAGCGGCTGCGCCACGACGCCGCCGAGACCCTGCGCTACTTCGAGGGCCAGCAGGTGCAGGCCAAGGTCATCTCCGGCGACGCCGCGGTCTCGGTCGGCGCGGTCGCCGGCCACCTCGGCCTGCCCGGCGCCGACCACCCGCTGGACGCCCGGACGCTGCCCGCCGAACCGGACGCCCTCGCCGACACGGCCGAACGGACCACGGTCTTCGGCCGGGTCACCCCGCAGCAGAAGCGCCAGCTGGTCGCCGCACTGCAGTCCCGCGGACACACCGTGGCGATGACCGGCGACGGCGTCAACGACGTGCTCGCGCTCAAGGACGCCGACATCGGCGTGGCGATGGGCACCGGCAGCGACGCCACCAAGGCGGTCGCCCAGATCGTGCTGCTCAACGACTCGTTCGCCACCCTGCCCTCGGTGGTCGCCGAGGGCCGCCGGGTGATCGGCAACATCGAGCGGGTCGCGGGCCTGTTCCTGGTGAAGACGGTCTACTCGGTCCTGCTGGCTCTGCTGGTGATCTTCACCCACTCGCCGTACCCGTTCCTGCCCCGGCACTCCACCGTGCTCTCCACCCTCACCATCGGCGTGCCGGCCTTCTTCCTCGCCCTCGCCCCCAACAACGAGCGGGCCCGCACCGGCTTCGTGAAGCGCGTCCTGCGGCTCGCCGTGCCGGGCGGCGTCATCGCCGGCACCGGCACCTTCGTCGCCTACGCGCTGGCCCGCGCCGACCACGCGACCGACCTCAAGGCCGACACCAGCGTGGCCACCCTGACGCTCTTCCTGATCGCCATCTGGGTGCTCGCCATCGTCGCCCGCCCCTACAGCTGGTGGCGCCTGCTGCTGATCGGCACCATGGGCGGCGCCTTCGCCCTGGTCCTGCTGGTGCCCTGGCTGGCGGAGTTCTTCCAGCTCTCGCTGGTCGGCACCCGCGACCCCCTGGTCGGCGTCGGCATCGCGGTGGTCTGCGGCCTGGCCCTGGAGATCGCCTGGCGCTTCATGAAGCGCCGCGGGATGGAGTGAGGCCCTGGCACCCCCAGCCCGCAGCCTGGATGATGGATCGCGGAAGGGGGTGCCGACATGGCCCGCACAGGTGGGGAAACCGAGCGCGAGACCGGGCAGGTGGAGGCGTTCGCCGCCTTCCTGGCCGGCCTGCTGGCCGCCGGACTGACGGTCCTGGCCCTGATGGGCGGCCGCTGGCTGACGAACGCCGGCGAGGTGACCGCCCCGGCGCTGCCGTGGGTGCCGACAGCCGTGAAGGCCCTGGTGACGGCCGTCTGGCTGGCCACCACCACCACCGTCTACCTGCGGTTCAAGCGCCGCGGGCGGGCCCGCTGAGCGCCCAGGTCCTCCCTTTCGGATCACGTCGGATCAGCGCCCGGCGTGATCCGGAAGAAAGTGCCTAGCCCTCGAAGTCCCGCGCCGCGGACAGCTCGTACGCCCGGTCCGGATCGGTGAGCGCGGCCAGCACCTCGAACCGCCGGTGCCACTGCCCGACCGACCAGGCGAGCCCGGCCGCCAAGCCCTCCGGGGTGGCCGCGTGCAGCAGCCCGGGCACCGGCGGGAGCTCGAACTCGTCGTCCTCGTCGGCGGCCTCGGCCGCGTCCGGGTCGTAGGGCGCCTCAGGGGCGTCCGCCTCGACGTCCCAACGCCAGTCCACGGCGGCGTCGTTGCCGTCCGGGCCGACCACCAGCAGCTCCTCGTGCTCCTCGTAGGCGACCGGGCAGCCGGGCAGCAGCTCCCGCACCACGGCGGGGACCCGGTGCAGCACGCCCTCGGAGAGCACCCGCCCGCCCGCCACCTCGCTGGCGAGCGAGACGTGCAGCCGCTCGGCGAGGTCGGCGGCGAGCGCCGGGGCGACCGGCACCAGCGGGTACGGGTGCAGGAGCTGGACGAGGTCGGGCGCGTCGGCGACGACCGCCCTGGAGGCGTCGACGATCACCGTGTGGGCCGGCCGGCGGCCGGTGTCCGGGTCGAGCGGCGGCAGCGCCCGCACCACGTCGACCGGTTCGATCCGCTCGATCTCGACCCGCGCCAACGCGCTGTGCAGGCCGTGCAGTTGGCGGTGGCCGACATCGGAGGCCTGATCGGTGAGCCGGTCCAGCACCTCGTCCGGGCCGTGCGGTTCGGCGAGCAGCGCGGCCAGCGTGGTGCGTACCCCGAGCGCGTGCAGGAACTGCTCGTCCAGGGTCGTCCGGGCCTCGTCGTAGAGGCCGCGCAGCAGCGGGTCGGCACCGGCCGCGCGCAGCCCGGCGGGCTCCCGGCCGTCCAGCACCGGGTGGTCGCGCAGCCACCAGGCGGTGTACGGCGGCAGGTCGGTGTAGGAGCCGTCCGGCAGCAGGGTGCGGACGGGGTTGACCACGGCGTCCCGGTACGGCGGGCGGGAGAGCGCGGCGAGCGCCTCGGGCCAGGCGTCGTCGTCGACCAGGTCGAGGTCACGGACGGCCAGCAGTTCGGCGGCCACCGGCGGGACGCCCACGACGTCGTCGGCCTGCAAGGCTTCGAGGGCGTCCTCGGCCCAGTCGGCGAGGCCGTCGGGCGCCTCGTCGAGCAGCCCGGTGGGGTGGCCGCCGGCCGCGCGGTCGGCGGGCGCGGTGGGGTCGAGCCGTTCCAGGTCGTCCGGGTCGAGCACCACGTCCTCGGCGCGGACGAGGACGAAGTCGGCGAGCACGCCGACGGCGGTGAGCACCTCCGGGCCCCAGCGCTCCAGCAGCTCGTCGTCCACCCAGCCGGCGTCCTCCTCGCGGGCGAGGGCCGCGAACGGGCTGCCGGGCAGGACGAGTTCACCGGCGCGGGCGGGCTCGCCCTCGTCGTCGAGCAGGGCCAGCCGGGCCAGCCAGGGGTGCTCGCCGGCGGTCGGGCCGGCGACCTTGACCAGCGCCAGGACGGCGTCGGCCAGTTCGAGCGCGGCCTCGACGTCGTCCTCGGCCACCTGGTAGGAGCGGGCGACGGCGGCCCGCACCTCGGGGGTGTCGAGCACCCCGGCCGGGGTGGCGGTGCCGGCGCCGAGCTTGGCGAGCAGCGGGTGGGCGGCCTCGGGGTGGGCGAGCCGCAGGTCGAGGGCGGCGAGCGCGTCGGCCAGCGACTCGGGGTAGCCGGGGAAGGCCGCCCAGTCGGCGTCCTCGGAGGGCAGCAGGACGCGCCGGGGCCCGGTGATGGTCCGGCCGTCGGCGAGTGGGACGGGCAGCGCGCCGAGCGCCTCCGGGTCGGCGGCGCCGAGCGCCGCGTACAGGTTGCGCCACCAGGCGGGCTCGCGGTCCAGACCGCCGAGCTGGTCGACCACGTCGGCCAGCGGCACCCGGCGCACGTTCAGCACCCGCAGCTCGGTGCGGCGCTCCAGCCCGGCCGGCAGCAGCCCGGGGAAGATCGGCGCCAACGCCTCGACCACCGAGCCGTCCGCACCCTCCAGCAGGGTGGCGTCCCGGGGGCGCAGCGCGGGCGTGCCCGCCTCGACCGGCGCCGGGTGCGGCAGGAACGGCGTGCCGGGCAGCCGGGAGAGGACGGCCCCGCGGAGCGCGTTGTCGAGCGCGCCCTGGCCGAGCGGCCCGGGGACGAGACCGAGCGAGCCGAGGTCGGCGCCGCGGGCGCGCAGCAGGTCGGCGTAGCTGTCGGCGGCGCGCTCGGTGAGGAAGTCGGCGAGCGCGCCGGGGGCGACGTGCCGGCGGGTGGAGTCCAGCGGGTAGGAGGCGATGAGCAGCGCGGGCAGGCCGATCGGCTCGTCGCTGGGGGTGGGCGCGTGCAGCACCGGCGCGATGCCGGGCGCCTGCGGGGTGCCGTCGGCGGCGACCGGGACGGCCCAGGTGACCGTCCAGTACGGGCGGGCGCGCTCCTCGGTGGGACGGTCGGCGAGCAGCTCGGCGGCCAGGGTGCCGGTGGCGCCGGCGGTCTGCCAGCGGGTCCGCCGCGGCCGGCCGTCCGCGTCGTCGGTCACGGTGACCTCGGTGACGCCGTCCGGGCGGGGCTCGGCGGCGGCGCGGGTGAGCGTCCGGGTGCCCTCCGGGGTCTCCACCACGACCTCGGCGAGGCCGGGCAGGGTGAGCAGCAGCGCGTCGTCGATGCCGGCGAGCAGACGGCGGGTCAGGTCCTCGGCGGCGGCGTCCCGCAGCGGCAGCACGACCACCGTGTCGTAGCCCTCGGGGGCCGGGCCCTCGGCGGCGAACGGCAACCGCAGCAGCGGCACGTGGCCGTCCCGGCGGCGCAGTTCCTCGGCCAGCGCGGGCTGCGCCTGGGCCAGCGAGCGGGCCTCGCCGAGCGACCAGCGCACCCCGCCGGCGGCGCCGAGCACGGCGGGCTCGTCAGTGACGGCGAGCACGGCGGCGAAACCGACGCCGAACCGGCCGACGGCGGGCGTCTCACCGCGCTTGGAGGAGGCGCGCAGGGTGGACAGCGACTCGACGGCGGCCGCGTCCAGCGGGGCTCCGGTGTTGGCTGCGGCGAGCACGCCGTCGGCGAGGGTGAGCCGCAGCCGGCCGGGCCCGCGCCCGGCCCGGACCGCCGCGTCGGCCGCGTTCTGCGCCAACTCGACGACCAGGCGGTCGCGGTAGCCGCCGAGCGCGAGTTCCTCCTCGGCGTTGGCGTCCTCCCGGAACCGGGCCGGCGAGGCGGCCCAGGCGTCCAGCACCCGCCGGCGCAGCGCGGCGCTCCCGAAGGGGTCCGCGAGGTGCTCGTCCGTGCCGCTGCCGATGATCCGAGGTTCCACTGGACCTGCCGCCTTCCGCCGCCCTGTACTTCGTACGGGGGGCATTCTCCCCCGCCCCGGCCGCTGCTCCGGACCGCGCCCCCGCCGCCGGGCGCCCGCAGGGCCCCCACCCGCACGAACGCCGCGGCCCGCCCCACCGGTTCGGTGGAGCGGGCCGGAGCACACATCGTCAGGAGTGCCCGAGCTCCTCCGCCGGGGCGTCCGGCTCGACCGAGCCGGAGGTGCGGTCCGGGTGCAGCTGCATCGGCTCGACCACCAGCTCGTCCAGGATCAGCTCGGACGGCGCCGGCGGGGCCGGGATGACGGCCGCCTCGGAGTGCCCGCCGCACCCGTACGCGAAGGAGACGATCTGCCCGTCCGCCGGCCCGAACTCGTTGCCGCACACGCCGAAGGCCTGTCCGAGCGAGCCGCCGATCGGGATCAGGAAGCCGCAGCTGCCGCACGCGGCGGGCGCGGCCTGCGCCATCGGCGTCTGCGCGCCGTGCGCCTTCTCCCAGCGGTCGGCGGCCAGGTGCAGGCCGAGCCGGGAGAGCACCCGGCTGCGGCCCATGCCGAGCTCCTCGGCGACGGCGTTGATCCGGGCCCGGGCCGGGGCGGGCTGGATGCCCGGGTCGGTGACGACCACGTCCTCCTCGGCCGCGAGGGCGACCGCGGAGTTCGGGGCGGGCTCGTCCTCGCCGCTCCAGCCGGGTTCCAGGCGCGCGTCGTCGGCGCCGGTGGGCAGCAAATCACCCGGGCCCATGTCGCCGGGGCGCAGCCGCTCGCTCCACGGCACCCACTGGGGGGCGAGGACGGCGTCGGCACCGGGCAGCAGGACGACCTCGTCGAGGGTGACGTTCTTGGCGCGCGGGGCACGGGCGACGGTGACCGCCCAGTGCCAGCCACGGTAGGCGGCGTCCAGGCACTCGAAGGTGTGGGTGACGACGCGGTCGGCGTCCGCCTGGGCGCCGAGATGTGGTCCGACGGTCTCCGGGCCGACGGCCTCCTCGGCCGCCTTCCGGGCGAGTTCGACGGCCTCGGCACAGAGCCGATCGGGGGTACGGCTTCGCATCGCAGCACTCACGGCGTCGATTCTCTCCCAGTTCTTCTGTCGCCCACGGCGTGTTGCCTGTTCCGTCGCGGCTCGATAGTCCCTTGTCCATTCTGCGCGACCAGGGGCCGCCGCGGATACCGGCCGCGCCGCTCGTCCGGGCCTGCCGGCGCCCCGGCGCTCGGCGCGCGGCCCTTGGGCAGGCTACCCGCCGGTCGGCGCCCCGGCACAGTCCGGGGCGGTGGCGGCCGTTCCGGGGCCGCGCCGAGGGGGGTGGATTCCCGCGTCACTGCGGCGATTCTGGGGCAGGATGGGCATGTGGCGGACGAGGACCCGTCGCAGCACGCACTGCACGCCTCTCAGGCCGGCAGCCCCGACCAGGCGGACGCCGTGCCGCGACAGCAGTCTCCGGCCCCCGCTGCGGGCGAACCGCAGCCGGGGGGCGATTTCGAGTCGCCCGCCGCCCCCGTGAGCCTCGTCAAGACCGGCGCCGCGATCGCCACCCTGACCGACACCGGCCCAGACCCGGCCGTCCACGCCCGGCGGCTCGCCGCCCTGGACGGGGACCCTGGCGAAGAGGATCCCGAGCCTAGCCGCAACCTCCTGGTCCGGACCGCCTCCGCCGCCGGCGCCCGCACCGGCCGGGTGGTGCACGGCACCGGCCGCCGGATCCGCAAGGCCACCTCCGCGGAGGGCGCGGGCGAATCCGGCCTGGCGAAGCTGATCGAACTGCACGCGCTGAACTCCTTCGGCGACATGCTGATCACCGTCGCGCTGGCCTCGACCATCTTCTTCTCCGTGCCCACCGGCGAGGCCCGCGGCCGGGTGTCGCTGTACCTGCTGATCACGATGGCCCCGTTCGCCCTGCTGGCCCCGGTGATCGGCCCGCTGCTGGACCGGCTGCCGCACGGCCGCCGGGCGGCGATGGCGATGTCGATGCTGGCCCGGGCGGTGCTGGCCTGGACGATGGCCGGGGTGATCACCGGCGGCGGCCTGGCGCTGTACCCGGAGGCGCTGGGCGTGCTGGTGGCGTCCAAGGCGTACGGGGTGGTGCGCAGCGTGGTGGTGCCGCGGCTGCTGCCGAGTCGGCTGTCGCTGGTGAAGGCGAACTCCCGGGTCACCCTGGCCGGGCTGCTGGCCACCGGGGTGGCGGCCGGGGTGGGCGGCCTGCTGCACCTGATCGGGCCGGGCTGGCCGCTGCGCGGCGCGTTCCTGGTCTTCGTGATCGGCACTCTGATGGCCTTCCACCTGCCGCACGCGGTGGACTCCGCCAAGGGCGAGCAGCGCGCCCTCCTGCACTCCGAGATGCACGCCGAGGTGCACGGCGGTGTGCACGGCGGTGTGCACGGCGCGCGGGCGCCGGAGGACGCCCGGGCCCCGAAGGCCTCGCTGCGCACCGTCGGCCCGTCGGTGATCCTGGCGCTGCGGGCGATGTCGGCGCTGCGCTGGCTGGTCGGCTTCCTGGTGATGTTCCTGGCGTTCCTGCTCCGCGACGAGCCGATCGGGGGCCTGCGGCCGACGCTGGCGCTGGGCCTGGTGGCGCTGGCGGCGGGGACGGGCAACGCGCTGGGTTCGGTGCTGGGCTCCTGGCTGCGCACCCGGGGCTCGGAGGCGACGGTCACCGCGATGCTGCTGCTGGCGACCGGCGCGACGGCGGCGGCCGCGCTCTGGTACGGCGTGGTGACGGTGGTCCTGGTCGCCGGCGTGGCCGGGGTGGCGGCCTCGCTGGGCAAGCTGGCGCTGGACGCGCTGATCCAGCGGGACGTCCCGGAGGCGGTGCGGACCTCGGCGTTCGCGCGGTCGGAGACGCTGCTCCAGCTGTCCTGGGTGGCCGGCGGCGCGGTCGGCATCCTGCTGCCGCTGAACGGCGTGCTGGGTCTGTCGGTGGCCGCCGGGGTGGTGGGTCTGATGCTGCTGTGGACGGTCCGCACGCTGTTCCGGGTGGGCCTGCGGCGGCGCCCGACGGCGCCCAGGGTGGCCTGAACCGGCCACGGGCAACACGCGGTGGCCGACCCCCGCGTAGCGTGATCGGCGAAGCCCGGTAGATTCTGACGCATGAGCCTCAATACCCGTGCCATCGCCGCCCTCGGCGCCGTCGTCGTGGTCGGTGCTGCCACGGTCGGCACGTCCGTCGCCATCGCGAGCGGCCAGACCGAGCACAGCTCCCACCGCGCGACCCTCACGGTCGGCAACTCCTCGATCGTCGCGGACCCGCTGTGCTTCAACGGCGGCAGCCCGATCACGGAGGACCTGCAGCAGGAGTGCCAGCAGAAGGCCACCCAGGCCCTCGCGGAGGGCACCCTCCCGACCTCCGACGTCGTGGTGAGCGACCGGGTCGGCGTCGGCGTCTCCCCGAACGTGGCCGACAAGGGCTGGTGGGCCTTCAGCAACGGCGGCTCGCAGGGCCAGGGCGGGCGCTACAGCCTGTTCTCCTACGCCAAGGGCCCGACCTTCTCCGGCTCCCAGCCGGCGAGCCAGGTGCTGAACGCCTCCGGCAAGACCCTGGTCACCGTGGTCGAGGGCGACAAGAACTCGGACAACCCGGTCGCCGTCTGGTACTTCCAGCTGAACACCCAGGACAGCTGACGCTCCCGCGATGACCGCACACGCCGTCACGGACGAGCGCGACGAGCAGCCGGGCCCCGACCGGGCCCGGCTGCTCGTCGTCGTCGCGGTGCCCGCCGAGGCCGAGGCCGTCCTGCGCGGCCTGCCCGGCCCGGCCGCCGTGCTGCCGTTGCCCGGCGGTGCGCTGCACCGGGCCGCGGGCGCCCCGGTGGACGTCCTGGCGGGCGGGGTCGGCCCGGCCGCCGCCGCGGCCGCCGCCGCCGCCGCACTGGGGGCGCGGGCGGCCTCGGGGGGCCGCTACGGCCTGGTCGTCTCGGCCGGGATCGCCGGCGGGTTCGCCCCGCACGCCCCGGTCGGCACCACCGTGCTGGCCGACGCGATCGTCACCGCCGACCTCGGCGCCGAGACCCCCGAGGGCTTCGCCGACGTCACCGAACTGGGCTTCGGCACCGTCCGGCACACCCCTCCCCCGGCCGCCGTCGCACTGGCCGCCCGGGCCCTGGGCGCCGCCACCGGCCCGGTGCTGACCGTCTCCACTGTCACCGGCAGCGCCGAGCGGGCCGCCGCGCTGGCCGCCCGCCACCCGGGCGCCCTGGCCGAGGCGATGGAGGGCTTCGGCGTGGCCGAGGCCGCCGCCCGGTACGGCGTGCCGGTGCTCGAACTGCGGACCGTCTCCAACCCGGTCGGCCCGCGCGACCGGGCCGCCTGGCGGATCGGCGAGGCGCTGGCCGCCCTGGAGCGGGCCTTCGCCGCACTGCCCGTCCACGAACTGATCGAGGAGGCCGGCCGTGGCTGAACGGCTGAGCATCGCGTACTCGCCCTGCCCGAACGACACCTTCGTCTTCCACGCCTGGGCGCACGGCCTGGTGCCCGGGGCGGACGCCCCCGAGGTGACCTTCGCGGACATCGACGTCACCAACGGCCTGGCCGAGCGCGGCGAACTGGACGTCCTGAAGATCAGCTACGGCGCGCTGCCCTGGGTCCTGGACGAGTACACCCTGCTGCCCTGCGGCGGCGCGCTCGGGCGCGGCTGCGGCCCGCTGGTGCTCACCCGGCCGGGCACGGACGCCCCCGCGGACCTCACCGGGAAGACGGTGGCGGTGCCGTCCGAACGCTCCACCGCCTACCTGCTGTTCCGGCTCTGGGCCGCGAAGGCGGTGCCCGGCGGCTTCGGCGAGATCGTCGTCCTGCCGTTCCACGAGATCATGCCCGCCGTCCGGGACGGCCGGGTGGACGCCGGCCTGGTGATCCACGAGGCCCGGTTCACGTACCGGCAGTACGGCCTGCACAGCCTGGCCGACATGGGCGAGGCCTGGGAGCAGGAGACCGGCCTGCCGATCCCGCTCGGCGCGATCGTCGCCCGGCGCTCGCTCGGTGCCGAACGGCTGCGCGCGCTCGCCGACGCCGTCCGCGCCTCCGTCCGGCAGGCCTGGGCGGACCCGAGCGCCAGCCGAGAGTACGTGCTGGCGCACGCCCAGGAGATGGACCCGGCCGTCGCCGACCAGCACATCGCCCTGTACGTGAACGAGTTCACCGCGGACCTCGGCGAGGAGGGCTACGCGGCCGTCCGCGCGCTGCTCACCCGGGCCGCCGCGGAGGGGCTGGTGCCGCCGCTCGACCCGGGTGCGCTGGCGTTCTGATCCCCCCGGTCAGACGTCGAACTGGTCGGCCACCGCGCGCAGCAGGCCGGCCAGCTTCTGGCCGGTCGCCTTGGCCGGGTAGCGGCCGTGCTGGAGGCCCGGCAGCACCGCGTCCAGCGTGGTGATCAGGTCCTGGACGATCGGCGCCATGTCGTCGGCGCTCTTGCGCTGGGCGGCGGCCACCGACGGCAGTGCGTCCAGCAGCTGCACGGCCATCGCCTGGTCGCCGCGGTGGCCGGCGACCACGCCGAACTCGACCCGCTGGCCCGGCTTCAGCACGGTGACACCGGCGGGCAGCGCCTTGGTGTGGACGAAGACGTCGCCGCCGTCGTCGCGCGACAGGAAGCCGAAGCCCTTCGTCTCGTTGAACCACTTGACCTGGCCGGTGGGCATCTCGACAGTCCTCGAATGGGTGTGAGGGATCCCGGCCCTGGCCGGGGATCACTGGGTGGTGGGGAAGGCAGCCGACCTCGACTCGGCGCCCGCGGGCGCTCATGGTCAGCACGCTGTCAGGAGCAGACTAACGGTCCGTCACTGCCTCATCCGCGTTCCGCGAAAGATCCGCGTTCCAAGGCCCGTTGGGGGCGGTACGGGCGCGGCGGTCTCGCGATCACGGGCGACCCGGTACTGGCACGGCCGGGGCGCGGCTCAGCACGGTCCATCGGCTCACACCCCCGGGTCTGAGGAAACGGGGCGCACCTGTCGCACCCCTCGGCACCCCCTGCATACCCCCGCCCAGCAGGGATCAAAACGTTCAGCTTCCGAGAAACTGCGCAACGTGACCGGGTCGCTCCGGTGGCGGGGGCCGGCGGCCGCTCTGCCAGACTGGACCGACCGCCCGACCAGCCCCGAGGAGCGAGCAGACGTGAGCAGCCAGAGCGCCGACCCCGGCGACGTGTACGTCAAGGCCGGAACGATCGTCTTCGGTCTGGGCGCGCTCGCCACCCTGGTCACCTTCGTCCCGCTGTTCCTGCACCTGACGCCGCTGCCGACGGCCGCGTACTGGCTGAGCATGCTGATGCCGGCGGGCTTCCTGGCCGCGCTGACCGGGCTGCTCCTGAACGCGCGGGCCCAGCGGCGCCGGGTGGAGTCCGCGGGCGCGTCCTAGGACCCGGTCCCGGGGCGTGCCCCGGGGCCGGGGCTCAGTCGGCCAGGTGGGCGTCGAGCCAGGCCGGGAAGCCGGTGAGGTCCGCCAGCACCACGTCCGCCCCGGCCGCGCGCAGTTCGTCCGCGCTGTACGGGCCGGTGGCCACGCACACCGCGACGGCGTCCGCGTGCCGGGCGCCCCGGATGTCGCCGAGGTGGTCGCCGACGTAGACGCTCGCGCCGTGCTCGCGCAGCGCCTCGCCCTTGGTCTCCGCCCAGAGGTCGCCGACCAGCGCGTCCGCGTGCAGCCCGGCGTGCTCCAGGTGGAGGCGGGCGTTCGGCTCGTACTTGCCGGTGATCACCGCGACCCGGCCGCCGTGGTCGCGGACCGCCTCGACGGCGGCGTGCGCGCCGGGGAGGGCGACGGTCGGGGCGAAGGCGAGGTCGCGGTAGAGCTCGCGGTAGCGGGTGACGGCGCGCTCCACCTCGTCCTCCGGGAACCAGTTGCGGATCTCGTCCAGCAGCGGCGGGCCGAGCCGGGTGACCACCAGGTCGGCGTCGATGCGGGCGCCGGTCTCGGCCGCGAGCGCCAGGTAGGTGGCGTGGATCCCCGGCCGGGTGTCCAGCAGCGTCATGTCGAGGTCGAAGCCGACGGTGAGCGGGGCGGTGCGGGTCTCGGGCATGCCGCCAGGCTATCCAACGGGCGGTTCGGGGGGACGAGGCAATTTGCCCCGGCTTCCGACGGGAACTTAGGTTTACCTGAGTTGTCTGCGGAGAGGGCCCATGACCGACACCACCGCGCCACCCGGCGCGCGACGGACAGCGCGCCGCCGAATACTGTGGCTCGCCGCCGCGCTGGCCGTCCTGGCCGCCGCGGTGCTGCTGAGCCTGGCGGTCGGCAGCCGCACCATCCCCTTCGGCGACACCCTCGACGCCCTGCTGCACGGCGGCGACACGGCCAACGCCGTCGTCGTCCGCGAGCTGCGGGTGCCGCGCACCGTCGTCGGACTGGCCGTCGGCGCGGCGCTCGGCCTCGCCGGGGCCGTCATGCAGGGCCTCACCCGCAACCCGATCGCCGACCCCGGCATCCTCGGCGTCTCCCAGGGCGCGGCGGCCGGCGTGGTCCTCGCCATCTCCGGCTTCGGCGTCTCCACCCTCACCGGCTACGTCTGGTTCGGCTTCGCGGGCGCCGTGATCGCCACCGTGCTCGTGTACGGCCTGGCCGGGCGCGGCCGGGGCGGGGCCACGCCGATCAAGCTGGCGCTGGCCGGCTCGGCGATGTCCGCGTTCATCGCCTCGCTCAACACCATGGTGCTGACGACCGACGCGGCCACCATGGACCAGTTCCGCTTCTGGCACGTCGGCTCGCTCTCCGGGCGGACCTCGGACGTGGCCTGGCAGCTGCTGCCGTTCCTCGCCGTCGGCACGGTGCTGGTGGTCGCGGTGGCCCGCGGCCTGGACGCGCTCGCGCTCGGCGAGGACACCGCCAAGGGCCTCGGCGCCAAGACCGGCCTGGTCCGGGCGGTCGGCGCGCTCGGCGCGACGGTGCTGACCGGCTCGGCCGTCGCGGCCGCCGGGCCGATCGCCTTCGTCGGCCTCGCCGTCCCGCACGCGGCGCGGGCCGTCGCCGGCGCGGACCACCGCTGGGTGCTCGCCTTCTCCGCCGTCCTCGGCCCGGCCCTGCTGCTGCTCGCCGACACCCTGGGGCGGGTCCTCTTCCCGCCGTCGGAGGTCCCGGCGGGCGTGATGACGGCGCTCGTCGGCGTCCCGGTCCTGGTCGCGCTGGTGCGCCGCCGGAAGGTGGTCGCGTCATGAGCGCGCAGGGCGTGCGAACCGTCGGGCGCGGCGCCGTCTCCCCGCGCGGGTACGCCGTGCTGCGGGCCGGGCGGGCGTCCGTGCTGCTGCACCGCCGGTCGGCGGTGGTGGCGCTGGGCCTGCTGGTCGCGCTGGCCGGGACGGTCGTCGCCTCGCTCTGCCTGGGCGAGTCGGCCGTGTCCCCGGTCGAGGTGGTGAAGGTGGTGCTCGGGCAGCCGAGCCCACACGAGCTGGTGGTCGGCGAGTTCCGGCTGCCCCGGGTGGTCGTGGGCCTGCTGGTCGGCACCGCTCTGGGGCTGGCCGGGGCACTGATCCAGACCGTCGCCCGCAATCCGCTGGCCAGCCCCGACGTGGTGGGCGTGACCTGGGGCGCGACCGCCACCGTCGTCGGGCTGATGGCGTACGGCGTGGTCGGCTCGACCGGTCAGGCCCCGTACGCGGCGGTGGCGGGCGGGCTGGTGGCCGGGCTGCTGGTGTACGCGCTGGCGTGGCGGCGCGGCCTGCACGCGCAGCGCTTCGTGCTGATCGGGATCGGGATCAGCGTGGCCCTGTCCTCGCTGACCTCCGTGTTCCTCACCAAGGGCGACGGCTTCCAGGCGCAGGCCGCGAAGGTCTGGATGACGGGCAGCCTGAACGGCGCCGGCTACGACCAGGCCGGCTGGCTGGCCTGGGTGCTGCTCGCCGCCGTGCCCGTCGTCCTGTGGGCGGCGCGGGCGCAGCGCTCGATCTCCTTCGACGACGCGACGGCCGTCGGTCTGGGCCTGCGGCTGGACCGGATCCGCCTCGGCATGGCGCTGCTGGGCATCGTGCTGGCCTCGTGCGCGGCGGGCGCCGCCGGGCCGGTGGACTTCGTGGCGCTGATGGCCCCGCAGATCGCGCTGCGGCTGGTCCGGTCCGCGCAGGTCCCGCTGTTCTGCTCGGCACTGACGGGCGCGCTGGTGGTCGTGCTGGCCGATCTGATCGCCCGGCGGCTGATGGCGCCGACCGAGCTGCCGGTGGGCGTGGTGACCGGCATGGTCGGCGCGCCGTACTTGATGTGGCTGCTGATTCGTTCCCGTCGTGGAGGTTCCTGATGTCCGCTCACCGTCTGGAGGCCCGGGGCCTCACCCTGGCCTACGAGGCGCGCACGGTCGTCGAGGGCCTGGACGTCGGCATCCCGGACGGGCGGGTGACGGTGATCGTCGGCCCGAACGCCTGCGGCAAGTCGACGCTGCTGCGGGCCCTGGGGCGCCTGCTGAAGCCGGTCCGGGGCGCGGTGCTGCTGGACGGCGAGGAGCTGGCGCGGATCCCGACGAAGCGGATCGCCCAGCGGCTGGGCCTGCTGCCGCAGTCGCCGACGGCGCCGGAGGGCATCTCGGTGGCGGACCTGGTCTCGCGGGGCCGCCAGCCGCACCAGAGCTGGTGGCAGCAGTGGTCGCCGGAGGACGAGGCGGCGGTGACGGAGGCGCTGGAGCGGACGTCCACGGCGGAGCTGGCCGAGCGCAGCATGGACGAGCTGTCCGGCGGCCAGCGGCAGCGGGCGTGGATCGCGATGGCGCTGGCGCAGGGCACGGACATCCTGCTGCTGGACGAGCCGACCACCTACCTGGACATCGCGCACCAGGTGGAGGTGCTGGACCTGGTCCGCCGGCTGAACGTCGAGCGCGGCCGGACGGTGGTGGCGGTGCTGCACGACCTCAACCAGGCGGCCCGGTACGCGGACCACCTGGTGGCGATGCGGGACGGCCGGGTGGTGGCGCAGGGCGCGCCGACCGAGGTGGTGACGGCCGAGCTGGTGCGGGAGGTGTTCGGGCTGGAGTCGGTGGTGGTGCCGGACCCGGTGACGGGCACGCCGTTGGTCGTTCCGGGGGCCCCGTGGGCGGCGGCCGTGGACGCCTGACGGCAATTCCACACCAAACCGGACATAATCGGCGCGCCCCCGAAGCCTCACTCCCGAGGACCGCCGATGCACCGGATCGCCCGCCGTTCGTTCCTCGCCGGTCTCGGCGGGGCCGCGCTCGCGGCCTGCACGACCCGGCGGTCGGCGCCGCCGACCGCCGACGGCCTGGGCGCGTCCGCCTCGCCCACCCCGGTGCCGCCGGTCACGGTGGACGCGGCCACCGGGCCGGTGCTGGTGCCGGGCGAGCCGCTGCGGGTGGTCGTCCTCGACACGGACGTGCTGGACTCCGCGCTGACCCTCGGCATCACCCCGGTGGGCGCCGCGCTGCCGGCCGCCGACATCCGGTTCCCCGCCTACTGGCCGGCCTCCCGGGTCGCCGGGATCCACCGGGTCGGCCTGGCCGGCGCCCCGGACCTGGTCGCGATCCGGGCGCTGCGGCCTGACCTGATCCTCTCCAACCAGGCGCGCGACGGCGACCGCTACGACCAGTTGCGGGAGATCGCGCCGACCGTGCTCACCCAGACCACCGGCGCGCCGTGGAAGGCCGACTTCCAGGTGCACGCCCAGGCGTTGAGCCGGGAGGCCGCGGCGGCGGCCTTCGTCTCCTCGTACCAGCGGCACGCCAACCAGGTGGTGCAGGCCCTGTCGGCGGCGAAGGCGTCCGGCCGGAAGGTGAGCCTGGTGCGGTTCGTGGAGGGCGGCGGGATCCGGCTGTTCGGGAAGCAGAGCTTCCCCGGGATCGTGCTGTCGGACGCCCAGGTGGGGCGGCCGGACGCGCAGAACGTCGACCAGTCCGACGTCGAGATCCCGCTGGACCAGATCGCGAAGGCGGACGGCGACCTGCTGCTGTACGCCACCTCCGGCGATCCGGCCCTGGCCGGCACCGACGCCGCGCTGGAGAGTCCGGGTTGGCAGGCGCTGGGGGCGGTCAAGGCGCACCGGGCGTTCCCGGTGGACGACCAGCTGTGGTTCCAGGGGATCGGGTACACCGGCGCCAACTTCGTGCTGGCCGAGCTGCAGCGCTTCCTGGGCGCGTGACCCGCCGCGCGGCGTCGGAGAGTCCGTACCGGCCAGGCCAGGGCGTGGCGCGAGGATCCGCCGGACGGTCGGCCCCGCCCCCGTACGCCGGGGTTCCGGCGCTGGTCGGGGCGGCTGCGCCCTGCCATAAGCTGGCACGGTGAGTAGCGAACCGGCCCCGCCCGAGGACACCGCCGTCGAGCTGATGCGCGCGATGACGCGGCTGCGGGCGCGGCTGCGCACCGAGGCCCCGATCGACGACCTGCCGTGGAACTGGTCGCACCTGACCACCCTGCACCGCGTCGTGCAGGAGGGCCCGGCGACCGTGACCGAACTCGCCCAGGCCGAGCACGTGCGCCGCCAGTCCATGGCGGAGACCGTGGCCGCGCTGCGGGCCGGCGGCCTGGTCAGCGCCGCCAAGGACCCGAACGACGGGCGCAAGTCCCTCTTCAGCGCGACCCCGGCCGGAGCCGACCTGTGCGAGCGGATCCCGGCGGCGCGGGAGGCGTGGCTGGCCGAGGTGATCGGATCCACCCTCCGGGCCGGCGAGCGCAAGACGCTCGACCGGGCGGCGGAGATCATGAACCGCCTGGCGGACAGCTAGGGCCCGTCCTTCGCGCCGGCTCGGTTGCTTCTAGCGGACCCGGTAGATCTGGCCGGTCTGCGCGCCCTCGATCGAGCGGACGTACGCCGTCGCCACGCGGGTCGCGGGTACCGCCTCCATGCCGGGGAAGAAGGGCCCGTAGGCGGGCAGGGACTCCTCGACCACGGTCGGGCTCACCGCGTTGATCCGCTGGGGCGGGAGTTCGATCGCGGCGGCTCGTACGAACGCCTCGACGGCACCGTTCGCCGCGGATGCGGCCGCCCCGGCCACGATCGGCTCCTCGGTGAGGATCCCGCTGATCAGAGTGAACGAGCCGGTCCTGGCTACGTGTGAGGCGCCCTGGCGGACCAGCTCCAACTGGCTCAGCGCCTTGCCGCGGAACGTCGCCGCGACATCGCCGGCGGTCAGCTCGCCGAGCGGCTTGAACACGGCGGCGCCCGCCGCGACCGCGACCGCGTCCAGCGGGCCTGCCTGCGCGTACAGCCTGGCCACCGCTTCCGGGTCGGTGACATCGGCCACCAGGTCCCCGCCCGTGCGGCCCGCGCCGATCACCTCATGACCGCGCTCCGCGAGCGCCCGGCGCACCGCGCTGCCCAGCGTTCCACTCGCACCGACCAGAAGAATCCTCATGACCCACACCGTCCATCACGTCTCGGGACCGAACCCCGGGAACCGCCCCGGGTACCTGTGACGCTACGGATCACGCCCCGTCCCCGGAAATGCCGTTTGGGCAGGGACTATGCTCCACAGGCATGGACGATGTGGAACTGCGTCACCTCAGGGCCCTGGACGCGCTGGCCGAGGCGGGCACCGTCACCGCCGCCGCGGCCCGGCTACACATGACGCAGCCCGCCCTCTCCCGCACGCTTGCCCAGATGGAGACCCGCGTCGGCGTCCGGCTCGTCGACCGCTCCTCCCGGCACCTGGCCCTCACCCAGGCCGGCACCACCCTCCTCGAACACGCCCGGGCGATCCTCGCCCACCTGGATGCGGCCCTCGCGGACGCCCGGACGATCTCCCGCCCCCTACGGCTGGGCTACACCTGCGCGGTGCTCGGACAGCAGACCGTCCCGCTGCTCCGGTCGTGGCGCCGCACACACCCGCACGCCCCGCTCGAGGTGGTCCGACGGGACAACAGCACCGCGGGCCTCGCCACCGGGGACACCGACGTGGCGGTGCTCCGCACCGTCCCCGCCGATCCGCGTATCCGCACCGAGGCCCTCTACACGGAGGGCCAGGTCGCGGCCCTGTCCGACGACCACCCCCTTGCGGACCGGGACGGGGTGCTGCTGGCCGAACTCACCGTCGGCCAGGACCTCCCGCTGGCCCTGTGGCCGGGTGTCGGTACCGCCTCACCGGACCTGTGGCCCCCGGAGCAGTGCCCGGTCGGGACGGTCGAGGTGGGCAACGTGGACGAGTGGCTGAACCTCATCGCCACCGGCGGTGCGTTCGGCCTCGGCGCGGCAGGTACCGCGGAGAGCCACAGCCATCCGGGCGTCCGCTTCCTCCCGGTCTCGGACGCCCCTGGCGCCACCGTCTACCTCGCCCACCCCGCTCACCCCACCCATCCCCGGACGGCGGACTTCCTCACGGCGGTCCGGGAAGTGGTGAGCGGCTAGCGCCAGACCCCGTCGCACGTCTCCGCCGCGCCTCACCGGCTCCCGGGCACGCTCAGGGCGGCCAGGTCCGCGATGGCGACGATCCAGGCCTGGCGCGGGAAGACCTTCTCCATGAGCACCCGGTGCACCTCCGGGTCGGGGTCGGCGGTGGCGTCGGCCAGGACGAACAGGCGGTAGTCCTCGTCGGCCGCCTGCCGGAGGGTGGTCAGCACCACCCCGCTGGTGGAGAGCCCGGCGAGGACCAGGGTGTCCACGTCCCGCCCGCGCAGTTCGGCGCGCAGATCGGTGTCACCGGCGAAGACGCCGAAGCGCGTCTTGCGCACGGTCACGTCGTCCTCGCGGATCTCCAGGGACTCGTGCACGGCCGTCGCGGGGTGGCCGTCGGCGAGGTGGCCGGCCTCGGCGACCCGGGCGAAGGCCTTGTTGCGGGCGGGGACGGCGGCGAGGTCCGCCTCGGCGAACGCGACGCGGACGAAGACGACGTGCGTGCCGTGGGCGCGGGCCCAGGCCAGTGCCTCGCCCGCGCGGGCCAGCAGACCCTCCGGGTCGGGGACGGCGCCGAGGGCGGCGGGCTGGAAGTCCATCAACAGCAGCGCGGTGCGCGCGGGGTCGATCGCGGGCGCGGTCTCGGTCACGGTGGTCATGGTGGTCATGTCGTGGATCGGCTCTCTGCGGGTTGAGGTGGGCCCGGGCCGGGTGGGTCCGGGCCGGTTCGCCTGCGGCGGCTAGGACTCGGCGAGTCGGCGGTCGCAGACGGTCAGGACGAGGAGGAGGGCGGAGATCGCGACCAGCACCCAGGCGATGGAGTGCAGGCCGGCGTCGCCCACCCGGTCGTGGAAGGCGGCGCCGGTGATCGCCGCCGAGGCGATGGAACCGAGGTAGCCGAAGGTGCGCAGCAGTCCGGAGGCGGTGCCGACCGTCGCGGCGGGGGCCTCCTGGTAGAGGACGGTCTGGTTGGCGACCGTCCCGGCGCCGGAGGTCAGCCCGAACACCGCGCTGACGGCGACGACCGCCGCCATCGGGGTGCCGACGCCCACGAACAGCACGGCCACCGCGCCGAGCAGCAGCAGCACCGCGCAGGCGATCAACGGCAGCCGCACGCCCGTCCGTCGTGCCACCGCCCGGGCGGTCACGGCGCTCAGGACGCCCATCGGCATCAGCGCCAGGCCGGCCTGGTAGGCGGACAGCCCGCGGGCCGCCTCCAGCCACTGGGTGAGCCCGTAGAGGATCACGTACGTGCCCATCAGCGTCAGGCCGTTGCGCACGTAGGTGCGGGTCAGGGCCCCGTTGGAGGCGAGCAGCCGGACGTCGAGGAACGGGTGGGCGGCGCGCAGTTCCCAGCCGACCAGCACGGCGGCGAGGACGAGGGCGGCGGCGAGCGCGGGCCAGTCCGGGCGCGGCAGGGCGGCGAGGAAGACCATCAGGGCGGTGAGCGAGCCGCCGAAGCCCAGCATGCCGGGCAGGTCGAGGCGGGAGGCGAGGGCGCGGGGTGAACCGAGGCGCACCGGGTCGGGGTCCGGCGCGATCCCGACCACGGCCAGGACCAGGGCGACGGCGGCGACCGGAATGTTGATCCAGAAGGCGGTCTGCCAGCCGAACCAGCCCACCAGCAGTCCGCCGAGGGCGGGGCCGACGGCGACGGTGGCGGCGCCGGTGATCGCCAGGCCACCGAGCACCCCGCGCGGCGGGGCCTGGTAACCGGCCTGTTCGGCGCGGCGGCGGATCAGCAGCATCGCGGCCGGGTAGCCGGCCGAGGTGCCCGCGCCGATCAGCACCCGGGCCGCGATCAGGGCGGCCATCGAGTGGGCCAGCGTGCCGACGATCCCGGCCGCGAACACCAGCACGATGCCGGCGACGAAGATCCGCCGGGGCCCGAACTCCTCGGCGAGCCGCCCGGCGGCGGGCTGGGCCAGCGCGCTGGTGAGGTACAGGCAGGAGATCAGGATCGCGGTGTCCCCGACGGGGAGGTGCAGGGCCGCCGCGATGGCCACCAGCGCGGTCGCGATGATCGAGCTGTTGACCGGGTTGAGCGAGGCCCCCAGGTACAGCGGGGCCACGAAGCGCGGGCCGAAGGGGTTGCCGGTGGGCGTCGCGGTCGTGGCCGTCTGCTGCGGGGTGTGGGTGTCACCGGGGAGAGGCATGTCGGCCCCCTTCCTCCGGAACCTCTGCGACGGAGCTGGCCTGCTGGGGAGGTCCCGGTAGAGATAGGCAGGCTGCCTGCTTAATATTAGCAGTCTGCCTGCCTACTCTGAACCGGTTGCCGCAGCCGGGGCGGCCACCGCAGGCCCCGGGCCGGCGCTCCTGGCCGGGGCCCGCGGCGTCGCTCCTGGTCAGGGCACCGGCCGTCGCGTTTCTTCAAAACCCGGCGGCCCGACCGGCGCAGGATCGGGGCATGAACGATCACCCGACCCGGGACACCCACCCGCTGCACCCCCTGCTGGCGCGCGCCGCCGCGGCCGCCGCCCGGGTCGCCGACGGCGTCCCGGCGGACCACCCGCTGGACGGCCCGACACCCTGCACGGACTTCGACGCCCGTGCGCTCGTCAACCACTGGGTGCTCTACACCTCGCACGGCCTGGAGCACCGGGCCCGCCGCACCGAACTGCCCGAGGAACTGGTCGACCGCGACTTCACCGCCGACCCCGGCTGGCCCGCCGCCTACGCGGCCCGGCTGGACCGCGCCGTCGCGACCTGGGCCGACCCGGCCGTCTGGGAGGGGCACGTCGACCTCGGCGGATCCTCGGCACCGGCGGAGGGCATCGCCCGGATGCTGATCGCGGAGCTCGTCCCGCACGGCTGGGACGTCGCCCGGACGACCGGCGGTCCGATCGGGATCGACGAGGAGCTCGCGCAGCTGGTGCTGGCGGTCGTCGAGGAGAACGCCGAGCTGTACCGCCGGTACGGCGGCTTCGCCGCCCCGGTGGCGGTGCCGGACGGCGCTCCGACGCTGGACCGCGCGCTGGCCGCCTCCGGGCGCGATCCGCGCTGGAACGGCTGAGCGCCTGGCTGCCCAAGCGCCCAAGCGCCCAAGCGCCCGACCGCCCGACCACCTGACCGCCTGGCTGCCCGAGCGCTCAGCCGGCCGCGCTCAGTCCGCCGCCCGCAGGGACGCACGGAGCCGGGCGTGCAGCAGGCGCACGGCCGGCGAGTGCTGGTCGGGTCGGGCGACCAGGCCGAGGCGGGCCCGGACCGGTGCGTCGACGACGGGGATGGAGGCATGACGACGACGAAGACTGCACGTGGGATTTCCGAGACCTACTTCGCGGCCTGGCAGGCGGGCGACTTCGAGACGCTGCGGGGGCTGCTGGCGGAGGACGTCGACTTCGTGGGCCCGCTGGCCACGGTGTCGGGGGTGGAGGAGGCCCTGGCCGGACTGAAGGGGCTCGGGCAGGTGCTGGAGAAGATCGAGGTGCACGCCCGGGTCGCCGAGGGGGACGACGTGATCACCTGGTTCGACCTGCACACGAGCATCGCGCCACCGGCGCCGACGGCGAACTGGAGCCACGTGGAGAACGGGAGGATCACCCGGATCCGGGTGACCTTCGACCCGCGGGGGCTGCTGGCGGGCTTCGCGCGCTGAGCGGAGGTCGCACCGGCCGCCGGGCTGAGCGATCCGGGCCCGACAGGGCGGGCGATCCGGGCCCGGCGGGGCGATGCCCTACTCGTCGTCGCCGTCCTGGATCTCCTCGGGCGGCGGCGCGAGGATGATCGGCCAGTCGTCCTCGGAGGCGAGGAGGTCTTCGAGCGGGGTGCCGGGGCCGGCGGTGAAGACGGCCAGCCCCTCGTCGAACCAGGCGGGCAGCACCGGATCGACGGTCGTCCCGGCGCGCAGGACCAGGTGGGCGCGCGGGTCGACGGTCGAGCGGTCGGGGAAGTCGGCGGGGTCGACGCCCACCTGCTCCAGCGCCACCGGGTAGACGGCCACCGAGATCGCCAGCCGGTCCCCCTCCAGGGAGGGCTCGAACCAACCGTCCGTCTGCACCAGGTAGAACACCCCGTCGCCCTCGTAGCAGTACGAGCCGAGCCGGTCCAGGGCGCGCTCACCGGGGGTGCCGTCGGGGTCGACGACCAGGACCGCGGCGGGCGCGTCCGGTTCGTCGGGATTCGGGCCGGGCCGTACGTACAGGCGGGCCATCGGGCACCTCCGGGTCGTGGCGGGTCGGGCGGGGCTCAGCGGGTCGGGCGGGGCTCAGCGGGTCGGGCCCAAGCTACCGTCGCGCCAGGCGACCGCGAACCGCCCAGGCCACCGCACCGAGGGCGAAGCCGTAGACCGCCACCAGGCCGTGTCCGTTGTCCTGGGCGAGCCACATGGCGAGGCCCAGCACCGGGACGCCGACCGCCAGGGCGCGCTCCTTGGGGAGGCGGGTGCGGGTGAGGAAGGCGAGGGCCAGGGTGGCGCCGAGGAAGTAGGTGGCGCCGGAGCTCCCGGCGAAGTTGCGGGGGTCGGTGCTGGGGCCGTCGCCGAAGCCGAGCAGGCCGTCGATCCGGCCGGGCAGCAGGATGCCCGCGAGGAAGAACGCGAGGGTGAGCGGGCCGCCCCAGTACCACTGGGCGAGCACGGCGACGGCGGCGAGGGTGGCGAGGTTCCACAGTCCGCCGCCGAGGCCGCCGTTCTGCATGAACACCGAGGTGAACTCGCGCCACCAGCCGGACTTGGCGGGGTCGGCGTCGAGCGCGTCCATGGCACCGGACCAGAGCAGCTGGAGCAGCACGCCACCGACGGCGAGCGCGGTCAGGGCGACCGCCGCCCACGGGATCGGCCGCCCCCGCAGCGTGTCCCGGCCGACCACGCCGAGCCCGCAGTTGACCATCATGACCATCAGCGCGGCCGTGGTCACGTTGAACAGGATCGCCCCCATGACTGCCCCTCCCCCATCACATTCCAACGCCGTTCGAAAACCGGGCAGGGCAAAGCTAGCACAGTTTTCGAACAGTGTTGGAAAGCGTTGTACGGTGGAGCCATGAAGCTCACCAAGGAGCGCATCGTCGATGCGGGCATGGCCGTCTTCGCGGAGGTCGGCTACCACAACCTGTCCATGCGCCAGGTCGCCGACCGCCTCGACGCCCACGCCGGCAGCCTCTACTACCACGTGCGCGGCAAGGACGAGTTGCTCACCCTGATGGCCGACCGCGTCTGCCGACAGGCCTACGACACCGGCACCGCGGCCCTCGCCGCCCTCCCCCCCGACGCCACCTGGCGGGACCGGGTCGAGGCCCAGGCCGCCACCCTGCGCCGCAGCATCCAGCAACACCCCGGTGGCGCACTGCTCCTCGCCGAGAGCCCCGGCGTCCTCAGCTCCGGCGGCCTCTCCCTGATGGAACGCCTGCTGCGCACCCTCCTCGACGCCGGCCTGCCCACCGTCCACTGCGGCATCGCCGCCGACATCCTGCTCAGCCACGTCACCGGCTTCGTCCTCCAGGAACAGAACCAGCCACCGGCCCCACCACCCGTCAGCGCCGAGCTCTACGCCGACCTGTGCGCGGAGTTTCCGCTGATCATGGGCGAGTTGATCCCCCGAATCGGCCAGGACGAGAAGTTCACCCAGAGCATCCGACTGCTCTGCACCGGCTTCGCCGCCCTCGTCCCGGGCGTCAGCCCTGCTGCGGCGGACGACGGCGCAGGCTCAACAGCAGCAGCACCACCGCCGACAGCACCGCCGACAGGCGCAGCACGCCCGGGGCCGCCGACCAGCTGATCTGACTGAACTGCGCACCGGCCTGCACGCCCGCGCCGCCCTGGGCGCCCGGCTTGGCCTGCATGGCGTGCAGGGTGGCCGCGCTCATCGTGATCAGCGGGATCCCGAGGATGACGAACTTGCGCATCAGATCGGAGAGTTGGCGGGACAGGTAGCCGAGGGCCCAGCCGACCAGCATGGCCGGGAAGAAGCTCATGGCGGCGCCGCCGATCAGCAGCCCGCAGGAGAGCAGGACCAGCAGGGACGGCCGACGGGCCCCGACGCCCGCGCCCGCACTCGCGCCCGCACCGGCAGTTGCGCCCGCACCGGCACCGGCCTGGCCGGCGGGGGCGGTCGGCTGCGCCTTCGCCTTCCCCGCGGCGGTCGCCCTCCCCTTGGCCTTGCGCTGCTTCTTCCCCTTCGCCGAGGCCGCCGCAGCCGCCCCAGCCACAGCCCCCGCCGGATCGGCGGCCTGCGCACCCGCCGCTCCCGCCCCGTCCCCGGCACGCTGCTCGGGGATCGGCTTCGGCGGAGCCTGCGGCGCGTCCGAGAAGTTGAGCAGCACCAGATCCCAGCCGTTCGCGCCGGAGCTGTACACCTGGGGCGGCGGGATGGAGCCCGGATCGTCCTCGGGCCCGTCGAAACGCGGCTTGTCCAGCTGGACGGGCGGCGCCCCGGCCCCCGGGGTGCGCGGCGTCCGGGGCGGGTCCAGCGGCACCGACGGGGTCCCGCCGCCCGGCGCCGCCGTGTCGTACACGCTGTCCCCGTCGGAGGCACCGGACGGACCGGACGGACCGGAGGCGCCGGATGCACCCGAACCGCCCTCGTCGCCGGCAGCACCGGACCCGGCAGACCCGCCGGAGGCCCCCGCCCCGCCCCCCGAACGGCCGCTCCACGGCCCGCTCCTGCGCCACCACTCGCCGTCCGTCATCACCGACACCCCGCCTCGCGCCCGAACCCCGGCCCACCGAACCACCCTCGGCCGTGACGCTACCCACCCCGCCCCCGCCCGCGCGAGTCCTGAGGACCGGTCCACCACGGGCCGCCGCACGGACACCCCGCCGTCCGCCCGCCCGACTAACCTAGGTCGAATGACCACACAGCAGGGCCCTCAACGCCAGGGCAGGTCCGCCGCCGGCCCCCGCACCCTCGCCGAGGAGTTGCGCGCCCGCCCCGACGACGCGCTCGCCGCCCTGCTCCGCTCCCGCCCCGACCTGCTCAACCCCGTCCCCGGCGACCTCACCCAGCTGTCCGCCCGGCTCTCCTCCCGCGCCTCGGCGCTGCGCGCCCTGGAGCGCCTGGACCGCTTCACCCTGCAAGTCGCCGAGGCCCTGGCCACCGCCCCGGACGGCACCGGCCTGGCCACCGTCCGCACCCTGCTGACCGGCCCGGCCAAGGTCAAGCCGCACCCCGGCGCGACCCCGCTGACGCCCGCCGACCGGTCCGCCGTCGCCGCCGCCCTCCCCCGGGCGATCGCCACCCTGCGCGACCGGGCGCTGCTCTGGGGCCCGGACAACGGCCTGCGGCTGGTCCTCGCCGTCCGCGAGGCACTCGCCCCGACGGCCGCCAACCCCGGCCGCACCGGCCTCGGCCCGACCCTCTCCGACGCGACCGTCGGCATGTCCCCGGCCCGGCTGCAACAGCTGCTCGCCTCCGCCGGGCAGCCCGCCACCCCGGACCCGGTCACCGCCGTCGACGCGCTCACCTCCCTGCTGAACGACCGCGCCCGCTGCGCGGCGCTGCTCGACACCGCCCCCGAGGCGGCGCTGCGGCTGCTGGAACGGCTGGTCTGGGGGCCGCCGACCGGCACCGTCCCGGACGCCACCCGCCCGGTCACCGCCGAGGACGCGCAGAGCCCCGTCGAGTGGCTGCTCGCCCGCGGGCTGCTGCTGCCCAGCGGGCCGGGCAGCGTCGTCCTGCCGCGCGAACTGGCCCTGCACCTGCGCGGCGGCCGCACCCACCGCGCCGTCGAGCCGGTCCAGCCCGAGCCCGCCCCGGCCGCCGCCCCGCGCGATCCACAGGCTGTGGACGGCGCGGCGGCCGGCCAGGCCCACACCGCCGTCAAGACCGTCGAGGAACTCCTCGACACCTGGGGCCTCACCCCGCCGCCCACGCTGCGCGCCGGCGGCCTCGGCGTCCGCGACCTCAAGCGCACCGCGCAGGCCCTGGAGACCACCGAGCAGCAGTCCGCCTTCTGGCTCGAACTCGCCTACGCCGCCGGACTGCTGGCCCCCGACGGCGAGGCCGACGAACGCTGGGCCCCGACCCCGGCCTACGACGGCTGGCTCCAGCGGGACACCGCCGAACGCTGGTCCGTCCTCGCCGCCGCCTGGCTCGCCGCCACCCGCGTCCCCGCCCTCACCGGCACCCCGGACGGCAAGGGCAAGCCGCGCGCCGCCCTCGGGCCCGAACTCGACCGCACCCTCGCCCCGTCCGTCCGCCGCGCCACCCTCGCGCTGCTCGCCGAGCTCCCGCCCGGCACCCCCGCCACCGCCGCCGAACTCCTGCCCACCCTGCGCTGGCAGCGCCCGCTGCGCGGCGGCCCGACCGGCCCGGACGGCCACGAGCTGCGCGACGACCTCACCGCCTGGACCCTCGCCGAGGCCGAACTCCTCGGCGTCACCGGCCGCGGCGCCCTCGCCGCCCCCGCCCGCGCCCTGCTCACCGCCGAATCCGACCCGGCCGAGGTGCTCGCCCCGCTGCTGCCGCAGCCGCTCGACCACGTGATCCTGCAACCGGACCTCACCGCGATCGCCCCCGGCCCGCTGCTCACCCCGCTCGCCCAGGCCCTCGCGCTGTGCGCCGACATCGAGTCCAAGGGCGGCGCCACCGTCTACCGCTTCACCCCGGTGTCCGTCCGCCGCGCCCTCGACGCCGGACGCACCGCCGCCGACCTGCGGGCCTTCCTGGAGCAGCACTCCCGGACGCCCGTCCCGCAGCCGCTCGCCTACCTGATCGACGACGTCGCCCGCCGGCACGGCGTCCTGCGGGTCGGCGCCGCCTCCTCCTACCTGCGCTGCGACGACCCGTCCCTGCTGAACGAGGTCCTCGCCGACCGCCGCTCCGCCGACCTGCGGCTGCGGCTGCTCGCCCCCACCGTCCTCGCCGCCCAGGCCGCCCCGGACGCCCTGCTCGCCGCCCTGCGCGCGATGGGCTACGCCCCGGCCGCCGAGTCCGCCGAGGGCGACGTCCTGATCACCCGCCAGGACAGCCACCGCACCCCGCCCCGCACCGCCCCCGCACCCGTCCCGGACGGCCCGCCGACCCCGGACGACACCCTGCTCGCCGCCGCCATCAAGGCCATCCGGGCCGGCGACCGCGCCGCCACCGTCAACCGCCGGGACTCCACCCCCGACCCGCGCCAGCTGCCCCGCACCGCCGCCGCCGAGACCCTCGCGGCCCTGCAGACCGCCGTCCTGCTCGGCGAACGGATGTGGATCGGCTACCTCAACGCCGAGGGCATCGCCAGCCAGCGGATCATCGACCCGGTCAAGGTCGAAGGCGGCTTCGTCACCGCCTTCGACCACCACGCCGACGAGCTCCGCACCTTCGCCCTGCACCGCATCACCGGCGTCGCGGAGCTCGACGAGTAACCCCGGCGGCAGGGCCGGGCTCAGTGCCCCTGCGACTCCTTCATCTTCTCCTTGACGGCCTTGTCCGCCAGGCTGCCGATCTCCCCCTGCCCGACCGGCAGCGAGCCGCCGCCGACCTGGTCGGCGATCAGGAATCCGGGCGCGGCGAGCAGCCCGCCGGGCCCCTCCCCGATCCCCGCGAGGGCGTGCGCGGAGCCGGCGGACGAGGCGGTGGCCGCGAAGGCCGTGCCCATCAGGGCGAGAGCGGTGAGAACGCGCTTCGACTTCTTCATGACCGGCTCAACGAGCGATGCGCACCGTGGTCACCCGGCGCCGTCGCCCGGAGCGCGGGCTCGGTCGCCCGTACGAACGGAAGGAGCCCGTTCCCGTTCGGAAGGAGCCCGACCACGTTCGCCGCGGAATGCGCGACACTGGAGGGTCTGCGTCAATCCAGCCTGTCAGCCAGTGGAGGGCTTCCCCGCGTGAACGACGGACCGCTCATCGTCCAGAGCGACAAAACTCTTCTCCTGGAGATCGATCACCCCAAGGCCGCCGAGTGCCGCCGCGTCATCGCGCCGTTCGCCGAGTTGGAGCGCGCCCCCGAGCACGTGCACACGTACCGGGTGACTCCGCTCGGGCTGTGGAACGCGCGGGCGGCGGGGCACGACGCCGAGCAGGTGGTCGACGCCCTGGTGACGTACTCGCGCTACCCGGTGCCGCACGCGCTGCTGGTGGACGTGGCGGACACCATGGGCCGCTACGGGCGGCTCCAGCTGCTCAAGCACCCGACGCACGGGCTGGTGCTCGCCACCACCGACCGGCCGGTGCTGGAGGAGGTGCTGCGCTCCAAGAAGATCGCGCCGCTGGTCGGCGCCCGGGTCGACCCGGACACGGTGGTGGTGCACCCCTCCGAGCGCGGCCAGATCAAGCAGGTGCTGCTCAAGCTCGGCTGGCCGGCCGAGGACTTCGCCGGGTACGTGGACGGCGAGGCGCACCCGATCGAGCTGGACGAGGACGGCTGGCGGCTGCGCCCGTACCAGGCGCAGGCCGTCGAGGGCTTCTGGCACGGCGGCTCGGGCGTCGTGGTGCTGCCCTGCGGCGCCGGCAAGACGCTGGTCGGCGCGGCCGCGATGGCGCACGCCAAGTCGACGACGCTGATCCTGGTCACCAACACCGTCTCGGCCCGCCAGTGGAAGCACGAGCTGGTCAAGCGCACCTCGCTCACCGAGGAGGAGATCGGCGAGTACAGCGGGACGCGCAAGGAGATCCGCCCGGTCACCATCGCCACCTACCAGGTGATGACCACCAAGCGGAAGGGCGCCTACGCGCACCTGGAGCTGTTCGACGCCCGCAACTGGGGCCTGGTGGTCTACGACGAGGTGCACCTGCTGCCGGCGCCGGTGTTCAAGTTCACCGCCGACCTCCAGGCCCGCCGCCGCCTGGGCCTGACCGCGACGCTGGTGCGCGAGGACGGCCGCGAGGGCGACGTGTTCAGCCTGATCGGGCCCAAGCGCTTCGACGCGCCGTGGAAGGAGATCGAGGCACAGGGCTACATCGCGCCCGCCGACTGCTGCGAGGTGCGGGTCACCCTGACCGACTCGGAGCGCCTGGCGTACGCCACCGCCGAGCCCGAGGAGCGCTACCGCTTCTGCGCCACCACGGCGACCAAGCGGCGGGTGGTGGAGGCGCTGGTGAAGAAGCACGAGAAGGACCAGACGCTGGTCATCGGCCAGTACATCGACCAGCTGGACGAGCTCGGCGAGGTGCTGGACGCGCCCGTGATCAAGGGCGAGACCAGCAACGCCCAGCGCGAGAAGCTCTTCGAGGCGTTCCGCAACAAGGAGATCGGCGTCCTGGTGGTCTCCAAGGTCGCGAACTTCTCGATCGACCTGCCCGAGGCCACCGTGGCCATCCAGGTCTCCGGGACGTTCGGCTCCCGCCAGGAGGAGGCCCAGCGCCTGGGCCGCGTCCTGCGTCCGAAGGCGGACGGCCACTCGGCGCACTTCTACTCGGTGGTCGCCCGGGACACCGTGGACCAGGACTTCGCCGCCCACCGGCAGCGCTTCCTGGCCGAGCAGGGCTACGCGTACCGCATCATCGACGCGGACGACGTGCTGTAGGACGTGCGGTAGGACACGCCCCGGTACCGGACACCGTCGCGCCCGAGGAGGACCACGCGCGCGCGGCGGTGCCCGGGGCGGCGCCGCCGTCGCGCACGTCCTCCGGGCCGTACGGGGGCCGGGACCCGCGGGCCCGGGACCTGCGGGGCTGGAACCCCGGGGCGCCCGGGTCTAGGATCGTCCGTCTGCCCCCTCCCGAACCGTGGTACCCGCTGAAGTCGCGCGGGCAGCCGGGGGAGGCGCCGACCGCACGGCAACCGGTCGGCCGTACCCACCGTGAGCTCCATCGATCCGCTGCGCCCGCTTCCGGCGCAGCCGGGAAGGTTCGCTGTGCCCGCCACCCCCACCACCGACCCCCTCCAGCGCGAACGCGACCACCTGGCCGCGTCCCGGTCCGCGCTGCGAGCGATGCGCGAGGACGTCCAGTCGCTGGACCTGCGCGACGTGACCGGCACCTGGGTGTCCGCCGCCGTCCTCCAGAACCAGATCGAGGCCCGGATCGCCGCCCTCGCCGACCTCTCGCACACCCCGCTGTTCTTCGGCCGCCTGGACTACCTGCACACGATCAGCGAGGAGCTGAGCGAAGGAGGCGGCGGGGAGAGCTTCTACATCGGGCGCCGGCACGTCCACGACGCCGACGGCGACCCGATGGTGATCGACTGGCGCGCGCCGGTCTCCCAGCCGTTCTACCGGGCCAGCCGCACCGAGCCGCTGGACGTCGAACGCCGCCGCCGCTTCGGCTACACCGGCGGCGAGCTCACCGCCTACGAGGACGAGCACCTGAGCGACCCGGCGGAGGCGGACACCGCCTCCGCCCTGCTCGCCGCCGAGATCGAGAAGCCCCGCGTCGGCCCGATGCGCGACATCGTCGCCACCATCCAGCCCGAGCAGGACGAGATCGTCCGCTCCGACGTGACGGGCACCATCTGCGTCCAGGGCGCCCCCGGCACCGGGAAGACGGCCGTGGGCCTGCACCGCGTCGCGTACCTGCTGTACGCGCACCGCGAGCGCCTCGCCCGGACGGGCACGCTGGTGATCGGGCCGAACAACGCCTTCCTCTCCTACATCGAGCAGGTGCTCCCGGCCCTGGGCGAGCTGGACGTCAACCAGGCGACCGTGCAGCAGCTGGTCGGGCACGTCGAGGTGCGCGGCGAGGACGACCCGCGGGCGGCCCGGCTGAAGGGCGACGCCCGGATGGCCGAGGTGCTGCGCCGGGCGGTGCGCGCGGGCATCACGCTGCCCACCGAGCCCTGCGTGGTGGTCCGCGGCTCCCGCCGCTGGCGCGTCCAGGTGAACGAACTCACCGCGATCATCGAGGAGTTGAAGAGCCGCGAGGTGCGCTACGGCGCCGCCAGGGACGCCCTGCCACAGCGGATCGCGCACACCGTGCTGCTGAAGATGGAACAGTCCGGCGAGGCCCCCGACGACCGGGTGCAGGACGCGGTGGCCCGCAACCCCGCGGTCAAGGCGGTGGCCAAGGAGTGCTGGCCGGCGGTCGACCCGGCGAAGCTGGTGCTGCGACTGCTCTCCGACCCGGAGTTCCTGGCCGCCTGCGCGGAGGGCGTGCTGACCCCGGAGGAGCAGCAGGCGGTGCTGTGGCCCAAGCCGGGCCGCTCGGTGAAGACGGCCCGCTGGACGCAGGCCGACGCCGTCCTGGTCGACGAGGCGACGGACCTGGTGCAGCGCACCCCCTCGCTCGGGCACGTGGTGCTGGACGAGGCGCAGGACCTCTCCCCGATGCAGTACCGCGCGGTCGGCCGCCGCTGCACGACCGGCTCGGCGACCGTCCTCGGCGACCTCGCCCAGGGCACCACCCCGTGGGCGACGGCGAGCTGGCCGGACGCGCTGCGCCACCTGGGCAAGCCGGACGCCCACGTCGAGGAGCTGACCAAGGGCTTCCGGGTGCCGGAGGAGGTCATCGCGTACGCCTCCCGGCTGCTCCCGGCGATCGCCCCGGGCCTGGCCCCGGCGACCTCCGTCCGCGACGCCCCCGGCTCGCTGACGATCCGCCGCCTCCCGGACGCGGAGGCCGTGCCCGCCGTCGTGGCGGCCTGCCGCGAGGCGCTGGAGCACGAGGGCTCGACCGGGCTGATCGCCGCCGACGCCCGGATCCCGCTGCTCGCCGAGGCGCTGACCGCGGCCGGCCTGCCGTACCTGTCCCCCGGCGCCGAGACCAGCGCCGAGGCCCGGCTGACGCTCGTGCCGGCCTCGCTGGCCAAGGGTCTGGAGTACGACTACGTGGTGCTGGACGAGCCGGCCGCGGTGATCGCGGGCGAGCCGGACGAGCGGACCGGCCTGCGGCGGCTGTACGTGGCGCTCACCCGTGCCGTCTCCGGCCTGACGGTGCTGCACGGCGAACCGCTGCCCGCGCAGCTGCGCTGAGGAACCGAGCGGCGGGGGCCGGCCCCACCGGGACCGGCCCCCGCCCTCCTCGCGCGCTCAGGCGTCGATCAGGGCCCGCCACTCGGCGACCTTCGCCGCGTCCACCGGCGTCCGCCAGCCGTCGACCCGCACCGCGCCGCCGACGTGGAAGCCGTCGAAGCCCTCGGCCCGCAGCCCCTTCAGGTGTTCGGCCCGCAGGCCGCCGCCGATCAGGATCCGCTGCCCGTACCCGGGCTCGCCCGCGCGGGCCAGCTCCGCCAGGAGCACCTCGTACCCGGCGTCGACGCCGGCGGGCGCGCCCGAGGTGAGGAAGGTGTCCAGCCCGGGCAGCGCGCCGACGGCGGACCGCAGGGCGGCCCGGTCGGTGCTGTGGTCGATCGCCCGGTGGAAGGTCCAGCGGCAGCCGGCCACCGCCTCGGCGACGGCGGCGGTGGCGGCCAGGTCGACGGCGCCGTCGGCGTGGAGGAAGCCGAAGACGAACTCCTCGGCGCCCTCGGCCCGCAACGCGGCGGCCCGGGCGGCCAGTTCGTCCAGGCCGCCGGGCGCGAAGCCGTCCCGGATCCGGAGCATGACGCGCAGCGGGATGTCGACGGCGGCCCGGATCCGGGCGAAGTCCTCGACGGACGGGGTGAGCCCGTCCGCGGCCATGTCGGTGACCAGTTCGAGCCGGTCGGCGCCGCCCGACTCGGCAGCCTGGGCGTCCTGGGGCGTCAGCGCGATGACTTCGAAAATTGGTCTAGACATATCAGTAGGTTGCCACATCCGGCCGGGCCCGGCGAGCACTTCGCCCCGCCCCCCGGGTCACGCCAGGCTGCGCCCCTTCCCGGAGTCCCCGCCGAACCATCCGCCGAACCGTCCGCCGGGCCCGTCGCCGGCCCCGATCCGGCGCATCGCCACCGCGGCCGCCACCAGGAGCAGCAGCACCGGCGCCGCCATCGGCAGCACGTGCCAGAACCCGCGGCCCTCGCGCCAGATGTTGAACAGGCCCGCGAACATCGTCAGCGACAGCACCGCGACCCCGACGGCCGCCGGCAGCACCCGGCCGCGCAGCGCGGTGAAGGTCAGCAGCAGCGGCCCGATCAGCAGCGCCGCGAACCACTGCATGTCCAGCGGGAAGGTGGAGTCGCCCCAGTGCTGGAGCGCCACCAGCAGCCCGCCCCCGAGGACCGAGGCCAGCGCCAGCCCGCCGGAACGCCAGGAGGCCCTGGGCAGCAACTCCGTCGGCGCCGCGGCCAGCAGCAGCGCCCCCAGCACGAACGGCATGGTGGCCACGCTGCTGTCCCCCACCCCCCAGAGGTCGAATTCCGGCGGCAGCACGACGGCCTGCGCCAGCACGAACAGCGCGGAGACGGCCTGGAGCAGCGAGATGACCCGCACCGCCGTCCAGCGCCCCGTCACGACGGCCACCGCGAGCAGCAGCGCGATCACCGGCGGCGCGATGGTCAGCGCGTACGTGGTGTACGAGGGGTCCCAGGTCAGCCGGCGGGCGGCCCGCTCCGCATCGCTCACCCACGGCACCAGCGCCGCACCGGCCAGCGCCCCGGCGACCATCGGCGCGGCCAGCGCGAGCACCCGCCCGGCCAGCGAGGAGCCGGTCAGCCCGAGCCGCACCCGCAGCCCGTACGCGGCCAGGTCGAACGCCTCACGGGCGACGGCCGAGCGGCCCGCCTCCGCCGTGGTGTCGGCGAACACCGCGGCCAGCTCCTCGCCGCGCTCCCGGCGGTAGCGGGGCGGGTAGAACTGCAGCGCCGCCCGCAGCGCGGTCGAAGGCGCCCCCATCGTCGGTGTGGTCATGGTCATGCGAAGAACCCCCTCATCATCGACTTCCCCTCCGGCTCCGGCTTGCCCTGGAGCGCCGACCAGACGTTCGCGAGACGGCGCTCCGCCTCGGTGGCGACGGCCCGCAGCCGCTCCGCCTCGGAGGCCAGCGCCTCCCGGCCGACGCTGGTCAGCGCGTAGCTGCGCCGCGCCCGCCCGTCCACGACCTCCTCCGCGGCGACCTCGATCAGCCCCTGCTGGAGCAGGCGGTCGAGGGCGCCGTACAGGGTGCCGGTGCGCATCTTGACCCGGCCCTCGGAGATGGCGGCGATCTCCTGGATGAGGGCGTAGCCGTGTCTCGGGGCGTCCGCCAGAGCGGTGAGCAGCAGCAGCGTCGGCTCCTGCATCGAGCGTTCAGTCATACGACTACATATATCGTCAACCTACCTATAGGTCCAGTACTCCCGCCGCCCGGTCCACGACGCGGACCACGAGCGGACTGGGAACGGACCAGGAGCGGGCTGGGAGCGGACCACGAGCGGGCTAGGAGAGCTCCCCCACCGGCGCGACCACCGCGCCCTGCTTGCCGCACACCCAGTGCGGCTCCGGCCCCAGCTCCGGCTCCACGCCGAGCGCGTGCGGGTCCCCGTCGGCGGCGCAGGCGGTGCACAGCGGCCAGCGCCCGTACGCCTCCAGCAGCGCGTCCTGGACGTCCTGGGCGACCAGCCCGAGCACGTACCCGGTGCCGTCCGGCCACTGCTCCAACCACCAGCGGCGGTGCGTCACGGCCTGCTCCACCAGGGAGACGACGGCGGCGTCCGCCACGTCCCGCGAGGTGAGGTCGGCCAGGATCAGCGCCCGCGCGTTGTGCAGCGCGGTCTCGATGTCGTCGGAAGCCATCTGTCCATTCTCCGGTAGAACGCCGTGTGGGCGGCCCCCCGAAGGGGACCGCCCACACGATCAGGAACCAGCCGATCCGATCGGTGCGATCAGGATCAGAAGTCCATGTCACCGCCCGGCATGCCGCCGCCGGCGGCCGCAGCGGCCTTCTCCGGCTTGTCGGCGATGACGGCCTCGGTGGTGAGGAACAGCGCCGCGATGGAGGCGGCGTTCTGCAGCGCGGAGCGGGTCACCTTGGCCGGGTCGATGATGCCCTCGGCGATCAGGTCGACGTAGGTGTTGGTGGCCGCGTTCAGGCCGTGACCGGCGGGGAGGTTGCGCACCTTCTCCACCACGACGCCACCCTCCAGGCCGGCGTTGGTCGCGATCTGCTTGATCGGGGCCTCCAGCGCGACCTTGACGATGTTGGCACCGGTGGCCTCGTCGCCCTCCAGCTCCAGCTTGTCGAAGGCGACCGAGGCCTGGAGCAGCGCGACGCCACCACCGGCGACGATGCCCTCCTCGACGGCGGCCTTCGCGTTGCGGACGGCGTCCTCGATGCGGTGCTTGCGCTCCTTGAGCTCCACCTCGGTGGCCGCGCCGGCCTTGATGACGGCCACGCCGCCGGCCAGCTTGGCGAGGCGCTCCTGGAGCTTCTCGCGGTCGTAGTCCGAGTCGCTGTTCTCGATCTCGGCGCGGATCTGGTTCACGCGGCCGGCGACCTGCTCGCTGTCACCGCCACCGTCGACGATGGTGGTCTCGTCCTTGGTGATGACCACCTTGCGGGCGGTGCCCAGCAGGTCGATGCCGGCGTTCTCCAGCTTGAGGCCGACCTCCTCGGAGATCACGGTGCCACCGGTGAGGATGGCGATGTCGCCGAGCATGGCCTTGCGGCGGTCGCCGAAGCCCGGGGCCTTGACGGCGACGGACTTGAAGGTGCCGCGGATCTTGTTCACGACCAGGGTCGACAGGGCCTCGCCCTCGACGTCCTCGGCGATGATGACGAGCGGCTTGCCGCTCTGCATGACCTTCTCCAGCAGCGGCAGCAGGTCCTTGACCGAGCCGATCTTGGAGTTGGCGATGAGGATGTAGGGGTCCTCGAAGGTCGCCTCCATGCGCTCCAGGTCGGTCGCGAAGTAGGCGGAGATGTAGCCCTTGTCGAAGCGCATGCCCTCGGTGAGCTCGAGCTCCAGACCGAAGGTGTTGCTCTCCTCGACGGTGATGACGCCTTCCTTGCCGACCTTGTCCATGGCCTCGGCGATGAGCTCGCCGATCTGGGTGTCGGCGGCCGAGATGGAGGCGGTGGAGGCGATCTGCTCCTTGGTCTCCACGTCCTTGGCCTGGGCCAGCAGCTGGTCGGAGACGGCGGCGACGGCCTTCTCGATGCCGCGCTTCAGGGCCATCGGGTTGGCGCCGGCGGCGACGTTGCGCAGACCCTCGCGAACCAGGGCCTGGGCGAGCACGGTGGCGGTGGTGGTGCCGTCACCCGCGACGTCGTCGGTCTTCTTGGCGACCTCCTTGACGAGCTCCGCGCCGATCTTCTCGTAGGGGTCCTCGAGCTCGATCTCCTTGGCGATGGAGACACCGTCGTTGGTGATCGTGGGGGCGCCCCACTTCTTCTCCAGCACGACGTTGCGACCCTTGGGGCCGAGCGTGACCTTCACTGCGTCGGCGAGCTGGTTCATGCCACGCTCAAGGCCGCGGCGAGCTTCCTCATCAAAGGCGATGATCTTGGCCATCAGAAGTGGTCCTCCGGGACACGGTCGACTGCTCGGACCAAGGGGTGCCCGCGACGGACGGCCCTGGTGTGCGGGGGTCCTTTCCCCTACCGCTCCCGGGGGCCTCACCGACCCGGTCCGCTGTCACTCTCACGCTGTGAGTGCTAACGCCAATAATTAGCACTCGGGGTGGTCGAGTGCAAGCCCAATCGCGATCCCGCGAGCCGCCCGGGGCGCTCCCGCCGACCCGCGCAACTCCCCGCCGGGGAACGCCGACGGGCCCGTACGACGCGTGTCGCACGGGCCCGTCGAGAAGCGAGTGGTCACCAGCCGTGGGCCGCGCCGAGCTCCTGGGGTCGGAAGGGGGTCACACCGCGGCGCGGACCATGTCCGCCTGCGGGCCCTTCTGTCCCTGGGAGATCTCGAACTCGACCCGCTGGCCCTCCTCGAGGGTGCGGTAGCCGTCCATCTGGATCGCGCTGTAGTGGACGAAGACGTCCGCACCACCGTCGACCGCGATGAAGCCGTAGCCCTTCTCCGCGTTGAACCACTTGACGGTGCCCTGAGCCATTCCGAACTCCCCTAGTGCTGTGCTGGCCCTTCACGCGCCCGCAGGTCGCGGGCCCGGGTCTGGTTTGAAGGCCGGCCCGGGGAACCCCCCCTGGGCGCAGCCGTGCACGCCGCAACCCTCCGCCGGGGGTGCCTGACGGCGCCCTGTGAGCGGGTGATTACGTCGACCGCGGCTGAATGTATCCGGATCGACGCCCTCTGCAACAGGGTCAGCTGCGGGGAATTCCGGCACCACGCCAAGGGGCAGGACGGGCCAAAGCGGGAGGAATTCGGCATTTCACGCCGGACATAGCGGACGGATTACTGCAAATCCCCGCGGGAATTCTGACATCTGCCTGACATGTTTCACGGCCCAGGCACCCGACCGGTCTCAGCGGCCGGACGACCGTCCGGCGATTCGCGGGTGATTCGCGGGTGAGGATGAGGGGAAGCCCTGTTCCCAACCGAGCCACACTCTACTCCGACTTGACCCCGCCATATTCCCGCCGAAATGCGGCCGGCCGCCCGTGCGTACGGAGAACGGAATTCCGTACGCGCGGACGGCCGGTCGGACGAGCGGCTCGGGCGGGGTGCCCGGATCGGGGCGCGGCTCAGCAGCCGCCGGCCACCGCCGGGATGATCGAGACGCTGGCGCCGTCCGCGATCCCGGTCGCCAGGCCCTCGGCGAAGCGCACGTCGTCGTCGTTCACGTAGACGTTGACGAAGCGGCGCAGCTTGCCGGCGTCGTCCAGGATGCGGGCGGCGATCCCCGCGTGGTTCTTCTCCAGGTCGGCGATGACCTCGCCCAGGGTGGCGCCCTCGGCGGCCACCTCGGCGGCGCCGCCGGTGTAGGTGCGCAGGATGGTGGGGATACGGACGTTGGCGCTCATGGTTCTCCTAGCGGACAGGGCCCAGCGGGGTGGGGGGATTCAGGCGGACGCGAGGCCGGCGTCGTGGAAGGACGCCAGGGTCGGGCGGATGACGGCGGTCATCCCGGCCCCGGCGACGGCGTCCAGGGTCTTCAGGCCGTCGCCGGTGTTGATCGCGACGGTCTCCTTGGCCGGGTCCAGCTGGCCGGTCTCCACCAGCTTCTTCAGCACGCCGACGGTCACCCCGCCCGCGGTCTCGGCGAAGACGCCCTCGGTCCGGGCCAGCAGCCGGATCGCGTCCACCACCTCGGCGTCGGTGACGTCCTCGACCGCGCCGCCGGTGCGCCGGGCGATGTCCAGCACGTACGGGCCGTCCGCCGGGTTGCCGATCGCCAGCGACTTGGCGATGGTGTCCGGCTTGACCGGGCGGATCACGTCCTGGCCGGCCTTGAACGCCGCCGACACCGGGGAGCAGCCCGCCGCCTGGGCACCGAAAACCTTGTACGGCCGGTCCTCGACCAGGCCGAGCCTGATCAGCTCCTGCAGCCCCTTGTCGATCTTGGTCAGCTGGGAGCCGGAGGCGATCGGGATGACGATCTGCTCCGGCAGCCGCCAGCCGAGCTGCTCGCAGATCTCGTACGCCAGCGTCTTGGAGCCCTCGCCGTAGTACGGGCGCAGGTTGACGTTGACGAAGCCCCAGCCCTCGCCGGCCGGGTCGCCGATCAGCTCCGAGCAGAAGCGGTTCACGTCGTCGTAGTTGCCCTCGATGCCGACCAGCTCACCGCCGTACACCCCGGCCATGACGACCTTGCCCTGCTCCAGGTCGTGCGGGATGAACACGCAGGACTTGAAGCCGGCCCGGGCAGCCGCCGCGCCCACCGCGCCGGCCAGGTTGCCGGTGGAGGAGCAGGAGAGCGTCGTGAAGTCGAAGGCCCGCGCGGCCTCGATGGCGCAGGCCACCACGCGGTCCTTGAACGAGTGGGTCGGGTTGCCCGAGTCGTCCTTGATGTGCAGCTGCGCGGTGAAGCCCAGCTCGCGGCCCAGGTTGTCCGCCTTGACCAGCGGGGTCCAGCCGGGGTTCAGGTTGGGCTTGGTGGCGACGTCGGCCGGGACGGGCAGCAGCGGCGCGTAGCGCCAGATCGAGCTCGGGCCGGCCTCGATCCGGCGGCGCAGCGCCTCGGCGTCCTCGCTGCCGAAGTCGTACGCGATCTCCAGCGGGCCGAAGCACTCCAGGCAGGCGAAGCTCGGACCGAGCGGGAAGCGGGTGCCGCACTCCCGACAGGACAGCGCGGTGGCGGGGCCGAGGTCCACGGATGCGGGTGCGACAGTGTCGATAGCCATGATGGCGGAGGCCTCTCTCCTCATCTTCCCCGTGGCACGGTCGCGCCACAGGCCGGAATTGGCACCTGTCCCGCCGGGGCCTGTCGACAGACAGCCGCGCGAGAAGGTTGCCGGGACGTCAACGGGCCGTTCCCTCAGTCCCTCTGGATGAGCTTGTGAAATTGTGGTGGTGCTCAACGGCGACCCCGGCGTGCAAAGGTCCGGCCGCTGTACGAAGACTGTATCCGAAGGCGTCAACCCCGAACGGGATCGTCCGCCACGCGAGATGGCGCGTCCCACCGACCCCGCCGAGGAGAGTCCCGTGCCCGCCGAACCGACCCCCGCGCTGCTCCCGCAGGCGGCGTCCTGGCTGCGCCGCCGCTCGTGGAGCGCGGTCGACCGGCCGGTGCACGCCCTGCTGGAGGCCAAGCGCCGGACCGGCCACACGGTCAGCGTGGTGCTGCCCGCGCTGGACGAGGAGGCCACCGTCGGCGACATCGTCCGCACCATCCGCCGCGAGCTGATGGAGCGCCTCCCGCTGGTCGACGAACTCGTCGTGGTCGACTCCGGCTCGGCCGACGCCACCGCCGCCGTCGCGGCCCGGGCCGGCGCCCGGGTGGAGTACCGCGACGCGATCCTGCCCCGGCTGCCCGCCGTCCCCGGCAAGGGCGAGGTGCTCTGGCGCTCGCTGCTGGTCACCCGCGGCGACATCGTCTGCTTCGTCGACGCCGACCTGCGCGAGTTCGACCCGGCCTTCGTCTCCGGCATCCTCGGCCCGCTGCTGACCGAACCGGACATCCAGCTGGTCAAGGCCATGTACGACCGGCCGCTGGAGACCGAGGGCGCGGTGGTCCCGGCCGGCGGCGGCCGGGTCACCGAACTGGTCGCCCGCCCGCTGCTCAACCTGCACTGGCCGGAACTCGCCGGTTTCGTCCAGCCGCTCGGCGGCGAGTACGCGGCCCGCCGCGCGCTGCTCGAACGGCTCCCCTTCCCCACCGGCTACGGCGTCGAACTCGGCCTGCTGGTCGACGCGCTGGAGACGGTCGGGCTGGACGCCCTGGCCCAGGTGGACGTCGGCGTCCGGCACCACCGGCACCAGGACGGCCAGGCCCTCGGCCGGATGGCCGCCACCATCTACCGCACCGCCCTCGAACGCCTCGACCGCACCCACCGGCTGAAGGCCTCGGCCGACCTGGTCCACCCGCTGCTGACCCAGTTCACCCGCGACCCGCAGAGCCGGGAGTTCACCGCCCACACCCACCCGGTGACCGCCCTGGAACGCCCGCCCATGCACACCGTGCCCGAGTACGCGACCCGACACTGAACACCCACCGAAAGGGTTTGCCGCTCCGGAGCCCCGGCAACGTACCAACCATGGGCGATCTCACGACCGAACGTTCGAGTGCGACCGGCACCGCCCCCGTCCTGGTGGCCTCCAATCGGGGACCGGTGTCGTTCGGCACCGCGGACGACGGCACGCTGACCCTCCGCCGCGGCGGCGGAGGCCTGGTCTCCGGCCTCTCCGCCATCGACGACCCCGACGCCGTCTGGGTCTGCGCCGCCCTCGGCGCGGCCGACCGGCAGGCCGCCAGAGGGGCCCCGGACGGCCGCCTCGACCTCGCCGGGCACGACGTGGGCGGCCAGGCCGTCCGCATGCTGGACATCGATCCCGACACCTTCGCCCGCGCCTACAACGGCGTCGCCAACTCCACCCTCTGGTTCGTCCACCACCTGCTCTACGCCACCCCCACCGCCCCCGCCTTCGACGCCGGGTTCCGCACCGAGTGGGCCGCCTACCGCGCCTACAACGCCGCCTTCGCCGAGGCGCTGGCCGCCGAGGCCGCCCCCGGGGCCGCCGTGCTGGTCCAGGACTACCACCTCTCGCTGACCCCTGCCCTGCTCCGCGCCGCCCGCCCCGACCTGCGGATCGGCCACTTCTCGCACACCCCGTGGGCCCCGCCCGAGTACTTCCGGCTGCTGCCCGACGACGTCGCCGAGGCCGTCCTCACCGGCATCCTGGGCGCCGACCGGGCCGGCTTCCTGACCCGCCGCTGGGCGCTGGCCTTCGCCGACTGCTGCGCCGACCTGCTCGGTGCCGAGGTCGACCGGGACGCCATGACCGTCACCCACGCCGGCCGCACCACCCGGCTCGGCGTGCACGCGCTCGGCGCCGACGCCGACTTCCTGCGCGAGCGCTCCCACCGCCCGGACGTCGACGAACGCCTCGCCGCCCTCCGCGAGGCCGTCGGCGGGCGGCGCACCATCGTCCGGGTCGACCGCACCGAGCTGAGCAAGAACATCGTCCGCGGCCTCCAGGCCTACCGGCACCTGCTGCGCACCCGCCCCGAATGGCACGACCGGGTGGTGCACATCGCCTTCGCCTACCCCTCGCGCACCGACCTCGCCGAGTACCGCGCCTACACCGCGCAGGTCCAACGGCTCGCCGAGGACATCAACGCCGAGTTCGCCACCCCCGCCTGGCAGCCGCTGATCCTGCACGTCGACGACGACTTCCCGCGTTCCCTGGCCGCCTACCGGCTCGCCGACGTGGCCCTGGTCAACCCGATCCGGGACGGCATGAACCTGGTCGCCAAGGAGGTTCCGGTGGTGTCCGACCACGGCTGCGCCCTGGTGCTCTCCCGCGAGGCCGGCGCGCACGCCGAACTCGCCGAGGACGCGCTCACCGTCAACCCGTACGACATCATCGCCACCGCCGACGCCCTGCACGCCGGCCTCACCATGCCCGAGGGGGAGCGCGCCGACCGCACCAAGCGCCTCGCGGCGGCGGCCACCGCGCTGCCCCCGCAGCAGTGGTTCCTCGACCAGCTCAACGCGCTGTGAACCAGCTCAACGCGCTCTGAACTCGCTCAACGCGCCGCCGCCCGGCTCAGACCGCGCCGACGGCCGCGCCCAGCGCCGCGAGCAGCTCCACCACGCCGGCCGGGCCCGGGACCACCAGGTCGGCCCGGTCGGCGAGTTCGCGCACCGGCGCGTCCCCCACCGCGCCGCTGCACACCAGCAGCCCCGCCACCCCCTCGCCGCGCAGCTTCTCCACCGCCGCGAAGGCCGCCACGTCCCCCAGGTCGTCCCCCGCGTACAGCACCGAACCTGCCCCGCGCTCACGCAGGAAGCCGGTCAGCGCCGCGCCCTTGTCCACCCCCGGCGGCCGCAGCTCCAGCACCAGCCGCCCGGGCTCCACCACCAGCCCGTGCCCGGCCGCCAGCTCGCCGACCGGCGCCCGCAGCAGCTCCAGCGTCTCCTCGGGCGCCGCCGTGCGCCGGGTGTGCACCGCCAGCGAGCGCCCCTTGTCCTCCAGCCACGTCCCCTCGGGCGCCCCCGCCGCCGCCAGCAGGCCAGGCAGCGCCGCCCGCGCCCCGGCCACCCCGGGGTGCACCGGCGGCGCGGTCACCTCGCCGCCCTCCCAGCGCTCGGCGCCGTAGTGCCCCAGCACCACGACCCCGGGCAGCCCGTCCAGGCCGCCGTACTCCGCCGCCAGCGCGGCCGGCCGACCCGTCACCACCACCACGGCCCGCACCGCCGGCACCAGCGCCCGCAGCGCGGCCGCCGCCCCCGGATGTGCCCGCGCCCGATCGGGATCCGCCACGATCGGCGCCAGCGTCCCGTCGAAGTCCAGCGCGATCACCGCCTCGCCCGGCGCCGCCAGGATCGCCCGCAGCCCGTCCCGCCCGGCAGCCGTGACCGGCGCCCACTTCTCGTCAAAGCCCATGCCCGAGCCCTACCCCGCGGCCCCGTCCCGCTACCGTGCCGCCCGCCGGGCCTCCCGGATCCGGCGCAGCCGGTTCACCAGGACAGGGGCGTGCGCCAGGGCCTCCGGCCGGTCCAGCAGCGCGTTCAGCAGCTGGTAGTACCGGGTGGAGGAGAGCCCCAGTTCCTCCCGGATCGCCCGTTCCTTGGCCCCGGCCGTCCGCCACTGCCGCCCCTCCAGGGCCAGCACCGCCACGTCCCGCTCACTCAGCTCGCCCACCAGGACACCTCCGCCATCACTACGGAGTGTCATTCTCCCGCGTGAGCCGGACACACTGTGCGCCCTCCGGCACCCGGCCGCCCCGGCTAGCGTCGGCGGTATGACCACGCCCAGCTTCGCCGTGCACATCCCCACCGCCGACCTCGAACCCGATCCGCTCGACCCGGCCCAGATCGTCTCCGGCACCCCGGAGGTCTCCGGCCTGGTCCTCGCCGAGTCCCCCGACGGCCGCCAGCTGCGCGGCATCTGGCAGATCACCCCCGGCGTGGTCACCGACGTGGAGGCCGACGAGTTGTTCGTGGTGCTCAGCGGCCGGGCCACCATCGAGGTCGAGGGCGGCCCGACCCTGGAGGTCGGCCCGGGCGACTGCGCCGTGCTGCGCGAGGGCGACCGGACCACCTGGACGGTCCACGAGACGCTCCGCAAGGCCTACGCCATCACGCTCCCCTGACGAGCCCGCCCCTGACGCCCCCGCCCCTGGAGGGCACCCCGGCCCGGGTTCACTTGCGGACCCGGGCCGCCTCCTTCACCGCCGCGTCCTGCAGCCCGGCGAGCGCCTGCTTCGGGTCGCCGGTGACGGCCTGCCCGATCCCGGCCTTGATCCGGTTGCTGACGTCGCCCCAGGCCGGGTCCCCGAACGGGTAGAAGCTGGCGTTGGTCAGCCCGACCGCGAACTGCTTGAGGTCCTCGTGCTTCGGGTCGGACGTCATCTGGTTGAACGCGTCCTGGGTGACCGGCAGCAGGTTGTACTGCTCGTCGAACTTCAGCTGGAACTCGCGGGAGTAGGCGAAGGACAGGAACTTCTTGATCTCGTTCTTGTGCCCGTTGGCCTTGAACGCCATCATCCAGTCCGCGACGCCGAGGCTGCCGGTCTTGCCCACGCCGTCCTTCTTGGGGATCGGCGCCGTCCCGAAGTCGATCTTCCCGGCGGTGGCCATCCGCAGCAGCGTCGGGTGCCCGTTCAGCATCGCGACCTTCCCGGCCGCGAAGTCCTGGAAGACCGGGGTGCGGTTCATCTTGCCCGGGTCCGGATAGGTCAGCCCGGTGGCCACCAGGTTGTTCTTCAGCCAGCTGAAGGTGGCCTGGTTCTGGGTGCTGTCGATGGTGTAGTTGCCGACGTCGTCGGAGAGGCTGCCGCCGCCGCTCAGCGTCCACAGCATGGACTCGGCCGGTGCCTCCTCCGGCCCGAGCGGCAGCCCGTACGGGGTCACGCCCGGCACCTTGGCCTTGATCTTCTCGGCGTCCTGGCGCAGTTCGTTCCAGGTGGCCGGCGGCTGGGTGATGCCGGCCTGGCGGAAGACCGCCTTGTTGTAGAAGAGCACCCGGGAGGAGGAGACGAACGGGATGCCGTACTGGGTGCCGAGCACCTGCCCGGCGTGCGCGAAGGTGTCCAGGAAATTGGCCTGGGTGTCCATCGAGAGCACGTCGGCGGCCGGGTACAGCCGGTCCGCCGCGACCTGGTCGGCGAAGCCGCCGGTCTGCAGCAGGTCGGGGGACTTGCCGGCCGCGATCATGTCGTCGACCTTCTTGCCGATGTCGGTCCAGCTGTCCACCTCGACGTCGACCTTGATGCCGGGGTTGGCGGCCTCGAAGCCGCGCGCGATCTCGTCCCAGTACAGCTTGGAGCTGGTGTCGGCGCTCTCCCCGTAGTCGGCGGCGACCAGCTTGAGGGTGACCGGCCCGTCCTCCTGCCCGCCGCAGGCGCTGACGGCGGTGAGTACCAGTGCTCCGGCCAGCGCGGTGCCGAGGACGCGGGTGGGAACGTGGGCGCGCCTGTTCAACGCGGGTACCGCCTTCAGGGGAGAACTGCGACCGGACGGGGGAATCCGGGAGGGGGGAGGCGCAACACTGCCAAACCCACCGGGCAGTGGTCCACACCACTGTGCCGAGCCCGCCGAGTAGTTATCGAAGTGCGGACGTCATTGCACGATGCGCAACAGAAGGTGAACGGAAGGCGCCCGGCGCAAAGCCGCTCACACTGCCCCCATCTGCGACAAAGCTCACCTACTTTGGACCAGACCAATCCGACAACTGGACTAGACCTCTTCTACCCGACCAAGGGAAACTGTCCTCCGTGAAGCACGTCATCGCACTCGATGTAGGCGGCACCGGCATGAAGGCCGCGCTGCTCGCCCAGGACGGCTCCGTGCTGTTCGAAGCACGCCGACCGACCGGGCGGGAGCACGGCACGGACGCCGTGGTCACCGCCATCCTCGACTTCGCCGCCGACCTGGCGGACGAGGGCCGGGGCCGCTTCGGCGTCGCCCCGCTCGCGGCCGGCGTCGCCGTCCCCGGCACGATCGACGAGAGGAACGGCATCGCGGTCTACTCGGCCAACCTCGGCTGGCGGGACCTCCCGCTGCGCAAGCTCCTGGGCGAGCGCCTGGCCGGGCCCGACCGCGCCGCCATCCCCGTCGCGCTCGGCCACGACGTGCGCTCGGGCGGCCTGGCCGAGGGCCGGCTCGGCGCCGGCCGGGGCGTCGACCGCTTCCTGTTCATCGCGCTGGGCACCGGCATCGCCGGTGCCATCGGCATCGGCGGCCGGATCGAGGCCGGCGCGCACGGCTACGGCGGCGAGATCGGCCACGTCGTGGTCCGCCCGGGCGGACCGCAGTGCGGCTGCGGCGCCCGCGGCTGCCTGGAGACGCTCGCCTCCGCCTCCGCCGTGTCCCGTGCCTGGGCCGCGGCCAGCGGCGACCCCGACGCCGACGCGGCATCCTGCGCCGCCGCGGTGGACGCCGGGGACGACCGCGCGCTCGCGGTCTGGCAGGGCGCCGTCGACGCCCTCGCCGACGGGATCGTGCTCGCCCAGAGCCTGCTCGACCCGTCCACGGTGATCGTCGGCGGCGGGCTGGCCGAGGCCGGTGACACGCTCTTCGGCCCGCTGCGCACGGCGGTCACCGAGCGCCTGACCTTCCAGATGCCCCCGAAGGTCGTACCCGCCATGCTCAAAGACACCGCCGCGTCCCTGGGCGCGGGCCTGCTCGCCTGGGATCTGCTCTCCATGGAGGTGACCGCGTGACCACCGCGGACCGTGACCGTACCGCACTGGCCGGCGCCCGGCTGGTCCTGCCCGGCGGCGTCGTCGAGGGCGGCCGCCTGGCCGTCGGGGGCGACCGGATCGCCGGCCTCGGAGGCGAGAGCGAGCCCGGCGACCTCGACCTGACCGGGTACACCGTCGTCCCCGGCTTCGTCGACCTGCACGTGCACGGCGGCGGCGGCGCCTCCTACGCCTCCGGCATCGCGGAGGAGGCCCTGCTCGCCGCCCGTACGCACCTGGAGCACGGCACCACCACCACGGTCGCGTCCACCGTCACCGGGGAGATCGACGAGGTCGCCCGCCAGGCGTCCGTGCTGTCCGAGCTGGTCGAGGACGGCGTGCTGGCCGGCATCCACTTCGAGGGCCCGTTCATCTCGCACAACCGCTGCGGCGCCCACCGCCCCGACCTGCTGCGCGACCCGGACCCGGCGCTGGTGCGCAAGCTGGTCGACGCGGCCCGCGGCCACGCGAAGATGGTCACCCTGGCCCCCGAACTGCCCGGCGGCCTGGACTCGGTGCGGATGCTCGCCGACCTCGGCGTGATCGCCGCCGTCGGCCACACCGACTCCGACTACGCCACCACGCTGGAGGCGATCGACGCCGGCGCGAGCGTCGCCACGCACCTCTTCAACGCGATGCCCGGCATCGCCCACCGCGCCCCGGGCCCGATCGTGGCGCTGCTGGAGGACGAGCGGGTCACCGTCGAGCTGATCAACGACGGCGTGCACCTGCACCCGTCCGTGCTCGACCTCGCCTACGGCACCGCCGGGGCGTCCCGGGTCGCCCTGATCACCGACGCGATGGGCGCGGCCGGCATGGGCGACGGCCTCTACCCGCTCGGCCCGCTCCAGGTCGAGGTCAAGGACGGCGTCGCCCGGCTGGTCGAGGGCGGCGCCATCGCGGGCTCCACGCTCACCCTGGACGTCGCGTTCAAGCGCTCGCTCACCGTCAACGGCCTGACGCTGAACCAGACCGTCGAGTCGCTGTCCGCCACCCCGGCCCGCCTGCTGGGCCTCGCCGACTCGATCGGCTCGCTGGAGGCCGGCAAGCAGGCCGACCTGGTGGTGCTCGACTCCGAGGGCTACGACCTGGTCGCCGTCATGCGCCGCGGCCGCTGGGTCCTCGGCGGCGAGCGCTTCGACGTGGTGAAGCCCTCCTGACGGCCCGCCGGAACGCCGACGGCCGCCCTTCCCCCACGGGGTCGGGCGGCCGTCTCGCGTTCCGGCTCAGCCGGTCAGCCGGTCAGCCGCTCTGCCGATCAACCGGTCGCATTCGGTTCGAGGGTGATCTGGTCGATCAGGATCGAACCGGAGGGCACGGTGAAGGTGATGGTGTTCGCCCCGGCCTGGAGCTGCGGGAGTATCCAGGTGTTGAACCAGGAGGACGCCGGGTCCTTGCCGGACGCGTAGTTCTTGAAGAGCAGCCCGCTCGGCCAGTCCTTGCCGTTCACCGAGGCGGCGCCCTTCAGGTCCCCGCCGGTGTTGTTGTAGTGCACGTTCAGCTTGTAGGTGCCGGCCGCGGCGACCTCGCCGCTCCAGGTCACCGAGCCGCCCGGCTGGAGCGTCAGGTAGCTGCCGTCGGCGGACTTGGCGCCCTTGACGCCGTTGCCGGACGGCGCGTTCTGGGCCTGGAGCTGGCCCGCGTCCACGGTCAACGGGCCGGCCGGGGCGGTGGTGCTCGCCGAGGCCGAGGCGGTCGGGGACGAACTGCCGGTCGCCGGGGTGCTGGGAGGAGCCGCGGCGGTGGTCTGGGCGCCGCCCTTGGCGGTCTTGTCGCCGTCCGGGTCGCCCGTGGAGAGCGCGATCCCCGCGCCGATCGCTATGGCCGCGACCACCGCGACCGCGCCGATCACCGCGCCCTTGCTCCGGCCGCTGCTCGACCGGTCCTCCCCCGGCTGCGGCCGGGAGTGCTCGGCGTAACGGGTCTGCTGGGTGGGCGCGGTGCCGTACTCGGGCTGCTGTTGCTGCGGCGGGTACGGCTGCTGGCCGCCGGGGTAGCCCTGCTGCGGCCCCGCCTGCTGGCCGTACTGGGGCTGCTGCGGCCGCGGCTGGTAGGGCTGTTGCCCGTACTGGGCCCGGCCGACCTCCATCGGACGGCTGTACGGCGTCCGGGGCACGCCCTGCTGTGGCTCGGCCGGCTGCCCGGAGGCACCCTCCGCCGGGCGGTAGAGGTAGCCGAACGGGTCGTCGTCCTGCGGGGCACCGCCCTCGGGCGCTCCGTTGTTGCCGGCGGTCGTCACGGTGGTCAACTCCCCCATCCGGTTCGCGCCGCCGGGATGCGGGGCCGCCGGCGCAGATCATGGACGCTGTCGTACCCGGGAACCCTACCTGTCCTTTGTGACAGCCGGAAAAGAGCCCTTGACAACCCGTGGGTAACCAGGACCGGCGGGGTTCAGCCCGCCCGTCGGTGCGAACGCTCGCCCCGCGCGCCGCGCACCGCGCCGCCCCGGGCCCGCTTCTCGTCGTACATCCGCTCGTCCGCGGTGTGCAGCACCTCCTCGATACTCATCCCGCAGCCCGCCCAGCCGACCCCGAGGCTCACCCCCACCCGCATCGCCCGGCCGTCGATCCGCATCGGCGGGATGATGGCGCCCCGCAGCCGGTGGGCCAGGTCCTTGGCCTCCTCGCGGCCGATCCCGTCGGCCAGCACGACGAACTCGTCGCCGCCGAGCCGGGCCACCGTGTCGCCGTCCCGGACGGCCTGGCTCAGCCGCCGGGCGACCTCGACCAGCACCGCGTCGCCCGCGTTGTGGCCGAACCGGTCGTTGATCGACTTGAAGCCGTCCAGGTCGCAGAAGAGCACCGCGAGCCCCTTGTCCAGCGACGCCGCGACGCCGGAGCGGAACGGTGCGGACCACGCCTCGCCGCCCGGGCCCTGGTCGGCCGGGACCACCGCGTGCACGTGCTCCCCGTAGCCCGGGGCGAGGCCGTACGGCGGGCCGCCCTCGGGCATCCCGTAGCCGTGCACCGGCCCGCCGTACGGGTCCGCGCCCTCCAACCGGTCGTACGCGGCGTGCGCGCTGTAGGAGTCGGCCGGGTAGCCGTACGGCGCCGGGTAGGCCGGCTCGCCCGGCCCGGCGGGGGCCCCGACGGTCTGCGGCTCGGCACAGAGCCGGCGGCCCAGCCGGGCCTTCAGTTCGGCGCCGTTCGGCAGGCCGGTGAGCGCGTCGTGGCTGGCCCGGTGGGCGAGCTGGAACTCGTGCCGCTTGCGGTCCTCGATGTCCTCGACGTGGGTGAGCAGGAAGCTCGGGCCCTCGGCCGCGTCCGCCACGATCGAGTTGCGCAGGCACACCCACTGGTAGCCGCCGTCCCGCCGGGACAACCGCAGTTCCGCCCGGCCGCTCTCGGCGCTGGTGCGCTCCAGCAGCGCCCGGTCCTCCGGGTGCACGAGGTCGGCGAAGCTCTGCTGGCGCAGCACCGCGCGGGGTCGGCCGAGCAGGCGACAGAGCGCGTCGTTGACCCTGGTCAGCTGGCCGCGCCCGGCGCCGTGCAGTTCGGTGATGGCCATCCCGCTGGGCGCGTACTCGAAGGCCTGGCGGAAGCTCTCCTCGCTGGCCCGCAGGGCCTGCTGCTCCTTCTCCAGGCGGGCCAGCGCGCGCTGCATCTCGGCCCGCAGCCGGGCGTTGCCGATCGCGATGGAGGCCTGCAGCGAGAACATCTCCAGCGCCTCGCGGGTCCACGCCCCGGGCCGCTTGCCGCTGCGCGGGCGGTCCACCGAGAGGACGCCGAGCAGGTCGCCGCCGGCGCTGTACATCGGGGCGAGCAGCCCGTCGGCGGGGTGCCAGTCGTTGGCGTAGACGGGCAGCGGGCCGTCCCCGATCCAGCGCGGGATGTCGCTGGCGACGGCCCAGCCGCGGTCGTACGGCAGGAAGCGCAGGGTGCCCCAGTGGTCGCTGACGCCGAGCAGTCGGTCCCAGGACTCCCGGGAGCCGACCTGACCGAGCAGGACGGAGGGGCCGCCCATGGTGCTCTCCTCCAGCTCCCAGACGGCCGCCACCACGAGGTCCCCGTCCGGGCGGACCAGGCTGACCGCGGCGGCGTCGAAGCCGAGCCCGTGCACCGCACCCTCGACGACGGCCTGCAGCGTGCCCGCCAGGCTGCGGGCAGCGTTGAGGTCCGCCACGACCCGGTGCAAGGTGCGGAGGGTCGCGAGACGGACGTACGGCTCCGACTCGGCTTCCATGCGGGGGCTCCCCGGCTGCTTCGGATAGTTCTTGATTGGTTATCGTCCGATTGCCAGAAGAACTGAATCACAGGGAGCACAGCGTTCGGCACGCTCGGTCAGCAATAGGCCATCACTTGTGACTTAAATCACACGACACTAATGCACCCTTAATCAGCTCATCCGCCCCATAGCGGGACATAAAGCGCTATCGGAATATTTCCCTTGGTCGACCGCATCGGCCTCGCGCTGAAGCCCGCTGCCGCCCGGCAGGCCCCTTGCTTCACTCCTGAGGGTGAGTCCCGAACCCGGCCGCAACCCCGCCCCGTGCGCCGCTGGTCCTACGACCTCGGCCCGATGCCGATTCCGGCGGACGCCGACTACCGTGCGGTACGTGTACTCGTCCCCGCAGCCCGAAGCTGCCTCCCACGCCACGCCCGACGAGTTCCGGGCGGCACTCTCCCAGCTCGCCTCCGGCGTGAGCCTGGTGACCGTCCACGATCCGGAGGACGGCGAGGACGTCGGCATGACCGCCACGTCCTTCCTGTCCGTGTCGCTGGAGCCGCCGCTGGTCCTGATCTCGGTCCGCGAGGACTCCCGGATGGACGAGGTGCTCTCCCGCACCGACACCTGGGCGGTCTCGCTGCTCACCGAGGGGCAGAAGGCGCTCGGCTCCCGCTTCGCCATGAAGGGCCGGCTCAGCGACCGGCTGCTGTTCGCGGACACCCCGCACCACCGCGGCCCCCGCTCCGGCGCCCCGCTGATCGACGGCGCGCTCGCCACCGTCGAGTGCCGCACCGAACAGCGGATACCGGCGGGCGACCACACCCTGCTGCTCGGCCGCGTCCTGGAGGCCGCGGTACCCAGCCCGGCCGGCCGGCCGCTGCTCTACTTCCGCGGCGGCTACCGCGCCCTCGGCTGAGCCGCCCCGGCTACTCGCCGCCCCGCGGCGACTGCCGCCCCTGCTTCAGCTCGGAGCGGCGCCGCTTGTTGGACAACCGGCGCTCGACCATCCCCCGGCTCGGCCTGGTCGCCCGGCGGGACTTCGGCGGCGGCGCGCACGCCTCGGTCAGCACCGCCGACAGCCGGGCCGCGGCCGCCTCCCGGTTGCGCCACTGCGAGCGGAACTCCGAGGCCTGGATCACCAGCACCCGGCCGTCCACCAGCCGCCCGGCCAGCCGCTCCAGCGCGCGCTCGCGCCACACCTCGGGCAGCGCCTTGGACGCCGCCAGGTCGTAGCGCAGCTCGGCCTTGCTGTCGGAGGTGTTGACGTGCTGGCCACCGGGGCCGGAGGAACGCGAGAAGCGCCAGACGAGCTCGGTGTCGGGGACGACCACCGACCCCCGTACGCGGATGGGCTCGGGCATGCGTCCATCATCCCGCGCCCGCACCGCCCGGTCACCCGGTTATCCGCGACGGCCGGCGGCCCGGTTCCGCTCCACCGCCCGCAGCCCGGACAATGGCGTACGTGATCGAGCTCGGCTACTCCCTCTCCAACCGCTTCCCCGACCCCCCGCAGACGGACTACCGCTCCGCCCCGGTGCGGTCCCTGCGGTACGACCTGTTCTGCGGCGACGTCTACCTGGACGCCGAGGGCGCCGAGCTGTCCACCGGCTGGGGGTGGGTGCCGGTGCTCGACTTCGCCTGGGCGCTGTGCGACATCGCCGAGGAGCTGGACCGCGACCCGGACGGCGGCCGGGCCGCCCGGGTGCAGACCGCGGACCTCGACTTCACCCAGAACACCGAGCTGCTGCGGTTCGCCCGCCGCTTCAACTGGGTCGAGATCACCGCGACCTGGCTGCCGGACGAGCCGCCCGCCGTGGTCCGCCACGGCGAGCTGCGGCGCGAGGCCCGGGACTTCCTCCAGGACACCCTCGCCGACCTCTTCGATATGCACCCCGAGCTGGCCGACAATCCGAACATCTGGTCGCTGCAGGGCCGGTTCCCCCGGATCTGACCAGGGCATTGTCAGGCCTTTGCCAGTGGATTGGCGTCCACGAAGAATTCACGGACTTCGCGGAACCAACCCACCGGGGTATTGCGTTGTCCCGGAAAAAGCGAACGAAGGGACTGCAATCGCCATGCCAGTGAGCCTTTCCAAGGGTGGCAACGTCTCGCTGACCAAGGAGGCCCCGGGCCTGTCCGCGGTCAGTGTCGGCCTGGGCTGGGACGTCCGGACCACGACCGGCACCGAGTTCGACCTCGACGCCAGCGCGATCGTCCTGAACGCGGACGGCAAGGTGCTCTCCAACGGGCACTTCGTCTTCTTCAACAACACCAGCAGCCCGGACAACACCGTCGTGCACACCGGCGACAACCGCACCGGTGAGGGCGCCGGCGACGACGAGTCGATCAACGTCAACCTGGCCGGCCTGCCGGCCGAGGCCGTCAAGATCACCTTCCCCGTCACCATCTACGACGGGGTCGCCCGAGGCCAGAGCTTCGGCCAGGTCCGCAACGCGTACATCCGCGTGGTGAACGCCGCCGGCGGCGCCGAGATCGCCCGCTACGACCTCTCCGAGGACGCCGCCACCGAGACCGCCATGATCTTCGGCGAGCTCTACCGCAACGGCGGCGAGTGGAAGTTCCGCGCCGTCGGCCAGGGCTACGCCTCCGGCCTGGCGGGCATCGCCCAGGACTTCGGCGTCCAGCTCTGACGCCCCGCCGGGCCCCTCCCGGCCCGGCACACCGCCGGAACGAGAGCGGCGCGGGACATCGGTCACACCGACGTCCCGCGCCGCTTTCGCGCACCCGGCCCGGGCTCAGGCCCTAGGGGCTCTCTTTCGGATCACGTCGCGCGCCCGGCGTGATCCGAAAGAGGGCCCTTAGCGCGAGGCACGCAGCTCCGGCAGCTGGATCAGCTCGGTCTCGTCCTCCGGGGTCAGGTCCACCACCGCGGGCGCACCCGGCGCCGGCTCGGCCGCCGGCTGCGACGCCTGCGAGCCGGCCACGGCCTCCTGCACCTCACGAGCCTCCTGGGCCTCCTGCGCCTCGGCCTTCGCCTGCGCGGCCACCGCCTCGTCGCCCACCACGTCGGCCAGGTCCGTGCGCTCGCCCAGTTCGGCGACGCTGCCCACCGCCGGCGCCGGGGCCGCCGCCCGCACGGCCGCGCCCGCACCCCGGCCGAAGAAGCTGAAGCCCGGCCCGCGCACCGCCCCGGACTGCGCCGACCGCGGCCGCTGCCGCTCCACCGGCGCGGGCGCCGCGACCGGAGCGGACGGCGTCCCGCCGAGCTGCCCGACCGTGGCGGTCAGCGCCGGGCGCACCGGCGCGGGCCGCACCGGCGCCTGTGCCTGGTCCTGTGCCTGTGCCTGTGCCTGTGCCTGTGCCACCGGAGCCTGCTCCGGAGTGGGCACCGCGGGGGCCACCGGCGCCGGCACCGAGGGCGCCACCGCAGCGGGCGCGGGCGCCGGGGCCGCAGCGGCCGGCGCCGTACGCGCCCGCAGCGCGACCTCCGAGCCCGCCGTCCGCTCCCGCCGCGCCTCCTGCTCCGCCGCCCGCCGCTCCAGCAGCCGCAGCACGGACGCGGCACGGACGAACGCGGCCGGGCTGGCCGGATACTTGGGGCGGCTCGCGGCGAGCGCCCGCTGGGCCGCCTCGGCCTCCTTGAGCGCCTGTTCGGCCACCGCCACGGCCCGCTCCCGCAGCAGCCGGGCGATCTCGGTCTCGGCCTTCGCCAGCCGCGACTTCTCCGCCGTCAGCCGGCGCCCGAACCGGGTGGCCCGCTCCTCGGCGACCTCCGCCGCGTACTCGGCCTCCGCCAGCTGCTCCTCGAAGCGCTCCTCGGCCCGCAGCCGCTGCGCCGCGGCCATCTCGGCGGCCGCCCGGGCCGCCTTGTCCCGCTGCCGCAGCAGCAGCGCGAAGCCGAGCGTCGCGACCACCGCCGCGACACCCACCGAACGCACCAGGACGGCGTCCTGACTGAAGAGCAGAGCGGCCAGCGCGGCGACGAGCAGCACGCCGGCGGCGGTGGGGGGGAAGATCCGGCCGAGGACGGAGGAATGACGGTGGCGTCCGCGAGACATGCCAAGAAACTAGCGTGCGAATTGGGGCCGTGTCAGCCCAGGGTCCTCTTCCGCCCTTGACAGTGCGCAAGTTTTACCGCACGTGCCCGGCGTTTCACTCAAGATCACGAAAAAAGACCTGTTCAGCGGGGCGAGGGCGCCGGGCCGCCCGGATCGTCGTGGTTCTCCGGCAGCTTGCACACGTGCTGCAACCAGAGCGCCGCCGCGATCACCGCGGCCCCCGCCAGCACCGCGAGCCCGGCCGTGACGGCCTGGTCCTTGCGCGCCGACACGTCCAGCTCGCCCAGCAGGAAGATCCCCGCGCCCGCGTAGACGCCGGTGACCACCGCCGAGACCAGCGCGCTGGCCTGCCCCAGCACCACCGCCCGGGCCGCCAGCAGCGGGTCGACGCCCTTCGCGCCGGGCTGCCGCTCGCGCACCGCCTTCAGCCGGGACCGCAGCGAGAGGGCGGTCGCCAACAGGACCACCGCCACCGCCGCCAGCACCACCGGCGCCGCGACCGGCACGGCCGGCAGCGTGTCCAGGGAGGCCCAGAGCTTGGCACCGGCCCAGGACAGCGCCGTGGTAGCAGCGGTGATGCCGACCAGCAGGCGTAGGCGAAGCAGCTTCACTCGGAGGAGGTCCTTCCCGGGGTTACCAGAGCCGGCCGCCGCCCGGTGGCCCGGCACGGCGGCGCCAGGCCACCGTACCGGGCCCGACCGGGCGGGCACCTGCGCGAACGGCGGACACCTACTCGTACGGCCGGGCCCCCCGGCCGAGTTCCCCGGCCGCCCTCACCGGGCCGCCGGGCCGGGGCCGGTCACTCCGGCAGCGTCAGCCGGATGTCGTCCCGCCGCCGGACGCCCTGCGCGCCCGGGCCGCCGAGCGCGTCCAGCAGTTCGCCGACCTGCCCGTGCCCGGGCACCTCGGCCTCCGGCTGGGCGTCCAGCCAGGGGGCGAGCACGAAGGCCCGCTCGTGCGAGCGCGGGTGCGGCAGCAGCAGCTGCGGGTCGTCGCTGAGCACGCCCTCGTAGGCCAGGATGTCGACGTCCAGGGTCCGCGGACCCCAGTGCACCGTCCGGACCCGCCCGAAGGCGTCCTCGATCGCGTTGCCGCGCTCCAGCAGGTCGCGCGGCGGCAGCGAGGTGCGCAGCACGACGACCGCGTTGTAGTAGTTGGGCTGCTCGTCCGGGCCGCCGACGGCCTCGGTCTCGTAGACCGCGGAGACGGCCTTGATCTTGAGCCCGGGGGTGTCGGCGAGCGCGTCGACGGCGCCCTGGAGGGTGTCCAGGCGGTTGCCCAGGTTGCTGCCGAGTGCGATCACCGCGCAGCGCTGGCTGTGCAGTGTGGTGTCGGCGGAGTCCACCCGGCTCTCCAGGTCGAACGTGGTCGGCGAGGCGGTCGGGTCGCTGGTGCTCATCGAGATCCCTCTGCAACTGGAACGGGGCGCACGGCGGCGGTCATGCGCGGCCCCGGTGAATGGTCACGGTCACGTCGTCGAACGGCACGGTGATCGGGGCGTCGGGCTTGTGCACGGTCACCTCGACCTCCTCGACCGCTTCGTGCTTCAGGCACTGGTCGGCGATGCGCTGGGCCAGGGTCTCGATCAGGTCGACCGGCTCCCCCGCGATGATCGCGGTGACCTCCTCGGCCACGAGGCCGTAGTGCGCCGTGCGGGTGAGGTCGTCGCCGGACGCGGCAGGGCGGGTGTCCAGGTACAGCACGAGGTCGACCACGAAGGTCTGGCCCTCGATGCGCTCGCGCTCGAAGACGCCGTGGTTGCCCCGGGCACGCAGCCCCCGCAGGGTGACGCGGTCCAGCAAACGAATCACTGCTCCCAGTCGGACGGGCCCCACCCGGAGAATGGCATGGACGAGCGGGGCGAAGGCGGGCAGCACACCCGCCACTCCGTTTCGAATCTACCCGCGGGCGCTGACAACGTCTGACCGTCCTACCCGGCACGAACCGTCGCCACGCGCACCGGAATGGCGATTGACGTGAACGTTCGGTGACCACTCGGGAATTCCCGGGCGACCTCCCGGCCGCGTTTTCCGAAGGCCGCCCGAATCAGTCCTCGTCCTCGTCGTCGCCGCTGGTCAGAACGGGTGAACCGTGGTGCGACCAGAGCTTCCACCCGCCCGGGGTACGGCGGAACAGATTCGTCGACACGACCTTTCCGCCGACCAGCGGACCGAGTTCCCCCTCCTCCTCCGCCTCGCCGCCGGAGAGGATGTTCTCGGTGCACGTGACAAGGGCCACATCTCCGTGGACCTCGGCCTCGACATCGGTCAGGAAGAACTGGATGTACTCCGTGTTCATCATGATCAGCATGTACGAGCGGGTCACCTGCGCCCGCCCGCGCAGCACCGGCCAGCCGGGGTGCACGCACACCACGCCGCCCTTGTCGTCCGCGTCCGCGGCCCCCAGCCAGGCGTCCTCGACCGCCTCCAGGTCCCCCTCCTCCAGGGCCTGGTAGAGCGCCTGGTTCGCCGCGAGCACCGCCTCCAGGTCCGCCTCGCGGGCCTGGCCGGCCGTTCCGCCGCTCAGCCTGCCGTCACCTGTCACAGACCCTCCCTCACCCCTTGCCGGGCCGCGTTCTGCCAGGCCGCGACCACCCGGACGGCGTCCGCCGTGCCGGACACGTCGTGCACCCGCACCGCCCAGGCGCCGGCCTGGGCCGACAGCACCGACACCGCGGCGGTCGCGTCGTCGCGCTCCCGGGCCGGGCGCAGCGCCCCGGTTTGCGGGTCGGCCAGCAGCGTACCCAGGAACCGCTTGCGCGATGCGGCGACGAGGACGGGACGGCCGAGCGCGGTGAGCGCGTCCAGCCGGCCGAGCAGCGCCCAGTTGTGCTCGGGGGTCTTGGCGAAGCCGAGGCCCGGGTCGAGGATCAGCTGGTCCTCCTTGACCCCGGCCGCCAGCAGCGCGTCCACCCGGACGGCCAGCTCGGCGACGACGTCCGTCACCACGTCCCGGTAGACCGCCAGCCGCTCCATGTCCGCGGACTGGCCGCGCCAGTGCATCACCACGAACGGCGCGCCGGTGTCGGCGACCACCCGGGCCATCGCCGGGTCGGCGAGCCCGCCGGAGACGTCGTTGACGAGCGCGGCACCGGCCGCCACGGCCTGCTCGGCGACGGAGGCCCGCATGGTGTCGACCGACACCACGACCCCGGCGGCGACGAGCTCGCGCACCACCGGCAGCACCCGGCGCAGCTCCTCCTCCTCGGGCACCCGCTGCGAGCCGGGCCGGGTGGACTCGCCCCCGACGTCCACCAGGTCCGCGCCGCGGGCGCGCAGGGCGAGCCCGTGCGCGATCGCCTTGGCGGGGTCGTGCCAGAGGCCGCCGTCCGAGAAGGAGTCGGGTGTGACGTTGACCACACCCATCACGGCGCAGCGGTCGAGCCGCGGCAGTCCGGCCGGCAGCGAGAAGGACGGCGAGTTGCTCATGCGCCCATTATCGAACGGGGCCCCCGCCGAGGATTCTCGGCGGGGGCCCCGTTGGTCGCGGCGGTGCCTCAGGCGGCCTCGGTGACGTCGCGGGCGCCCGGGGTGGGCATCAGGCCCTCCCGCTGGCGCCGGCGGCCGAAGCGCGGCATGCCGAGGGTGATGAAGGCCTCGGCCTGCATCGCGGCGAAGCCGATCCGCGGCAGGTCCCGGGTGTTCGGGAAGACCAGGAAGCGCGGTTCCCACTCGGGCTGGAACTTGGCGTTGAACTTGTACAGCGACTCGATCTGGAACCAGCGCGAGAGGAACACCAGCAGTCCGCGCCAGGCCCGCAGCACCGGGCCGGCGCCGATCCGCTCGCCGCGGGCCAGCGCCGAGCGGAACATCGCGAAGTTGAGCGACACCCGGCGCACGCCCATCGCGGGCACGGCCTGGAGGGCGGCGACGATCAGCAGCTCGTTCAGGCCCGGGTCGGCCGCGCGGTCGCGGCGCATCAGCTCCAGCGAGATGCCGTCCGGCCCCCAGGGCACGAAGTGCAGCACGGCTTTCAGGTCGTCGCCGCCCTCCCCCTCCTCCGGGGCCTTGTGGGCGGTGACCACCACGCAGTCGTCGTCCAGCGGGTCGCCGAAGCGCCCGAGGGCCATCGAGAAGCCGCGCTCGGTGTCGGTGCCGCGCCAGCGGGCGGCGGCGTCGGCGATCCGGTGCTTCTCCTCCAGGGTGAGGTCGCTGACCCGGCGCACCTGGCAGGAGTAGCCGTTGCGCTCGATCCGCTTGACCATCTGGCGGACGTTGCGCATGGCCCGGCCGGCGAGCGAGAAGGTGGCGGTGTCGACGATCGCCTCGTCGCCCAGCTCCAGCGCGTCGAGGTCCGCCTCGCGGGTCCAGACCTCGCCGCCGACCTCGCTGCAGCCCATCACGGCCGGCACCCAGGCGTGCTCGCGGGCCTCGGCCATGAACACCTTGATCGCGCCCGGCCAGGCCTCGACGTCGCCGACCGGGTCGCCGGAGGCCAGCATCACGCCGGAGACCACCCGGTAGGAGATCGCGGCCTTGCCGGTGGGCGAGAACAGCACGCTCTTGTCGCGGCGCAGCGCGAAGTAGCCGAGCGAGTCGCGCTCGCCGTGCCGGGTGAGCAGCTCGCGGACCTTCTCCTCGTCCTCCGGGGTCAGCTCCGGCTTGGGCTTGCCGGGGCGCAGCGCCAGGTAGGCGGTGGTGAAGGCGGTCAGCAGGCCCAGCCCGCCGAGCAGGTAGGCGACCAGGTCGGACATCCGGACGTTGTTGTACCGGATCGGCCCCTCGAAGCCGAACAGCCCGTACACGACGTGCTGGAGGCGCTCGGGCAGGGCCGGGTAGCCGATCTCGTACTTGGTCCGGGTGCTCACGATCAGCAGGCCGAGCAGCACGCTGACGGCGCCCATCACGATCAGGTTGACCAGCGCCCGCCAGCGGGTGCGCGGGTCGGCCTTGGCGTAGAACTCGCGCTGGTGCACCAGCATCACCACGAAGACCGCCAGCGAGACCACCGCCGGGCCGATCTGGTGCCAGCGCACGATGTGCAGCGCGGCGCCGACCGGCAGCAGCACGCACACCGCCCGCCAGGCCCGCCGCTTGCGCCGGCGCAGCGCGTGCGCGAGCAGCACCAGCAGCAGGCCGACCATCATCGTCCCGACCGCGGCCAGCGAGGTGGTGCCGCCGGGCAGCTGCCCGGTGAAGGTGTGCATCTTGGAGTGCCGGAGCTTGGGGAACACCGCGCTGGCGATGTCGACCAGGCCGATCAGCAGACAGGCATACCCGACCGCGCCGGGCAGCCAGGCCCTCGGAACAGCCGCCGCCTGGGTGCGAAGCGTCTGCAGGCCGCGTCGACGACGCGGCTGCTCGGGGCTCGGCTCAACGGACACGGGAACGCTCATGGAAGCTCAGCGTAGAGGCTGCGGGACGCCGTCCGGTCACTCCGGGGGAGCACGTGTGATGGACCTTCAATGCCTTTTCCTTCATCAGGCAATGCGCATACCAAGGACCCGGAAACGGTCGGTAAACCGGTGCCGTGGGCGCGCTGCGGTGGAGCCGGGGACGGAGCCGAGGGCCTGCCGCCGCGTGGCGCGGCAGGGTCCTCCGGTACGCCGTACGTACGGTGGACGCCGCATTCTAGGGCGCCGGTTGCCTGCGGCTCCCCCCGCCCTCCCAGCTCGCCCGGGCATCCGGACAGCCTAGCCGCGGTGGCCGGAGCTGACGGACCGCCAGACGATGAGGCGTGCACCGACAGTGTCCCACCGGAAGGCCGACGGCATGGAACTGACCAGCGAAGCGCTGGTGAACTCGCTGCTCGCACTCGGCGCTGCGGCTCTCGTCACCACCCTGTGGCTCTGGCCGCGACTGGCGCGCCAGCGCCCGCTGCCCGTCCTGGGCCGGATCGGCCTGCTGACCGTCACTCAAGTCGCGGTCGTGGCCGTGCTGGCGCTGGCGGTGAACAACTCCTTCGGGTTCTACACCTCGTGGGACGACCTGCTCAGCCCCGGCAGCGCCAAACTCGCGCTGACCAGCAACGAGAACCACAAGGGCGACGCCCCGGCCTCGGACACGCAGCTCCAGCCGACCGACGAGGGCGGTCTGGAGACCGTCGCCGACCTGCCCAAGGGCCCGCCCGAGGAGGTCGGCAAGGTCGAATCGGTCCGGGTCACCGGCAAGGAGACCGGACTGTCCGACCAGCTGTTCGTCTACCTGCCGCCCGAGTACTTCGACCCGAAGTTCGCCCTGGTCCGCTTCCCCGTCCTGGTCGCCATCTCCGGCTTCCCCGGCACCTCGCTCAACCTGATCAAGGAGCTGCCGCTCCTGCGCACCGCGGCCGAGCTGCGGAAGTCCGGCAAGATGCCGCCGACCGTCGTGGTCATGGCCCGCCCGACCGTCGCCCCGCCGCGCGACACCGAGTGCGTGGACGTCCCCGGCGGCCCGCGCGCCGAGACCTGGTTCACCAAGGACCTGCCGGACGCGCTCCGGACCAGCTACCGGACTGGCCGCTCGGCCGCCTCCTGGTCCGTCTTCGGCTACTCGACCGGGGGCAGCTGCGCGCTGCGGCTGGCGATGCGCTTCCCGAACGTCTACGGCATCGGGGTGGGCCTGCACGGCGAGTACAAGGTCAAGGCGGACCAGTTCACCGGCGGTGACCTGTTCGCCGGCGACGCCGCCCTGGCCCAGCAGAGCGACCTCGACTGGCGGCTGACGAACCTCCCGGCCCCCGCCCTCTCGCTGCTGGTGGTCTCCTCCCGCAAGGAGGGCGACTTCGCGCAGACCCTCCAGTTCGTCGACCACGCCCAGCAGGTCGCCGCGGCCAACCCGCAGTTCAAGGTCGACTCGCTCTACCTGGACGACGGCGGCCACAACTTCGACAGCTGGACCCGTGAGCTGCCGTCCTCGCTGGAGTGGATCGGCGAGCGGCTCGGCTGACGCGGGCAGGTGACGCAGCCGGGTGACGGCCGGCCGGTCCGAGGGGACCGGCCGGCCGTTCCGCTATCGGCCGATGATGAGGCTCATCGCCTCGGCCCGGGTGGCCGGGTCGCGCAGCTGGCCGCGGACGCACGAGGTGATGGTCTTGGCGCCGGGCTTGCGGATGCCGCGCATCGACATGCACATGTGCTCGCACTCGACCACGACGATCGCCCCGCGCGGCTCCAGGATCCGCATCAGCGCGTCGGCCACCTGGCTGGTCAGCCGCTCCTGCACCTGGGGGCGGCGGGCGTAGACGTCGACCAACCGGGCCAGCTTGGACAGGCCGGTGATCTTGCCGCTGGCGGACGGGATGTACCCGACGTGCGCCACACCGCGGAACGGCACCAGGTGGTGCTCGCAGACGGACGTCAGCTCGATGTCCTTCACGAGCACCATCTCGTCGTGCCCGAGGTCGAAGGTGGTGGTGAGGACGTCCTCGGGCTCCTGCCAGAGGCCCGCGAATATCTCCTTGTAGGCGCGCGCGACCCGGGCCGGGGTCTCCAGCAGCCCCTCGCGGTCCGGGTCCTCACCCACGGCGAGCAACAGCTCGCGGATGGCGTTCTCGGCCCGCTTCTGGTCGAAGGTCCCGACGGTGGGTGGACCGTCGAGCGTCACCGGGTCGATCATGCGGGCCTCGCTTACTTGGGACGACTTTGCTGAACAGCACGGATGCCGCGTCTCCAGGGTACAAACCCCGGTGACGCGGCATCCATTCCGTACGGTGCGCGGGATCAGCCCTCGGCGGGCGGCTCCGACGTCGGCAGCGGCGGGAGCTTCACGATGTCCACCGGGGCGGTGTCGATCGCGGCGGCGCCGTTGGTGAGCGCCAGCTCCTTCGGGGACTGCACCGGAGGCCGGGTGGACGGCGTGCGACGGGACGAGCCCGTCCAGGCCGGCCGGGCCGGGCGCTTCACGATCGTGGCGAAGATCTCCGCGATCTGCTCCTTGTTCAGGGTCTCCTTCTCCAGGAGCTCCAGAACCAGGTTGTCGAGCACGTCGCGGTTCTCGACCAGGATCTCCCAGGCCTCGTTGTGCGCGTTCTCGATGAGCTTCTTGACCTCTTCGTCCACCAGCCCGGCGACCTCTTCCGAGTAGTCGCGCTGGTGGCCCATCTCACGGCCCAGGAACGGCTCCGCGTTGTCCGAGCCGAACTTGATGGCACCGAGCCGCTCGGTCATGCCGTACTGGGTCACCATGGCCCGGGCGGTGGCGGTGGCCTTCTCGATGTCGTTCGACGCGCCGGTGGTCGGGTCGTGGAAGACCAGCTCCTCCGCCGCGCGCCCGCCCAGCATGTAGGCCAGCTGGTCGAGCATCTCGTTGCGGGTGGTGGAGTACTTGTCCTCGTCCGGCAGCACCATGGTGTAGCCGAGGGCCCGGCCGCGCGAGAGGATCGTGATCTTGTGCACCGGGTCGCTGTTGGGGCACGCCGCCGCCACCAGGGCGTGGCCGCCCTCGTGGTACGCGGTGATCTTCTTCTCCCTCTCGGACATGATCCGAGTGCGCTTCTGCGGACCGGCCACGACGCGGTCGATCGCCTCGTCCAGGATGCCGTTGTCGATCAGCTTCTTGTCCGAACGGGCCGTCAGCAGAGCGGCCTCGTTGAGGACGTTCGACAGGTCCGCGCCGGTGAAGCCGGGGGTGCGCTTGGCGACGGCCGAGAGGTCGACGTCGGGCGCGATCGGCTTGCCCTTCTGGTGCACCTTGAGGATGTCCAGCCGGCCCTGGAGGTCGGGGCGCTCGACCGCGATCTGGCGGTCGAAGCGGCCCGGGCGCAGCAGCGCCGGGTCCAGGATGTCGGGGCGGTTGGTGGCCGCGATCAGGATCACGCCACCCTTGACGTCGAAGCCGTCCATCTCGACCAGCAGCTGGTTGAGGGTCTGCTCGCGCTCGTCGTGACCGCCGCCCAGACCCGCACCGCGGTGCCGGCCGACGGCGTCGATCTCGTCGACGAAGACGATCGCCGGGGCGTTCGCCTTGGCCTGCTCGAAGAGGTCGCGGACGCGGCTGGCGCCGACACCCACGAACATCTCGACGAAGTCCGAGCCGGAGATCGAGTAGAACGGCACCCCGGCCTCGCCCGCGACGGCACGCGCCAGCAGGGTCTTGCCGGTACCGGGCGGGCCGTAGAGCAGCACACCCTTGGGGATCTTGGCGCCGACGGCCTGGAACTTGGCCGGCTCCTGGAGGAACTCCTTGATCTCGTGGAGCTCCTCGACCGCCTCGTCGGCGCCCGCGACGTCCGCGAAGGTCGTCTTCGGGGTGTCCTTGGTGAGCAGCTTGGCCTTGGACTTGCCGAACTGCATGACCCGGGAGCCGCCGCCCTGCATCTGATTCATCAGGAACAGGAAGACCAGGACGATGATGACGATCGGGAGCATCGACAGCAGCAGGCTGACGAAGGTGCTCTGCTTCTCGGGGCTGATGGTGTAGCCCTCGGCGAGCGTGCTCTGGTCGTTGTCGTTGATCTGGGCCTGGAGCTTGTCGGCGATCGCAACACCCTGGTCGCCGATGTACGAGGCCTGGAACTTGCTGCCGGACGGCGTCTTGCCGGTACCGGCGTTGGACAGCGTGGCGCCGTCCTTCAGCTGGATCTTGATCGTGTTCGAGTCACCAGTGGTGATCTGCGCCGACTTGACCTGCTTCGCGTCGATCGCCGCGACGACCTGACCGGTGTCCACCGTCTTGTAGCCGTTCGAATCCGAAACGACCTGCATCAAAACGATGACGGCGAGGACGGCCAGCACGATCCACATGATCGGCGCACGGAAGTATCGCTTGACGTCCATCCATGCGGGGCGTTGCCGCCCCGTCCCTCCTGCCACTCAGCGGCGCCGCGGGCTGGGTGCCGCCGGCGCATCCTGGTCGGTGCTCATGTGAAGAGCGGTTTTAATGGACCGTACCGCAGTCGCACCCGCCCATGGCGGGAGCGCAGCGACACGGCCGTCGTTCTTGGTCCCCCCGGTCCAACGGGCGGGAACCGGCTCCTGTTCCCACCCGTAGCCCGAACGGAGCCCTCAGCCCCCGTAGACGTGCGGGGCGAGCGTCCCGATGAAGGGCAGGTTACGCAGCTTCTCCGCGTAGTCCAGGCCGTAGCCGACCACGAACTCGTTCGGAATGTCGAAACCGACGTACTTCACGTCGATCTCGACCTTGGCCGCGTCCGGCTTGCGCAGCAGGGCACAGACCTCCAGCGAGGCCGGGCCGCGCGAGCTCAGGTTGCCCAGCAGCCAGGACAGGGTCAGACCGGAGTCGATGATGTCCTCGACGATCAGGACGTCCCGGCCGGCGATGTCGGTGTCCAGGTCCTTCAGGATGCGGACCACGCCGGAGGACTTGGTGCCCATGCCGTAGGAGGACACCGCCATCCAGTCCATGGTGACCTGCGAGTGCAGGGCCCGGGCGAGGTCGGCCATGACCATCACAGCCCCCTTGAGGACGCCGACGATCAGCAGATCCTTGCCTGCGTAGTCCCGGTCGATGCGCTCGGCCAGCTCCAGGAGCTTGGCGTCGATCTCGTCCTTGCTGATGAGCACCTTCGCGAGGTCAGCGCCCATGTCGTTCTGGTCCACCGGGGATACGTCCTCAAACGTTCGGGGTCTGTGTGGCCGGCGGCCGACTACCCCGGGACATGCCCGCCCGTCAGTCGCCCTGCCGCCGAAAGACCAGCGTGCCACACCTGCGGGTGGCCTCGACGCCCCCGGGTAGGTGCAGCGGCCCCTGGCCGCGCCATCCGGTGACCAGCAGGTCGATCGTCTCCAGGTGCCGCGCGAACAGGTCCCCGGCCGGGCAGCCCGCCCGCAGCGCGGCCCGGCGCAGCACCCGGCGGCGGACCGCGGGCGGGAGCTCGGCGAGTTTCACCGCGTCCAGGGCGCCCTCACCCGTCCGGAGGTCGCGTTCGGCCAGGGAGGCCCACTGGTCGAGGGCGTCCGCGTCGTCGCGGAACAGCCGGGCGGTGCGGGCCAGCGCCTCGACCACCCCGCCGCCCAGGTGCTTCTCCAGCACCGGCAGCACCTCGTGCCGGACCCGGGAGCGGGTGTAGGCGGGATCACAGTTGTGCGGGTCGTCCCAGACCGGGATCGCCTGGGCGGAGCAGGCCTGCCGGGTGGCCGCCCGGTCCAGCTCCAGCAGCGGGCGGCGGTAGCGGCCCTTCTGCGCCGGCATCCCGGCCAACGAGCGGGAGCCCGAACCGCGCGCCAGGCCCAGCAGCACCGTCTCGGCCTGGTCGTCCCGGGTGTGGCCGAGCAGCACCGCGAGCGCGCCGAGCCGCTCGGCGGCCGCGTCCAGGGCCGCGTAGCGGGCGTCCCGGGCGGCGGCCTCCGGGCCGCCGGACCGGCCGACGCGCACCGGGATCGCCTCGACCGGGTCCAGGCCGAGCGAGCGCAGCCGTTCGGCCACCTGGGCGGCCCGGTCGGCGGAGCCGGGCTGCAGGCCGTGGTCCACGGTGACGGCGCCGACCCGCAGGCCGATCTTGGGGGCTTCGAAGGCGGCGGCGATGGCCAACGCCATCGAGTCGGCGCCGCCGCTGACGGCGACCAGCACCAGCGGCGAGCCGGGGGCGGCCGGGGTCCGGGGCAGTCCGGACGGGTGCCGGGCGGCGTTGCCGATCAGGGTGGTGCCGACGGCGGCACCCACCAGGGGCGCCCCGGCCGGACGCTGGCGGGGCTCACGCACGGGCGCGGTGAAGGTGGTACCGGCCTCGGCGGCGAGGTCGGTGAGCGTGCGGCGGACGGCCAGGCGTATCGCTGCGACTGCGGGGTGTGGACCCACGGCGGACGACTCCTCGACGGAGGGGACAGGACGGCGGCTCGCGCGGCGGGGCCGCGCAGCTTCATGAGCGCCCTGTTACCGGGCGCTCACAGATGGTGGCAGAAAGGAGCACCCCGCTACGCCACCCGCGCCACCGGTACGACCACCGTCCCACGTTCGGGTGAATGGAGAAACGTATCTTCACCCTCCGTCTGCCCGATTGGACCACTCGTACGAGCGGGTTTGACCACCACCGACCACCGCCCGGCGCTTGGGGTCCGAGCCCCGTCCGAGCCCCGTCCGAGCCCCGTCCGTGCCCGCCTCAGCGGGCGACGCGGGCGACCCAGGCGGCCGGATCGTGGATCTCCTCCTTGGTCGGCAGCGTGTTCGGGGAGGTCCAGACCCGGTTGAAGCCCTCCATGCCGACCTGCTCCACCACCCCGCGCACGAACACCGCACCGTCCTGGTACTGGCGCAGCTTCGCGTCCATCCCGAGCAGCCGGCGCAACAGCAGGTCGAGCCGGTTCGCCCCGCGGTCCCGGCGCTGCTGGAACTTCTCCCGGATCTCCGCCACGGTCGGCACCACCGCCGGGCCGACCCCGTCCATCACCACGTCCGCGTGGCCCTCCAGCAGCGACATCACCGCCGTCAGCCGGCCCAGGATCTCGCGCTGCGCCGGCGACTGGACGACCTCCATCAGCCCCGCCGACGGCATGCCGTCCCGGCCCCCGGCACCCGGCAGCCCGCCGCCGAGCGAACCCGCCGCGTCCCGCAGCCGCTCCAGCAGGGCGCCGGGGTCCACGTCGGTCTCCGCCAGGAAGGACTGCACCTCGGACTGGATGTGGTCGCGCAGCCACGGCACCGCGGTGAACTGCGTCCGGTGCGTCTCCTCGTGCAGGCAGACCCAGAGCCGAAAGTCGGACGGGTCGACGTCCAGCTCCCGCTCGACGTGCACGATGTTCGGCGCCACCAGCAGCAGCCGGCCCGGCCCCGGGCCCTCCGGCCCCAGCCGGGGCTTGTCGAACAGCGCCGCCGGGCTGTCCGGGGCCTCCAGCGAAGGCTCCGCCGGGGCGAAGGTCTCGTACTGGCCGAGCACCTTCCCGGACAGGAACGCCAGCAGCGCGCCCACCTCGATCCCGGTGGCCTTCTCCCCCACCGCGCCGAACACCCCGGCCGTCGGGCTGCTCGCCCGGCGCGCCTGGAGCTTCTCCACCAGCGGCTGGACCACCGTGCGGAAGCCGGCCACGTTCGCCCGCACCCAGCCCGGGCGGTCCACCACCAGCACCGGCGTCGCGGTGGCCGCCGTCAGACTGCTCGACCGCATCCCCGTGAACGCCCGGACGTGCTCCTCGGCCTCCAGCGCGTGCCGGCGCAGTTCGGCGACCACGGCCGCCGCCTCCGCCCGACTCACCTCCGGCCCCGGCCGCACCAACCTGGTCGCGGTTGCGACCGCGAGATTCCAGTCGACCATGCCAGCACCGCCACTCGCGCTCGTCATGCCCTCACCGTACGTGCTCCCACCCACCAGCGGCAGCCACCCGCCACGAACACCCTCACCCCGCCCCCGGCGGGGCGGGGGCCGCGGGCGGGCGGGGGCGGGTCAGTGGCAGCCGCAGGCGGCGAGGCGGGCGGCGATGCGGTCCATGGCGGCGCGCGCGGTGTCGGCGGGGGCGGTGGTGCGGGTCATGACGGCGAAGGCGAGGAGGCGGCCGTCGGCGTCGACGACGGTGCCGGCGAGGGTGTTGACGCCGCTGAGGGTCCCGGTCTTGGCACGGATCAGGCCGGCCGCGTCGGCGGCGCCCGAGCCGGTGCCGTAGCGCTTGCCGAGGGTGCCGGTGAAGCCGGCGATGGGCAGGCCGGTGAGGACCGGGCGCAGGGTCGGGTGCTGGTCGGAGGCGGCCAGGGCGAGGAGTCGGACGAGGACGGCCGGCGGGACGGCGTTGCCCGGGTGCAGTCCGCTGCCGTCGTTCAGGGACACGCCCGCCATCGGCACGCCGAGCTTGGCGAGTTCCCGGGTGACGGCGGTGGCGGCGCCCTCGAAGCTGGCCGGTTGGCCCGCGGCGAGGGCCGCCTGACGGGCCATCGCCTCGCCGATCTGGTTGTCGGAGGTGGTGAGCATGCGCTCGACCAGCCGGGCGACGGTCGGCGAGTCCACCCGGCCGAGGACGGGGGCGGCGGAAGCGGCCGGGGCGGCGGCGGGCCTGGCCGTGCCGTCGACGGTGACGCCCTGGGCCTTGAGCAGAGCGGCGAAGATCTCGGCGGCCTTCCCGGCCGGGTCGGCGACCCGGGCCGGCGCATCGTCACGGCTCTTGGGGTCCACCTTGGCCTCGTCGACCATCAACGGGACGACCAGGGCGATGTTCTGCCCGTCGTGGTTCTTGTGCTGCGGGTTGCCCGCGTACATCGACAGGTCGTAGTCGAGCTTGACGGTGGTGGTGCCGGCGGCCTTGAGGGCGGCGGCGGTCTGCCGGGCCAGGGCGTCGAGCGAGGCGGGGGCGGTGTCGGCGTCGGCCGCCCGGCCGCCGATCTGGACCTGGTCGGCGGGCAGTGCGGTGAGCGTCGGGTCGCCGCCGCCGACCAGGGTGATCGTGCCGGGGTCCGCGCCCCGGACCACCCGGGTGGTCAGCCGGGTGTCGCCGGGGATCAGCGACAGGGCCGCGATCGCGGTGGCCAGCTTGGTGGTGGAGGCGGGGGTGGCCGGGGTGTTCTCGCCGGAGCCGTACAGGAGTTGGCCGTCGGCGGCGTCCGCGACGGCGAAGGTGACGGTGCCGAGGCTCTTGTCGGCGACGGCGGCGGCGAGCGCCTGCTGGAGGCCCTGGGCGGTGGGTGCGGCGGCGGGGCCGCCGGCCTCGACGGTGGCCAGGACCGCGCCGGGGGCGGGGGCCGGGCGGGCGCCGCCGCCCGGGGCGGGGGCCGAGCCGGTGGGGCCCGTGGAGCCGGTGCCGGTGGGCGTGGAGCCGCCGGTGGTGCCGGGGGCGGTGGGCTGTTCGCCCGGGCGGGTGGCCGGGGTGTCGCCCGGCCTGGGCTTGCCGTCGCCCCTCCCCCGGCCGCCCTTCCCGCCGTCGCGGCCGTCCCGGCCGTCGCCCTCGCCGTGCTCGGTGCTGTGGCCGCCGGGGCCCGGGGAGGGCTGCGCGTACGCTCCGCCCGAGGTCAGGACCGTTCCGGCGACCAGCAGGGCCGCTCCGAACAGTCCCGCGGCCGTCCCCCTGCGGCGGCGCGCCGCCCCGACCCCTGTTCCCACCGACCGGCCCCTTTCCTGAGCACTCACTCCCGTAGGAGACACTTGGATTCTGTCAGTCCCTACCTTGGAGGAACCGTTGGAATTCGACGTCCTTATCGAAATCCCGAAGGGCTCTCGTAACAAGTACGAGGTCGACCACGAGAGCGGCCGGCTGCGGCTCGACCGGATGCTCTTCACCTCGACCCGCTACCCGGCCGACTACGGCTACGTGGAGGGCACGCTCGGCGAGGACGGCGACCCGCTGGACGCGCTGGTGATCCTGGACGAGCCGACCTTCCCGGGTTGCCTCATCAAGTGCCGTGCCATCGGCATGTTCCAGATGACCGACGAGGCCGGCGGCGACGACAAGCTGCTGTGCGTTCCGGCCACCGACCCGCGCTGGGAGCACCTGCGGGACATCCACCACGTGTCGGAGTTCGACCGCCTGGAGATCCAGCACTTCTTCGAGGTCTACAAGGACCTGGAGCCCGGCAAGTCCGTCGAGGGCGCCAACTGGGTCGGCCGCGCCGAGGCCGAGGCCGAGGTCACCGCTTCGATCAAGCGTCTGGCGGAGCAGGGCGGTCACTGAGCCGTCGTTCCGATCTCGTTCGATCAGATAGTTCTGAGCAGTTCGAGGTAGGTCGGGGCAGCCGGAGGCCGGGGTTCGCGGATTCGTCCGCGGGCCCCGGCCTTCGCCGTGTCCGGGGCCGGGCGCGGCCGTCTTGCCGACAGCCTGTCGGCAAGACGGCTTGTTAGGTTAGGCTAACCAAAACAGTCGGGGCCGAATCCGATCCTGGAGGCCGCATGCCCACGCCCGAGCCCGTCCCGTTCTCCACCGCGCTCCGCACCGCCAGCAGCGAGGAGCACGAGGCTGCGGAGCAGTCCTCGTTCATGAGCCACCTGCTGGGCGGACGGCTCGGGGTCGAGGCCTACGCCGACCTCACCGGCCAGCTCTGGTACGTCTACCGGGCCCTGGAGAACCGCGCCGGACACCTGGCCGAGCACCCGCTCGCCGGGCCCTTCATCGACCGGGCGCTGCTGCGCACCGCCGCCATCGAGCGCGACCTGGCGCACCTGCGCGGGCCGGACTGGCGGGACGGCCTGGCGCCGCTGCCCGCCACCGCCGCGTACGTCGCGCGGGTGGAGGAACTGGCCGAGACGTGGCCGGCCGGGTACATCGCGCACCACTACACCCGCTACCTGGGCGACCTGTCCGGCGGTCAGATCATCCGCGGCATCGCCGAGAAGACCTGGGGCTTCGAGCGCAAGGGCGACGGCGTGCGGTTCTACGTCTTCGAGGAGGTCGACAATCCGGCCGCCTTCAAGCGCGAGTACCGGGCCCGGCTGGACGCCGCCGGGCTGGCGATGGACGAGGTGGAGCGGCGCCGGGTGGTCGAGGAGTGCAAGCGGGCCTTCGTGCTCAACGGCGCGGTCTTCCGGGACCTGGACGCGCGCTACCCCCTGAGCGCCTGAACGTTTCTCCTGAGGCGCACCCGCCCGGGTGCGCCAACGGATCGGCCCCGGCGAGCGGTTGCTCGCCGGGGCCGCCGCGCGTCCCGGGGGTGCGTCAGGAGCGCGCGCCGCGCCGGTTGCGCACCAGCACGGTGGCGCTGCCGCCGACCAGCAGCAGACCGGCCGCGGTGGCCAGCAGCGGGACCACCGGGGTCTCCGAACCGGTGGCGGCCAGCACGCCGCCCGCACCGCCCGCGCTGCCCGCACCGGTCAGGCCGCCGCCGGTGGTCAGCGAGGCGCCGCCGACCGTGCCGGTGCCCGAACCCTGGCCTCCGGCAGGCTGGTTGGCGCCACCGGCACCGGACCCGGCGGTCGGCGGGGTGGCCGGCAGCTTGGCGTCCTTGTCGAACGCCAGGGTGGCGCTGACCGGGTCCAGGGCCGTGCCCGCCGGGTAGTTGGAGAACACCGGGACACCCTCGGCGGTGAGCGTGGCCGGGACGCCGGAGAGCGTCACCACGCCGTTGACCGGCTTCAGGGCGGAGGCGGGCACGTCCAGCTTGGCGATCCGCGCGCCGCTCAGCGACGTCGCCTTGCCGTCGGGGGACTTGCCGTTCACGTCGGCGGTCAGGAAGGCGCCGCCCTGGTCGATCGTCAGGCCCAGCTTGGAGAGCGTGGTGTCGAGCGCCCAGCCGTCCTTGCCGGGGTGGCCGAGGAAGCGGACCGAGCCGTCGAAGGCGGCGGTCAGCGAGTGGTCGGCGGTGTTGTAGCCGCCGGTGGCGCCGCCGAAGCGGTAGTCGGCCGCGCCGCCGCCGAACTCGACCTTGCCGCTCGCCATCGGGGTGGCCAGGTACGCGCGGAAGCTCTCCTTGACCGTCCAGTCGAGGGTCCCGTTCAGCACGGGCAGCCGACCGGGGGCGCCGGTGGGCGCCGGGGTCCCGGTCGCGGACGGGGTGGCGCTCGTGGACGGCGAGGCGGTGGCACTCGGCGACTGCGTCGCGGACGGCGTCGAGGTGGCCGACGGCGTGGCGGAGGGCGTGGCCGTCGGCGTGCCGGTGGCGGACGGCGAGGCGGTCGGCGTGCCCGTGGCGGACGGCGTCGACGTCGGGGTCGGGGCCGTCGGCGAAGCGGTGGCGGTCGGCGACGGCGTCGCCGGGCTCTGCTTCAGCAGCAGCGACAGCGGGTCCATGTCCGCCCCGGCCGCGTAGAAGCCCGCGAAGGCCTTGGCGCCCTGCTCGGTCAGCTTCGCCGCCGTCGGCACCCCGGTGGTGGTGTCCCGCCCGACGGTGAACGTCACCAGCGGCACGTCGTCCCGTCGGGTGACCTCGGTGGCGCCCATCGACTCCTTGGAGGCGGTGTCGGCGGTGAGCGTGCCGGTCGTCCCGGCGGTGGTGACCTTGAGGTCGCTGAGGGCGACGTCCAGCGCGCCGTGGTGGGCGGTGAAGCGGACCCCGCCGGTGAAGGAGGAGCTCAGCGCGTGGGTGGCGAGGTCGTACGTGGCGTTCGCCAGGCCGAAGTGGAAGGTGCCGTCGGCGTTGGTGGTGGCGCCGCCGGTCAGTTCGATGGCGCCGCCCTGGGAGGCCGGGCCGCTGACGTAGCTGCGGAAGCTGGCCTTCACGCCCCAGTCCAGCGAGCCGGTGTCGTACGTGACGCTGCCGGGACCACCCGCGCCGAAGGCCAGTGCGGGGGCGCCGAGGGCGGTCAGGCCGAGGCCGGCGGTGGCGGCCGCGAGGGCGGCCAGCCGGGTGCGGTTGCGGGACATGGTGGGTACTCCGTTCGGATGGGGCGGGGGGAGGGAGCGGGGGGACGCTCCGGGGTGTCAGGCCGCGTCGCCGGGGCCCGGCGCGGCACCGGGGCCGCCGTCGGCGCCCGCGCCCGACGCGGCGGCCGCGCGGCGGCGCCGGACGAGCAGGCCGCCGGTCACGGCGAGCGCGGCCACCAGCACGGCGCCGCCGGCCACGGCCGCCACCGGGAAGCCGCCCGGGGAGGAGGCGGCGGCGACGGGCGCGGCGGAGGGGCCGGTGGCGGGGGTCGCGGTGGCGCTCGGCGCGGTGGCCGGGGCGCTGCCGAGGTCGGGCAGCGGGGGCAGCGCGGCGGCCGGGTCGAGCGCGACGGCGAAGCTCAGCGGGTCCATCTCGGTGCCGGCCGGGTAGAGGCCGCCGAAGGCCTTGGCGCCGCCCTCGGTGAGCTTCAGCGGCACCTCGACGGCCTTCAGCAGGCCGCCCTCGGGCTTGAGGCCGGCCGGGTCGAAGGCGGCCAGCTCGACGCCGGTGAGCTGCTGGGTGGCGCCGTCCGGGGTCCGGCCGGAGACGTCCGCGACCAGTCGGCCCTGGCCTCCGGCCACGGTGACGCCCGGGTTGGCGAGGGTGAGGTCCAGGCCGTAGGTGTCGCCGCTGCGCAGGCCGGTGAAGCGCACGGTGCCGGTGAAGGCAGCGGTGAGGTCGCCGTTGGCGGGGTCGTAGCCGCCCTTGGCCGGGGTCCAGCGGAAGTAGGCGCCGCCGTCCGCCGCGCCGGCGCCGAGTTCCCAGCGGCCCTGGGCGATCGCGCCGGTGACGTAGTCGCGGAAGGTGCGGCGCACGCCCCAGTCGAGGGCGCCGTTCGCGAACTCGGTCCGGGCGGGGGCCTGGGCGACGGGCGGGGCGGTCGGGGTCTCGGCGGTCGCCGACGGCGTCGGCACGGCGGCCGCCGAGGGGGTGGCCGCGGCGGTCGGCGACGGGGTCGACGAAGTCGGCTGCGCGGCGGGCAGGTTGACCGAGAGGGTGAGCGGGTCCAGGGCCGTCCCGGCGGGGTAGAAGTTGCCGAAGGCCTTGGCCCCGGCGTCGGTGAGGGTGCCCGGCACGTTGCTGAGCGTCAGGGTGCCGGCCGCGCCGCGCAGGTCGACGCCGGCCAGTGAGAGCTCGGCCAGTTTGGCCTGGCTCGCGCTGCTGACCTGCCCGGTGTCCTTGGACTTGCTGCTGACGTCGGCGTACAGCCCGGCCGCGCCGCCCTGGACGGCCCGGACGGTGAGCCGGCCGAGGCTCAGGTCGAGCGCGTTGGCGCCGTTCTCCTGGTGCCCGGTGAACCGGACCCCGCCGGAGAAGGCGGCGGTCAGCGCACCGGTCGCCGGGTCGTAGCCGCCGGTCGCGGAGTGGAACCGGAAGGTGCTGCCGCCGACCGTGGCCGCGCCGCCGTTGAGCGTCCAACTCCCCTTGGCGATGGGCCCGGTGATGTATGTCAGGAAGGACTGCTTGATGCCCCAGTCCAGCCGTCCGCCGGCGACCTTGCCCTCCGCCGCGTGCGCCGGGCCGGGCGACAGGCCCACCGCCAGCAGGGCGGCGAGGGCGGCCACCAGGGTGGCGGCCAGACGGCGGAGCCGGCTGGACAGGGGCACGGCGGATCACTCCTCGGCGAGGTGCGGTCAGTGGCGGTGAAGGACGCGGCAAGGGAGGGGTCGGGCGTGGCGCCGACCCCCTTGCGGAACTCAGGTAAGGCTAACCTAATATATGAGTCAAGAGTCCCGCCGCGACCCCTCCACCAGGACCAGAGCGGCGACAACTCCCAGTGAAGGGAAGCGCGTTGAGCAGCAGTACGATCCGAACCGGGGCGGCCCGCGGGCCCGCCCTCCTGCTGCTCGCCCTCGGCCTGCTGCTCGCCCTCACCGCCTGCGGCCCGTCCGGCACCGCCGGCGGAGCGGCCGCGGCGAGCTCCTCCCGGGCCCCCGACGCGGTCGAACCGCTGCCCGTCGAGCCCGTCCCGCAGCTCCCGGCCACCACCGCCTCCGTCGACGGCCGCCAGGTCACCGTCACCAGCGCCGAGCGGATCATCCCGCTCAACGGCAGCCTCTCCGAGCTGGTGTTCAGCCTCGGCCTCGGCCCCAAGGTGGTCGCCCGGGACGTCTCCACCACCTTCCAGCAGGCCGCCGCCCTGCCGGTGATCACCCAGGCCCACGACGTGTCCGCCGAGGGCGTGCTGTCGCTGCACCCCACCGTCGTCCTCGCCGACCGCTCCACCGGCCCGGCCGAGGCCATCGCGCAGATCCGCGCGGCCGGCGTCCCGCTGCTCGTCCTGGACGACGCCAAGCGGCTCGCCGACGTCGGCCCGCGCATCGACACCGTCGCCGCCGCCCTCGGAGTCCCGGACGCCGGACGGCAGTTGAAGGAACGCACCGAACAGCGGATCGACGAGGCCAGGGCCGCCGCCCCGGCCGCCGCCCGCCACCCCAAGGTCGCCTTCCTCTACCTGCGCGGCAGCGCCTCCGTCTACCTGCTCGGCGGGCCCGCCTCCGGCGCCGGCTCGCTGATCGAGGCGGTCGGCGGCCAGGACGCCGGCACCGCCGCCGGCCTCACCGGCGACTTCACCCCGCTCACCAGCGAGGCCCTGGTCAAGGCCGCGCCCGACGCCATCCTCGTGATGAGCAAGGGCCTGGACTCGGTCGGCGGCGTCGACGGCCTGCTCAAGCTGCCCGGCGTCGCCCAGACCCCGGCCGGCCTCGACCGCCGGATCGTCTCGATCGAGGACGGCCAACTGCTCAGCTACGGCCCGCGCACCCCCCAGGTGCTCCGCGAGATCGCCGCCCAGCTCTACCCGGCGGACGCCAAGTGACCACCGCCGTACGGGCGAAGACCGCGCCCGCCGTCAGCAGGACCACCCTGATCACCGCCGGGCTCGCCGCCGCCCTGGTGCTCTGCGCCCTGCTCGCCGCCGGCATCGGCGCCTACCGCATCCCGCTCGGTGACATCCTGGCCTCCGCCGCCCACCGGCTCGGCCTCGGCGGGCACGCCCTGGACCGGGTGCCCGAGTCGGTGCTGTGGAACGTCCGGCTCCCCCGGGTGGTGCTCGCCCTGCTCGTCGGCGGCTCGCTCGGCTGCGCCGGGGCGCTGATGCAGGGCGTGTTCGGCAACCCGCTGGCCGAGCCCGCCGTGATCGGCGTCTCCTCGGGCGGCGCGGTCGGCGCGGTGGCCTGCATCGTGCTCGGCCTGGACGCCCTCGGCAGCTGGACGATCACCGCCTTCGCCTTCGCCAGCGGCCTGCTGACCGTCTTCGCGGTGTACCTGATGGCCCGCTCCGGCGGCCGCACCGAGGTGGTCACGCTGATCCTCACCGGGGTCGCCGTGAACGCCTTCTGCGGCGCGCTGATCGGGATCTTCCTGTTCACCGCCGACTCCGCCGCGATCAGCCAGGTCACCTTCTGGCAACTCGGCTCGCTCTCCCAGGCCACCTGGGGCAAGGTGCTCGCCGTCCTGCCGTTCGCCGCCGTCGGCCTGGCCGTCGCCCCGCTGTACGCCCGCAAGCTGGACCTGCTGGCCCTCGGCGAACGCCCGGCCCGCCACCTCGGGGTGGACGTCGAGCGGATGCGGCTGGTGCTGATCACCGTCGTCGCGCTGCTCACCGCCGCGGCCGTCGCGGTCAGCGGCATCATCGGCTTCGTCGGGCTGGTCGTCCCGCACCTGCTGCGGATGCTGGCCGGGCCCGGCCACCGCTTCCTGCTGCCCGCCTCGGCGCTCGGCGGCGCGCTGGTCCTGGTGGCCGCCGACCTCGCCGCCCGCACCGTCGCCGAGCCGGCCGAGCTGCCGCTCGGGGTGCTCACCGCACTGATCGGCAGTCCGTTCTTCTTCTGGCTGCTGCGCCGGACCAGGAGTCGGCAGGGAGGCTGGGCATGAGATTGCGAACCCCCCGGCAGGTGCCCGAACGGCCCCTGCCCGGAACCGAGTTGCTGACCGCCGAGACCGTCCGGCTGACCATCGGCGGGCGCGCCCTGCTGGACGGCGCGTCGGTGCGGGTCGCCGCCGGAGAGGTGGTCGCGCTGCTCGGGCCGAACGGCGCCGGCAAGTCCACCCTGCTGTCCGTCCTGGCCGGCGACGTCCGGCCGGACGGCGGCGAGGTCCGGCTGCGCGGCCGCCCGCTGGCCGGCTACGGCGCCGCCGAGCTCGCCCTGCACCGCGCGCTGCTGCCGCAGTCCGCCGCGCTGTCCTTCCCGTTCCCCGCCGACGAGGTGGTCCGGATGGGCCGCGCCCCCTGGACCGGCACGGCGTCCGCCGCCGAGGACGAGGCCGTGGTCGCCGAGGCGATGGCCGCCACCGAGTCCGCCGCCTTCGCCGGGCGCCCGTTCACCGCGCTGTCCGGCGGCGAGCGGGCCCGGGTGGCACTGGCCCGGGTGCTGGCCCAGCGCGCGTCGCTGCTGCTCCTGGACGAGCCGACCGCCGCCCTGGACCTGCGCCACCAGGAGCTGGTGCTGCGGGTCGCCAGGGAACGCGCCGCCGCCGGGGACGGCGTGGTCGTGGTGCTGCACGACCTGTCCCTGGCGGCGGCCTACGCGGACCGGGTGGTACTGCTGAACGCCGGGGCGACGGTCGCGGACGGGCCGGTCGCCGAGGTGCTGCGCGCCCCGCTGCTCAGCGAGGTGTACGGCCACCCGGTCGAGGTGCTGGCGCACCCGCGCACCGGGGTGCCGCTGGTGCTGCCCGAACGCTGACCGGGCGCGGGGCCGGCGCGGCGGGGCTGCGGACGGGCCTGGGCGGGCCGCGGAAGCGGGCTCAGTCCTCCAGCCGGAAGCCGAGCTTCAGCCCGACCTGGTAGTGCTTCACCCCGCCGTCCTCCAGGTGGCCCCGGACCTGCGTCACCTCGAACCAGTCGAGGTTGCGCAGCGTCCGGGAGGCCCGCTCCACCCCGTTGCGGATCGCGGCGTCGACGCTCTCGGTCGAGGATCCGACGATCTCGGTCACCCGGTACACGTGGTCAGTCATGGCGGACTCCCTCAGCTGTGCGACGGCCCCCGGTCCACCGTGCACCGCCGCCGCTCCGCCCGCACGCCGACGGCCGCCTCCGGCCTCCCCGCATCCCCTGGAAGGCCGCCGGCAGGCCCCTGGCAGGCCCCGGGGAGGCCGCCGGCGCACCCCGGGGCGGCCGAGGGAGGCCGCGGAGGCCGCTAGAAGGCCGCCCGCACCTGCCCGACCGGGGCACCGCCGCCCAGCAGCGGGGCCGCCCCGATCCGCTCGACGGTCTCGTCCGCGCCGGTCACCCCGAGCCGGCGCAGCGCGGCCGCCAGCACCGGACCGCGGGCCCGCTCGCCGCCGTCGTCGATCTTGAAGGCGAGCGCCCGCCCGTCCGGCAGCGCCACCACCTGGACGGCCTCGGCGCCCATCTTGGACAGCGCGCCGGGGACGGCCCGCATCAGCCAGGTGTCGGCCCGGCGGGTGCCGGCCACGTACTCGGGGTGGGCGCGCATCGCGTCGGCCACCCGGCGGGGCGCCGTGCCCTCGGCGGCCAGCACCAGGCCGCGGTAGCCGCGTGCCAGGCCGGTCAGCGTGACGGCCAGCAGCGGCGCGCCGCAGCCGTCCACCCCGGCGTGCGTGGCGGTCTCGCCGGTGCCCTCCTCCAGGGCCTCGCGGGCCAGCCGCTGGATCGGGTGCCCGGGGTCGAGGTAGCTCGCGGTGTCCCAGCCGTTGGCGACGCAGGCGGCCAGCCAGCCGGCGTGCTTGCCGGAGCAGTCCATCAGGACGGGGGCGCGGCGGCCGCCGGAGCCGAGCAGCAGTTCCGCCTCGGTCTCGTCGAGCGGGAGGTCGGCAGGGGTGCGCAGGGCGGACTCGTCGAGCCCCGCGGAGCTCAGGATGGTCCGGACACCGTCGAGGTGAAACGATTCCGCGGAGTGGCTGGAGGCGGCCAGCGCCAGCAGCTCGCCCTCGATCGCCAGCCCGGCCCGCAGCGTGGCCACCGCCTGGAACGGCTTGGCGGTCGACCGGGGGAAGACCGGCGCGTCGGGGTCGCCGAGCGCGAACTCCACCGAGCCGTCGGCGGCGAGCAGCACCAGGGAGCCGTGGTGGCGGCCCTCGGTGAAGCCCGAGCGTATGACCTCGGCGAGGACGACGGGCGGGGTGGCGGACTGGGACATGGCGGGAGCCTTCCGGGGGTGAGGGTGGACCGGGGGGCGAGCCGGGCCCCGCCCGCCCGTGGTACCTCACCCGGTCAGAGCGGCCCCCCTGCGAGCAGGTCCTCGACCCGTGCTTCCCCATCACGGTACCTGCGGGTGATCTCCGCGCTGCAACCGTCGGCCGTCCGCAGCAGCCGCTGCCGCCGCCCGGACACCTCGCGCTCGTGCGCGCGCAGCCGCTCCAGCGCGGCCAGCAGTTCCTCCGCCGGGTGCGCGGCCAGGTCGGCGAGCTGGACGTCCCCCATCAGTTCGGCCGCCTCCAGCTGGGACTCGTGGCCGCGCGGCGGCCCGAGCGTGACGTGCCGGGCCGAGCGCCGCACGGTGGAGGGCGCGTCGGTCAGGATGGCCGGGAGGCGGTCCAGCAGGTCGCCGGGGGGCCCGTCGGCGCCGCCCGCCCCGGCCGGCCCGGCCGCCCGGACCGGACCGCCGGGCCGGCGGTCGAGTTCGGCGCGCAGGATGTCCATCCGCCCGTGCAGCAGCCGCCGCAGGTAGGAGAGGTCGGCCTCCTGCTCCAGGGTCTCCCGGCGCAGGATCCGCAGCTGGTCCAGGCCCAGCCGCTCCAGATCGGGCTCTATCGCCGTGCCCAGGGCCCCGGCGCCCCCGGCGACCTCCGCCACGTGCCCGGACCGGTCCCACGCCGCGCTGCTCGCGTCCATCAACCAACCCACCTGCCGTCGTCCGATCCCGCCCGCTCGCGGCACTGCGTCCCTGCCGCCGGTCCGGCCCGTCCCCCGACGGGCTCACGCGTCCCGTCCGTTGGCACGCCCGGCCGCCCCCGAAGGTTCCGGTTCCCGGCCGGAACCACCCACCGGGGCGATGCCGCCAGAACGCCTGACCTACGGGCTCGACCGCCCGGCCGAGCCCGGCCCGGTGCGGCGGACCATATGGCGCGCCGGGCCCTCCGTACGGTCCACCAGCGTGCCACCCCGCCCGGCGCGGGCGCACCGCCCGTGCACCCGAACGGCCCCCTGGCGAACGGGGGTGGCTGATATGACCGGACCTTTCCGCAGGAAGAGCGGCGCCCGACCCCGCGCAGGCGCGCACCACCCAGCGTGCACCACCTGTACACGCGCCCCTCCCGCACGCCCCGGGTGCCCGTCGGGCACGGCGCCGGGTGCCCGTCGGGCACGCCCCGGGCCTCCGGCACAATGGCGGCATGCGAGCAGTGGTGCAGCGAGTGACCGAGGCCAGGGTGACCGTGGCCGGAGAGACCGTCGGCGCGATCGAGGGGCCCGGACTCTGCGTCCTGGTCGGCGTCACCCACGAGGACACCCCGGCCAAGGCCGCCCAGCTGGCCCGCAAGCTGTGGACGCTGCGGCTGCTGCCCGCCGACGACGAGGGCGTCGAGCAGTCCTGCTCCGACCTCGGGGCCCCGCTGCTGGTGATCAGCCAGTTCACCCTCTACGGCGACGCCCGCAAGGGCCGCCGCCCGACCTGGAACGCCGCCGCCCCCGGCCCGGTCGCCGAGCCCCTGGTGGACGAGGTGGTCGCCCGACTGCGCGCGCTCGGCGCCAAGGTGGAGACGGGCCGGTTCGGCGCCGACATGCAGGTGGCGCTGGTGAACGACGGCCCGTTCACCGTCCTCGTGGAGGTCTGACCGCAGCCGGGCGCACGGGCTACTGCGGGACGATCACGTCCTGGGTGCCCGGCACCGTCCCGGCCAGCAGCACCGCGTCCACCGGGACGTTCCGCTTGACGATCGCCAGCGCGATCGGCCCCAGCTCGTGGTGGCGGGCCGAGGAGGTGACGAAGCCGAGCGGGCGCCCGTCCGGCTCCGCGGCCAGCCGCACCTGCGTCCCGTGCGGGGGCAGCGTCTCCTCGGTGCCGTCCAGGTGCAGGAAGACCAGGCGGCGCGGCGGCCGGCCCAGGTTGTGCACCCGGGCGACGGTCTCCTGTCCGCGGTAGCAGCCCTTCTGCAGGTGGACGGCGGTGCGCAGCCAGTCCACCTCGTGCGGGATGGTCCGGTGGTCGGTCTCGAAGCCCAGCCGCGGCCGGTGGCCCTCGATCCGCAGCGCCTCGTACGCCCAGACCCCCGCCGCCGGGCCGTACCCGGCGGTCAGCTTCGCCAGCTCGGCGCGCGGCACGAACAGGTCGCGCCCGTACGGGAGTTCGCGCACCGCCGCGGCGCCCTCGACGGAGGCGGTGGAGCCCGCCGGCAGGTGCACCACGGCGTACTCGGCGGTCGCGTCGGCGACCTCCACCCGGTAGAAGAACTTCATGCTCTCCAGGTAGCCCAGCAGCGCCTCCTGGGTGCCCGGCTCGACGTGCGCCCAGGTGGTGGTGCCGTCGTCGACCAGGTAGAGCGCGTGCTCGACGTGCCCGTTCGGGGAGAGCACCAGCGCCTCGGTGGCCTCCTGCGGCGCCAGCGCGCTGACGTGCTGGGTGAGCAGCAGGTGCAGCCAGGCCAGGCGGTCCTGGCCGGTGACGGTGAGCACGCCGCGGTGCGAGAGGTCCACGAAGCCCGTGCCCCGCGCGAGGTTGCGTTGCTCGCGGAAGATGTCGCCGTAGTGGGCGGCGACGCCCTCGTCGGCGCCTTCGGCGGGGACGGCTCCGGGCAGGCTCAGCAGCGGGCTCTTCATACCGGCCAGCTTACGACCGGCCGTCCGCGAGCTTGGCGGTGCAGTCGGCGCAGCGGCCGAAGATGGCGAAGTGCTTGAGGTCGGTGTCGAAGCCGTGCTGTTCGCGCAGGCTGCGGATCAGCGGCTCGGCGATCTCGGTGCCGGTCTCGGAGACCTTGTCGCAGTCCCGGCAGACCAGGTGCAGGTGGTGGTGGCGGCCGGCCAGGTGGTAGGTCGGGGCGCCGTGGCCGAGGTGGGCGTGCGAGACCAGGCCGAGTTCCTCCAGCAGCTCCAGGGTCCGGTAGACGGTGGAGATGTTGACGCCGCTGGCGGTCTGCCGGACGTGGCAGAGGATCTCGTCGGGGGTGGCGTGGTCGAGGCGGTCGACGGCTTCGAGTACGAGCTGCCGCTGCGGGGTCAGCCGGTAGCCGCGTTCGCGCAGGTCGGCCTTCCAGTCGCCGGAGAGCTGCCAGTCGGTGGTGCCGGTGTCCGCCACGGTGCTGTCCCTGCCAAGGTCGGGGGTCCTGAGGCAAGTGTAGGGACCGGCCGGCGGCCGGTCCCTACCTCACGCGAAAGCCGTACCGCTCAGCGGAGCGCCGGGCTCACTTGAAGAACGCGATGCCGTCGTCCGGCAGGTCGTTGATGTCCTTGATCAGCTGGGCCGGGCTGAGCACCTTCTTCAGCTGGGCCGACATGTACGGGCGCAGCGGCACGTTCGGGGCAGCCTTCTCGCCGACCCAGAGCAGCTCCTCGTTGACGAAGCCGTACAGCCGCTTGCCGCCCGAGTACTCCGGCGAGCCCTCGATCCGGGCGACCGCGTCCGTGGAGACGTCGATCTGCGGCTTGCCGTCGGCCAGCTCGCCGTACCAGATCTCCACGGTGCCGTCGTCGCGGACGGACGAGATCTCGATCCCGCGGACGCCGCTGGTGCCGTCGTGGTTGCTGGTGATGCGCCAGAACGCGTGCTCGTTCTCCAGCGGGCGGACCTTCTCGCCCTCGTTGTCCAGCACCCAGGTGCGGGAGCGGAACTCCAGGAAGGGCCGGCCGTCGTGCCGGATCACGATCTCCTGGCCGAAGTTGCACTTCTCGGCGCCAGGGCCCTCTTCATCTGGCAACGGGGCATAGACGCCCGCGCCCTCCCAGGTGCCGAGGAGGAAGGCGAGCGGGACGACGTCCTTGTGGAGGTCGGAGGGGATCTCGATCATGTTCCTGGTCGCTGTCGTCGTCGGTGTGGGCTGCCTCAACCGTACGGCAGGATCAGCGCTGGCCCTGGTAGAGCTTCATCACCGAGAAGATGGCGAACCAGGTGATCAGCACGGCCATGAGGGCCAGCAGACCGTCGAAGAAGATTTCCAGACCGGACACGGGTGGCTCCCAGGCGGCGACAGTGTGGTGGATTTTGCTGCCGCTCACTCTATCCGCCGGTCATCGACCGGTCGCGGTGAGCCCCACCACGTCATCGTTCGCGCCGATTCTCCTCCGCCGTCCAAGGTTTCCCCAAGGGATCCCGGGATGACGGCGAGCGGGGGCCGCGAGCCCTCTAAGGTGGCGCCATGTCGAAGAAACTCGTCATCAAGGTCACCGCCGGGGCCGATGCGCCGGAGCGGTGTTCGCAGGCGTTCACCGTCGCGGCGGTGGCCGTCGCCAGCGGGATCGAGGTCTCGCTCTGGCTGACCGGGGAGTCCTCCTGGTTCGCCCTGCCGGGGCGGGCGGCGGAGTTCGAACTGCCGCACGCGGCACCGCTTCCGGACCTGCTGGAGGCGATCCTCGCGAGCGGCTCGGTGACGCTGTGCACCCAGTGTGCGGCCCGCCGGGGGATCGTGCAGCAGGACACCGTCGAGGGCGTCCGGATCGCGGGCGCGCAGGTCTTCGTCAGCGAGATCATGGCGGACAACGTCCAGGCACTCGTCTACTGACGGCTACGGGTGCTCCTCGTGGTCGGGGCGGTCCCGGTCGTGGCCGGGCTCGTCCCACTTCGGGTCGTCCCAGCGCGGGTCGTTCCACCAGTCGTCGTCCGGGTCCCGCTTGTTGGCGAACACGGCGGCGGCCGGCGGGATCACCATCGCGACCACGCACATGCCGATGGCGGCGGGCACGGAGAAGAACCTCACCACGCCCCAGGCCAGCACGAACAGGCCCAGGCAGACGCCCATCAGGGCGAAGTAGTAATGCCGCCGCCGCCTTGTCTGCACGTCTCCACGGTACGACCGAGGGCCCTGCCGCGGCAGGGCCCTCGGTGCACTCCGCCCGTGGATCAGGCGGATCGGGTGGTTCGGGTGGCTCAGGTGGAACGGGCGGATCGGGTACCGATCAGACCGCGATCGCGACCTCGACGGCGGTGCCCTGGGAGGCCACCACCTGACGGTCCACGGTCTGGCCCGGCACCAGCGCGCGCAGGGTCCACTTGCCCGGGCGGGCGAAGAACCGGAACTGGCCGGTCGCCGAGGTGGGCACCTCGGCCGTGAACTCGCCCCCCTCGTCGAGCAGCCGGACGTAGCCGTTGACCGGCTCACCGTCGCGGGTCACCGAACCCTGGATGATCGTCTCGTTCGCCACGTCAACTCCTGCCAGGTCCGGGCCGCCGGCCTTCGCACCGCACATGTCTTGTCTTCCCTTCTGACGACGGTCGAGCCGCGGGCTCAGTTGCTGCCGAGCTCGATCGGCACGCCGACGAGGCTGCCGTACTCGGTCCACGAACCGTCGTAGTTCTTGACGTTCTCCTGGCCGAGCAGCTCGTGCAGGACGAACCAGGTGAGCGCCGAGCGCTCGCCGATGCGGCAGTAGGCGATGGTGTCCTTCGCCAGGTCGATGCCCTCGGCCTCGTACAGCGCCTTGAGCTCGTCGTCGCTCTTGAAGGTGCCGTCGTCGTTGGCGTTCTTGGCCCACGGGATGTTGCGGGCGCTCGGCACGTGGCCGGGGCGCTGCGACTGCTCCTGCGGGAGGTGCGCCGGGGCGAGCAGCTTGCCGGAGAACTCGTCGGGCGAACGGACGTCGACCAGGTTGAGCTGGCCGATGGCCGCGAGCACGTCGTCGCGGAAGGCGCGGATCGAGGAATCGGCGGCCTGCGCCCGGTACTCGGTGACCTCGCGGGCCGGCACCTCGGCGACCAGGTCGCGGGAGTCCAGCTCCCACTTCTTGCGGCCGCCGTCCAGCAGGCGGACGTCACCGTGGCCGTACAGCTTGAAGTACCAGTAGGCGTACGAGGCGAACCAGTTGTTGTTGCCGCCGTAGAGCACGACGGTGTCGTCGTTGGCGATGCCCTTGGCGCTGAGCAGCGCGTCGAAGCCGGCCTGGTCGATGAAGTCGCGGCGGACCGGGTCCTGGAGGTCCTGCTTCCAGTCGATCCGGACGGCGTTGCGGATGTGGTTCTTGTCGTACGCGGAGGTGTCCTCGTCGACCTCGACGATGACGACCTTCGGGTCGTCCAGGTGGGCCTGGACCCAGTCGGCGTCGACCAGGACGTCGCTGCGGCTCATGGTGGTGTTCTCCATCCGAGGGCGGTGTGCGGAAGGTTCTGCTCGGGAGGTGCTGCTGGGTGCCCGGGCGACTGCGGTCCGAATTCCTGTCCGAATACTGGGACGGGGGTGGCGGTCCGGGCCGACCGGCGGGGAGCTGCGGGGTGCGGCGGCGACGGCCGGCCGGGGTGGCCGGGCAAGGTCACCGGGAAAATCGGCGGCGGGCTTCAACTGCCCAGCCAAAACGCCGAGTTAGCGCATTCGACACAGACAGGCGGCCACGCGGCACAGGTCGACCGCCCGCCGCTTCGTGAGATCCGTCTGTCGCTTCATGTCGACGATGCTAGGGACACCGGAGGCCCGCTGTCATCAGCGTACCGAATGTCGAGACTGAATAGCCCGAATACCGAGATTTGACCCTTTCATGGCCTGCGGGGCCGCCGTCCCGCCCGAGGCCGGCGGCCCCGGGCGGCCCACAACGGGCGGAAACGACACCGCTCCGCGAGAGGCACCGGACGGCGCGTCTCGCGGAGCGGAACGCAGGAGACGGAAGAAATGGAAGGAACGGAGGGAGGGAGCGGGGGGGAGGGAACGGGGGGAGGGAACGGCACGGGAGCGGAAGTGACCGGCCGGTCAGCCCAGCAGGTTGACGCCCTTGCCCTCGAAGGTCAGCTGCAGGCCCTCCGGCAGCGGCGTCGCCCCGTCCTTGTCGGCCAGTTTCAGCCCGGCCGGGAGCGAGTCGAGGGTGAAGCTCATCGGCTTCAGCCGCTGGTCGGTGACCCCGGCGAACATCCCGGCCAGCGCGCTGAGCTGGAAGCCGTCCGCGGTGACGGTGCTCCCGCTGCTGTGCACCGAGCCCTCGCCGACCGCGACCGGCCCCAGCGCGGCCTTGATCTTGCCCGGCCCGCCGTACGACAGGGCCAGCCGGGTGTTGCCGCCCACCGGCAGCTTGCCCGCCCCCGACATCAGCTGGGAGGCCGGCGGCAGCAGCTGCGCGAGGTCCGCGTACGAGATCAGGCCGCTGCCGGTGCCGCTGTCCACCGTGGCACTCCTCAGGCTGTCGCTCACCGTGACGCCGGACAGCCGGGCCTTGAAGGAGCGCAGCGCCACCTGGCGGCCGCCGTCACCGACGGTCAGGCCGTCGGAGGAGATCCGGACGTCGTCCAGCTTCATCGACAGCGCCTGGGTGAGGAACGGGAAGCCCTCGATCGAGATGTCCGGCCGCTGGCTCATCCGGCCGCTGCTCACCATCCGGTCGGCGGCCTGGTCCTCGGCCACCCCGACCGCGATCCGGTCGGCACCGACCAGCAGGCCGGAGAGCACCACCAGGCCGATCGTCGCCTTCAGCCATCCGCGCATCGCACTCCCCGTCGTCGCCGGTCGCCGTCGTCGTTCGCTGTCCTCGTCCGGTGTTCCTCGCCCGGCGTTCCCTGCCCGGCGTTCCATGGCGGCCCCGGCCAAGGCCGTTCCCGCCCGACCGTACGACGTCCCGCCCCGGAGCATGGTTCCGGAGCGGGACTCGCCGTCGTCGGCCGGGTGTCAGCCGGCCAGCAGGTCCGTGGCGATCCAGATCAGCGGCGAGGCCACCGCCAGCGGCAGCGCCACGCCCGCCGTCATGTGCACGAACCGGGACGGGAAGTCGTACGCCGCGACCCGTCGGCCGACCAGCGCACCCAGCCCCGCCAGCACCCCCAGCGCCGGCGGCGCGCCCACCAGCAGACCCAGCAGCACCGCCGCCGCCAGGCCCAGCACCGGGCCCAGCAGCTTCGGGCCGGGCAACGGCGCCGCCGCCAGCACGGTGGCCAGCGCGACCGCGCCCACCCCGGCCGGCACCCAGTCGGCCACCAGCAGCGAGGTGCACAGCGCCGTCACCACCGTGGCCGAGCCGAGCACCGTCAGCGCGTAGAACCGCTCCTTCGGGTCCGAGGGACGGAACGTCTGCAGCACCAGGACCAGCAGGAAGAACCCGCCCAGCGTGCCGACCACCGCCGCCACGCTGCCCTCGGAGTCCGCCAGCAGCACCGCCGCGTCCGCGGTCAGCCCGGCCAGCGCGGCGAGCGCGATGCCCTGGCGGGCCGGCCACATCCCGTTCAGCCGGAACCAGCCGGCCGCCGTCAGCACCTGGAGCAGCGCCACCACCAGTGCCAGCGCCACCTGCCCGAGCGCGGCGCCGCCGGCCAGCAGCGCGGCCACGCCGGCGGTGATCAGCGCGGGCTGAAGGCCCGGATCGATGATCGGCGAACCGGTCCGGCCGCGCGGGCCGGCGGGCGGTGCCACCGGCGCGGGCCGCGCCGGGACGGCCGCGTACGGCGGCGCGGCCGGGGCGCCCGCCGGGCCGCCGGGGGCGACCGGGCGCTTGAGCGTCATGGTCGGCGAGTCGAGGGCGGGCGCTCCCTGCCCCTGCTGCGGGGGCGCCGTCGGCGGGGCCGCCTGCCGCGGGACCGGTGCCGGAGCGGCGTGCCGGGCCTGCGGCGGCGCGGCATGCCGTGCCGCCGGCGGCGGCGGGGCGGGCGTCCAGGCCGGCGGAGCGGTCGGCATCGCGCCGGACACGACCACCGGCGGCAGCAGCGTCGTCGCGGCCGCGTCGTCCATCGGGGGCACGGGCGGCAGCAGCGTGGTGGCCGCGTCGTCCATCGGCGGCACGGGCGGCAGCAGCGTGGTCGCCGTGGCGTCGTCCAGCGCGGGGACGGGCGGCAGCAGCGTGGTCGCCGCGTCATCCATCGGCGGCTGACCGTACCCCGGGTAGCCGTACGGCGGCTGCTGCCCCGGCTGCGGCGCCTGGGCCTGCGGGTACGGCGGCTGCGGGTACGGGGGGTGGGGCTGCTGCTGCGGATGCCGGTAGGGCGGCTGGGGCGGCGGGGGCTGCTGCGGCCACTCGCCGTAGCCGCCCTGGTTCGCGTTGTTCATGTCCGTCACGCCGCTCAGCCTCCCGCGAACGGGGGCAGCACCTCGACCGTGCCGCCCTCGGTGAGGGGCACGGCCGTGTGGTCCCGGCCGCCGACCTGGGAGCCGTCGACCAGGTAGGAGCAGTGCCCGAGCAACTGGACGAGCTTCGGCCGGTCCGCGTGCCGCCGCCTGGCCTGTGCCAGCGCCTCCGCCAGGGTCACCGCCTCGTACGGCTCCTCGGCCAGCCCGGCCTCGGACTTCGCGGCCGCCCAGTAGCGGATCGTCCCGCGCACCCGGGCGCCGCTCGCGGGCTCCGTGGTCGCACCCATCGGGCCACCCCTTCTCGTCGTCCTCGCCCGGCCCCGGTGCCCCGGTCCGGCTCGCCACCGGGCCGCCCGACCACCCGAAAGATGGACTCGCACGGCGCCGCCGATGTGCGTCCCATGATGGCGTGTCCGCCGCCACGAGGGGCAATCGCCCTGGCCGAGGGGGCCCGGAGGACGGCTCGAAGCTGTGTCCAGGCTCACCCGGCGCGCGCCCGGATTGGGCGAACCGCCGGATTCGAGCCCTCCCGGCGCGGAGGGCCGTCGGCTATTCTCGACGTCCAAGAGGGATCCGGGCAGAGTCGCCCCCGGGTCCTTTTGTGCTTTCAGGACGCCAGTACGGACATTCTTGCGATTCGTCGGCCCACCCCCGGCGCGTCGCGGGAACCGCCCCGCCCCACGCGGCACGACGACGTGCCCCGGCCGGCCGGGGTGTCCACCCGGCACCCGGGCCGCCGCCCGGGACCGGAACAAACCGGAGGGTTCGCGGGATGAACAGGGCAGAAACGGTGCGCCAGGGGTTGCGGGACCCTCGGCGCGTGCGCCGTCGCGTCCTGCGCACCGGCCGGTCCTCCGGCGCTCCTCGGGCGTCCGTCCTCCTCCCCCCGCCCTCAGCACGTGCGCCATCCGGCTGTGGCGGCAGCCGTAACGCGACCGCGACGACCCGGAAAGGGGACTACCGGGTATGAGTTCTCTCCTCCTCCTCACCAACGCTCTGCAACCCTCCGCGGAGGTGCTGCCGGCCCTCGGCCTGCTGCTGCACAACGTCCGGGTGGCCCCCGCCGAGGGATCCGCCCTGGTGGACACCCCCAGTGCGGACGTCATCCTGGTCGACGGCCGGCGCGACCTGCCGCAGATCCGTAGCCTCTGCCAGCTGCTGCGCTCCACCGGCATCGGCTGCCCGCTGATCCTGGTGGTGACCGAGGGCGGCCTCGCCGCCGTCACCGCCGAGTGGGGCATCGACGACGTCCTGCTGGACACCGCCGGCCCGGCCGAGGTCGAGGCCCGGCTGCGGCTCGCACTCGGCCGGCTCCACATCAGCACCGACGACAGCCCGATGGAGATCCGCAACGGCGACCTCTCGGTCGACGAGGCCACCTACTCCGCCAAGCTCAAGGGCCGGGCGCTCGACCTCACCTTCAAGGAGTTCGAGCTGATCAAGTACCTCGCCCAGCACCCCGGCCGGGTCTTCACCCGGGCCCAGCTGCTGCAGGAGGTCTGGGGCTACGACTACTTCGGCGGTACCCGGACGGTGGACGTGCACGTCCGACGGCTGCGCGCCAAGCTCGGCGTCGAGCACGAGCAGCTGATCGGCACCGTGCGCAACGTCGGCTACCGCTTCGTCGTCCCGGAGAAGCCGGAGAAGGGCGAGCGCCCGGAGCTCGCCCAGCGCCCCTCGGCGCCGCTGGAGGCCTGACCGGCGGCCGGGCGGGCCGACCCCGCCCGGCTTGTCCGGTTCGCTCCCCCGGCACCTGCCGAAAGCCCTGCCGGAAAGCCCCAGGTCCCACTGCCGACGCGCACGCCACACGCGTAGACTCCCCCCGTGGCCAAAGTGACGCGCGACGATGTAGCCCGGCTGGCTGGTACCTCGACCGCGGTCGTCAGCTACGTCATCAACAACGGGCCGCGCCCGGTCGCGCCCGCGACCCGGGAGAAGGTCCTCGCCGCGATCGAGCAGCTCGGCTACCGGCCGAACAGCGTCGCCCAGGCGATGGCCTCCCGCCGGACCAACCTGATCGGCATGGTCGTCCCGGACGCCCGCCAGCCCTTCTTCGCCGAGATGGCGCACGCCGTGGAACGGGCCGCCTCCGAGCGCGGCAAGCTCGTGCTGATCGGCAACTCCGACTACGTGGACGACCGCGAGGTGCACTACGTCCGGGCCTTCCTCGGCATGCGCGTCTCCGGCCTGATCCTGGTCAGCCAGGGCCCCTCGCAGCGCGCCGCCGAGGAGTTCGCCGCGATGGAGGGCGCCAAGGTCGTGCTGCTGCACCGCCGCCCCGAGGCGATCGACGACGTCGCGGTGGTCACCGACGACGTGGGCGGCGCCGAGGCCGTCGTCCGCCACCTGCTGGAGGTACACGGGCACCCGTACGTGGCCTGCTTCGGCGGCCCGGTCGAGTCCCCCGCCCCCGGCGACCCGGTCATCGACCACGTCGAGGGCTGGCAGCGCGCCATGGACGCGCACGGCCTGCCCACCGAGCCCCACCTGATCGACGCGCCCTTCCACCGCTACGGCGCGTACGAGGTCGCGCTCGGGGTACTGCGCTCGCCGGACCGGCCGCGGGCGATCTTCTGCTCCACCGACGACCAGGCGATCGGCGTGCTGCGGGCCGCCCGCGAGGTCGGCCTGAAGGTCCCGGAGGACCTCGCGGTGGCCGGCTTCGACGACGTCCCCGAGGCCGCGCTCGCCGACCCGCCGCTGACCACCGTCGCCTCCGACCGCGATGCGATGGCCCGGGCCGCCGTGGACCTGGTGCTCGACGACTCGCTGATGGTGCCCGGATCGGACACCGAGCGGGTCCGCAAGTTCCCGTCCCGCCTGGTGATCCGCCGCTCCTGCGGCTGCGGCGGCGCCGCGGCGGTCCCGACCGGGGAAGCGGAGTAGCGCACTCCGCTCCACCCGCCGCCGCACACCGCCTGACCAGGCTTTATGAGAACCCAACGGGCTTCTCGGACCCTTCTGAGCCGGTTCTCATGCCATCCTCATCCACCAGGCGGACTTTGGTCTGCATGAGCGAACAGCAGCAGCACCACGACGAGCAGTACGGCCCGTACGAGCCCCGCGTGGTCGAGGGCACCGTCCTCGGCAGCAGCGCCGCCACAACCGCCTACGGGTACCGCGAGGACCACTCGGCCGGCGGCTTCGACTCCCCGCCCCCGCCCATGCCCCCCGAGCCGCCCACCGCCGGCCGGCCCGGCGGCCACGGCGGCCACGGCAACCGCACCCGGCGCGGCCTGCTGCGCGGGCGGCTCGCCCTGGTCACCGCCGTCGCCGCGGTCGCCGCCGTCATCGGCGGCGTCACCGGCGGGTTCGTCGCCGCCGAGCAGCACGGCTCCGCCACCCGCACCAGCACCGTCGCCAGCCCCGTCTCCGCCCGCTCCGACGGCGGCGCCGACGTGCCGGCCATCGCCGCCGCCGTCTCGCCGAGCGTCGTCCAGATCACCGTCAAGAACGGCAACGGCACCGCCACCGGCACCGGCGTCATCCTCGACACCAGCGGACGGATCCTCACCAACTACCACGTGATCGACACCGCCGCCGACGGCGGCCAGATCACCGTCACCTTCAAGGACGGCTCCACCTCCGCGGCCACCGTCACCGGCACCGACAAGTCCCTCGACGTCGCCGTGATCACCGCCGGCGGCGGCAAGAACCTCACCCCCGCCACCCTCGGCGACTCCTCCGGCGTGGCCGTCGGCGACCCCGTCGTCGCCATCGGCAACCCCGACGGCCTCACCGGCACCGTCACCTCCGGCATCATCAGCGCCGAGAACCGCGACGTCACCGTCCAGCTCGACGAGGGCACCACCAGCAGCAACGGCGGCTTCGGCTTCCCCAGCCTGCCCGGCCTGCCCAACCTGCCCGGAACGCGCGGCAACCTCCCGCAGCAGAACAGCGGCAGCACCACCACCTACAAGGCCTTCCAGACCGACGCCGCCCTCAACCCCGGCAACTCCGGCGGCCCGCTCATCAACGCCAACGGCCAGGTCATCGGCATCAACTCGGCGATGTACGCCCCCAGCGGCGCCAGCTCCACCGCCGGCGGCGGCGGCAGCAGCGCCGGCAGCGTCGGCCTCGGCTTCGCCATCCCGATCAACGACATCAAGCAGGTTCTGCCGAAACTGGAGGCCGGCCAGAACCTGTAAGACGGACAATTACCCCCGGTACTCCCAGCAGGCCCTCCACCCGACGAGAAAGGGCAGCAGCCCATGACCCCGTCCGCCGACGACCGCACCCCCGCCGAGGCCGGCCACCCCTCCGCCCGGCTCCTCGTGGTCGACGACGAACCCGCCCTCCGGGACGCCCTGGAGAGCAGCCTCGCCTTCGAGGGCTACGAGGTCGCCACCGCCACCGACGGCTACGAGGCCCTGGAATCCGTCGAACGCGACCGGCCCGACCTCGTCCTGCTGGACATCATGATGCCCCGGATGGACGGCCTCACCGCCGTCCGCCGGATGCGCTCCCGCGGCGACACCGTCCCCGTCCTGATGCTCACCGCCCGCGACGCCGTCGGCGACCGCGTCACCGGCCTGGACGTCGGCGCCGACGACTACCTCGCCAAGCCCTTCGAGCTCGACGAACTGCTCGCCCGCGTCCGCGCCCTGCTGCGCCGCAACGCCCTCGCCACCGAGGCCGCCGCCCGCGCCGCCGCCGAGGACGAGAGCGAGGTGCTGGCCTTCGGCGACCTGCGGATGAACACCGCCACCCGCGAGGTCACCCGCGCAGGCAAGCCCGTCGAACTCACCCGCACCGAGTTCATGCTGCTGGAGATGTTCCTCTCCCACCCCCGCCAGGTCCTCACCCGCGAACAGATCCTCAAGGCCGTCTGGGGCTTCGACTTCGAACCCTCCTCCAACTCCCTGGACGTCTACGTGATGTACCTGCGCCGCAAGACCGAGCAGGGCGGCATGCCCCGCCTCATCCAGACCGTACGCGGCGTCGGCTACGCCCTGCGCCCGGCCGCCGGCGCCACCACGTGACCTCCCCCACGCCCTACCCGCCCCCGCCACTGGCTCCACCCGGCGTCCCCCGCCGCCGGCGCCTCACCCACTGGCTCCGCTCCCGCTCCCTCCGCAGCCGCCTCACCTTCCTGAGCGCGGCCGCGGTCGCGGTGGCCATCGCCCTGTCGGCGCTGGCCTGCTGGTTCATCGTGGAGAAGCAGCTGTACGACCAGGTCCGGGCGGACCTGGCGGGTGCTCCCGCAGCACCGATCGGGAAGTACCCCCTGACCTGCTACGCCACCCCGGAAGCCGCGCTGGAGAACCAGCGCGGCGTCGGCATCCCGGACATCAGCGGGGCCGTCCCCCGGGACACCCAGTTCCTCCGGGCCGGGGGCGTCTGCCTGCCCCCCGGGGCGACCAAGGCCATCGCGACCACGTCGGAGGACGCCGCCGGATTCCGGCTCAAGCCGGGCCAGTCGATCATCCGGGACGGCAGGTACACCAACGGTGACCCCGCGATCGTCCGGCTGACCCTCAACCACAGCTTCCAGGTGCCCGTCGTCGTCATGGTCGCGACCCCCTCCCAGCCCATCGAGGACTCCCTCCAGCGGCTCGCCCTCCTCCTCGGCGGCGTGGCCCTCGGCGGGATCATCCTCGCCGCCATCGCCGGCCGCGTGGTCGCCCGGTCCGCGCTCAAGCCCGTCGACCAACTCACCGACGCCGTCGAGCACATCGCCCGCACCGAGGAGGTCGGCACCACCATCCCCGTCCAGGGGGACGACGAGATCGCCCGGCTCTCCACCTCCTTCAACTCGATGAGCACCGCCCTCGCCAACTCCCGCGAGCGGCAGACCCGGCTGATCGCCGACGCCGGGCACGAGCTGCGCACCCCGCTCACCTCGCTGCGCACCAACGTCGACCTGCTGATCCGCAGCAACGACACGGGCCGCCCGCTGCCCGCCGCGACCAAGACCAAGCTGCTGGGCAACATGAAGGCGCAGATGCAGGAGCTCACCGTCCTGATCGGGGACCTGCTCCAGCTGTCCCGCCCGGACTCCCCCAAGCCGGTCCACAACCCCACCGTGGTGGCCCTGCACGAGATCGCCGGACGGGCGGTCGAGCGGGCGAAGCTGCGCGGCCCGGGGCTGGTCTTCGAGACCGCGACCGACCCCTGGTTCGTGCACGGCGACGCCCCCGGGCTCGAACGCGCGGTGATCAACCTGCTGGACAACGCGGTCAAGTACAGCCCACCCGGCGGCACCATCGAAGTCCGGCTCCAGCAGGGCGTGTTGACCGTCCGCGACCACGGCCCCGGCATTCCGCCGGAGGAACTGCAGTACGTGTTCGACCGGTTCTGGCGTTCGCCGTCCTCGCGGCAGCTGCCCGGCTCCGGCCTGGGCCTGTCGATCGTCGCGCAGAGCGTCCGGGAGGCGGGCGGCGAGGTGTCGCTGGGCCCGGCCGGGGACGGCGGCCCGGGCGCGCTGGCAACCGTCCGGCTGCCCGGCGGCCCCACCCCCGAATAGGGCGGGACCGGCGGACAACGCAGGACGGGCGGGGCGCCCCGACAGCGCCCCGCCCGTCCCGTACCGGCTCACGGTCAGTCGATGTCGACGCCCGGGCCGATGACCTTGATCCGGTCCTGCGCCGGGGCCTTCAGCGGCGAGGCCGCCGAGCTGTGGGCGCCCAGGTAGGCCGCGAAGACGTCCAGGTCGGAGGCGCCGACGAGCTTGTCGGTGCCGGCCGCGAAGGCCGGGAAGCCGTCGCCGCCGCCGGCCAGGAACTCGTTGGCCGCGACCCGGTACTTGGCGGCCGGGTCGATCGGAGCGCCGTTCAGCCGGATCGAGTCGACGACCACCCGGTCCGCGCCGGTCTTGCGCATGTCCAGGGTGTAGCGCAGGCCCGAGGACGCCTGGAGGATCTTCGGCGCGGCCTCGTTGGAGCCGCTGACCTGCTGCTGGAGCAGCTGCACCAGCTGGGCGCCGGTCAGTGTCTTGACCTGCATCATGTTGGTGAACGGCTGGACGGTGAACGCCTCGCCGTAGGTCACCACGCCGTCGCCCTCGGCGCCGGAGGCCTTGTAGACCAGGTCGGCGCGGATGCCGCCGGGGTTCATGAAGGCGATCTGCGCCCCGCCCTTGGCGGCCGGGGCGAGCCCCTCCACCTGCGCGTCGGCGATCAGGTCGCCGAGCGGCTTCTCCAGGTCGCTGTTGCCGCGGCCGTTGATGTCCGAGGCGATGTAGCCGATCGGCCGGTTGGCGATCGGGGCGGCCAGCTTGGAGTAGTGGTCGACCAGCGCCGTCATGTCGGGCGCCTTCTCGACGGTGCGGCGCACCACGTGGTTCTCGGCCTTGACCGTCGGGCGCACGATCTCGCCGGTGGTCTTGTCCAGCTTCATGTCGATCTCGGTGTACAGCCGGCCGAAGGAGGCGGCGCTGGTGACCGAGCGCGGGACGCCGTTGGGGTCGGGGATGGTGCAGGCGTACGCGTTGTGGGTGTGGCCGGTGACGATGGCGCCGATCGACGGGTCGAGCTTCTTGGAGATGTCGACGATCGGACCGGAGATGCCCTGGCCGGCCGGGCCGCAGTCGTAGTTGTAGACGCTGCTGGCCGGGTAGCCGCCCTCGTGGATCAGCGCGACGATCGAGTTGACGCCCTTGGCCTTGAGCTCGGCGGCGTACTTGTTGATCGTGGTGACCTCGTTGGCGAACTTCAGGCCCTTGACGCCCTCGGCGGTCACGATGTTCGGCGTGCCCTCCAGGGTGACGCCGATGAAGCCGACCTTCACGCCCTGGGACTTGGTCACCCAGTAGGGGGCCAGCAGCGGCTTGCCGGTCTTCTCGTCGGTGACGTTGGCCGACAGGTAGTTGAAGTTGGCGCCCTTGAACGTGCGGCCGGGCTCGTAGCAGCCGTCGACCGGGTGGCAGCCGCCGTCCTGCATGCGCCGCAGTTCCTGCGCGCCCTCGTCGAACTCGTGGTTGCCGACCGAGGTGACGTCCAGGCCGAGCTTGTCCATCGCCTCGATGGTCGGCTCGTCGTGGAAGAGCGCCGAGGTGAGCGGGCTGGCGCCGATGATGTCGCCGGCCGCGACGGTGATCGAGTCGTCGGCCGGGATCCGCGCCTTGCGCAGCTCGGTGGCCAGGTACTCGATGCCACCGGCCGGGGTCGAGACCTCCTTGCCGGTGGCCGGGTCGATCTCCCGGATGGTGCCGGACGAGCCGGCCGGGGGCTCCAGGTTGCCGTGGAAGTCGTTGATCGCCAGCAGTTGGAGGTTGACGGTCTTGTGACGCTTGGCGTTGGCGTCGGCGGCCTGCGCGGCCGTCGGCACGGCCACCGTGCCGAACAGACCTGCGGCGGCGACGACGGCGAGCGCCGCGCGTCGGGATCTGACGGTGAGCATGAGGGTCCCCTGCACCTTGGAGGAGCGCCCGCTGTGGACTGGACCGGGCGTCTGAGCGATGTGTTGCGCCTGTGAAGCCTAGAGTCAACGCGCGTAGCTGTCAGGATGTCGAACGTAACGAGAGGATTACCTCCTGACGAACCGTCGCCGTCCGACCAGGGCCGCTGCCCCCGTCCGAGCCTCCCGGCGCCGCCTGTCCGAGCCTCCCGGCGCCGCCCGGCAGAGCCGCCCGGACCCCCGCCGGCCGCTCAGACTCCCGGCTCGGCCGCCAACTGCCGCTCGGCCCGGTCCCGTTCGGCCACCGCGTCCTCGGTCATCGCGCGGTCGGTGTACACCAGCGGCCGCTCGGCCTCGGTGATGATGTGCTTGACCACCTGGACGTTGCCGTTGACGTCCCAGACCGCGATGCCCGGCGACAGGGTGGGGATGATCTCCACCGCCCAGCGCGGCAGGCCCAGCACCCGGCCCGTGGCCCGCGCCTCCTCCGCCTTCTGCATGTAGATCGTCCGGGTGGAGGCCATCTTCAGGATCGCCGACGCCTCCTTGGCCGCCGCGCCGTCCACCACGTCCGACAGGTGGTGCACCACCGCGACGAAGGAGAGCCCGAGCCGGCGGCCGAACTTCAGCAGCCGCTGGAACAGCTGCGCCACGAAGGGGCTGTTGATGATGTGCCAGGCCTCCTCGACCAGGAAGATGCGCTTCTTCCGGTCCGGCCGGATCCAGGTGTGCTCCAGCCACACGCCGACGATCGCCATCAGGATCGGCATCGCGATCGAGTTTCGGTCGATGTGCGAGAGGTCGAAGACGATCAGCGGCGCGTCCAGGTCGATGCCGTCGGTGGTCGACCCGTCGAACATGCCGCGCAGGTCGCCGTCGACCAGCCGGTCCAGCACCAGCGCCACGTCCAGGCCCCAGGACTGCACCTCGTCCACCGCCACGCCCAGCGACTCCACCGAGGACAGCTCGGGGCTGCGCAGGGTGTCGATGATGTCGTCGAGCACCGGCTGGCGGTCCGTCACCGTCGCCACCACATGGGCGTGCGCGGCCTTCAGCGCGAACCCGGCCCGCTCCTCCAGACCCCGCCCCATCGCCACCTCGACGATGGTGCGCAGCAGCGACAGCTGGCCGGTCTGGGTGATCGCCGGGTCCAGCGGGTTGAGCTTCACCCCGCCGTCCCGGGCGGCCATCGGGTCGAGCCGGATCGACTTTATGCCCAGCGCGTTGGCGATCAGGTTCCACTCGCCGACGCCGTCCTCGCCCTGCGCGTCGAGCACCACGACCTGCCGGTCGCGGAACCTCAACTGCCGCAGCACGTACGTCTTCTCCAGCGCCGACTTGCCGTTGCCGGACTCGCCGAGCACCAGCCAGTGCGGGGCCGGCAGCTGCTGCCCGTACAGCTGGAAGGGGTCGTAGACGTACCCCTTGCCGCTGTACACCTCACGGCCGATGATCACGCCCGAGTCGCCCAGCCCCGGCGCGGCGGTGGGCAGGTAGACCGCCTGCGCCTGGCCGGTGGAGGTGCGCACCGGCAGCCGGGTGGTCTCCACCTTGCCGAACATCAGGCTGGTGAACGCCTCGGAGAGGTTGCCGAGCGCCATGTACGGCCTCCTGGTCTGGTCGACGGGCGGTGGTGGAGCGGTGCGAACCGGGTGTCAGCGGCGGATGCCGGTCGCGAACGGCAGGGTGTTGACGAAGGCCCGGTGGTGCTCGCGGTCGCACCACTCCAGCTTGAGGTAGCTCTTGCCGGCCGAGGCCCGGATGGTGCGCTTGTCCCGGGCCAGCGCGTCGGGGTTGCGCGAGGACACCGTGATGTAGCCGACCAGGTTCACGCCGGCCGCGCCGGAGGCCAGGTCGTCGCCGCGCTGGTCCACCCGGCCGGTGTGGGCCAGGTCGCGCGGGTCGACCGTCCGGTTCATCTTGGCCGCGCGGCTGGCCTCCGCCTCGTCGTTGGTCTTCTCGGTCAGCATCCGCTCGATCGCGACGTCGGTGGGCTCCAGGTCCATCGTCACCGCGACCGTCCGGATCACGTCCGGGGTGTGCACCAGCAGCGGCGCCAGGAAGTTGACCCCCACCGGGGTCAGCGGCCACTCCTTGATCCACGCGGTGGCGTGGCACCACGGCTCCCGGGTCGCCGACTCGCGGGTCTTCGCCTCCAGGTACTGCGGGTTGGTCGCGTCCAGTTCGGCCGGCCAGGCGTTGCGCCGGGACATCGCCTGGATGTGGTCGATCGGGTGGTCCGGGTCGTACATCGAGTGCAGCAGCGAGGAGAGCCGGGCCTGCCCCAGCGGCTGGCGCACCCGGATGTCCGCCTCCGCCAGCCGGGCGCAGATGTCGGTGAGCTCGCGCGCCATCACGGCCGCCAGCCCCTCGTCGTCCCGGGCCCGCCGACCGGTCGCCGTACGGCCCATCGCGTGCGCCTCGGCCGCCAGGTCGCGGGTGTAGTGCATGCACGCGACCAGGTACGCCCGGTGCTGCTCCGAGGAGGTCGACACCATCGACTGCAACTGGTCGTACGAGTCCTGCAGCCAGCGCGGCGCGTCGTGGTCCCCGCGCCGCTCGACGTCCTTGGCGTGCGCGTCCGGGTCGGCCGGCAGCGTCCGGGCCAGGATCTGCAACCGGGTCACGAAGCCGTCCCCGTTCGCGACGTGCTTCAGCAGCGTGCCGAACCGGTCGACCAGCGCCTCCTGGTCCTCCGAGTCGCGCAGGCCGACACCCGGGCCCTCGATCTCGATCGCGGCCGTCACCGTCCGCCGCTCCAGGTGCATCAGCACCCCGACCTCGTCCGGCCCGAACGGCGCGGTCAGCCAGCGCAGCCGCCCCACCCCGGGAGGCGGGCCGACCTCCACCTCGCGGCCGTCCATCCGGGTCCCGGCGTCCATCACATCCGAGCGCCACACCGACCGGCCGCTCCGCACCGTCCGGCGGTAGGTGCGGTTGATCTCCGCCCACTTGTAGAACGTCCGCCTGCGGTACGGCACGTACACCGCCGCGATGGCCACCATCGGCAGGCCGATCAGGCCGCCGATCCGCAGCGGCAGGATCGGCATCAGCAGGCCCCAGAGCATGCCGAGGAACGCCCCGAAGATGATCAGGACGATCTCGCCGGACTCCCGGTTGCGGCCGATCGGCGCGTTCGGGCGGGCCTTGCCGATCAGGTAGGTGCGGCGCTGGTGCACGTACGGCTGGGCGTACTGGGCTCCGTACTGGCCGAGCGGTTCACTGCTCACTTACCCGTCACCCTCCCTTCGCTGAGTTGCTGTCGCGGATCGGAACCGAGGTCTGCGGCGGCCCGGCCTGCGGTGGTGGCGCCGGCGTCCGCCCGGCGTGCGCGGCGATGCCCGGCGCGACGGAACCGCCGCCCGCACCCCCGCCGCCGCCACCCGCACCGACCGGCCCGCGGTCACCGTGGGTGGTGATGCCCTGCTTCATCAGGTTCGCGGTGCCGTTGATCATCGCCGATCCGGCCGACACCGCGCTCGCCCGGGCATGGCGCATGTTCATGATCTCGTCGCCGAAGCCCGGCACGAAGCGGTACACCGCGGCACTCGCGAAGATCGACAGGAACAGGATCGCCAGCCCCGACAGCACCCGCGCGAAGTCGTCGCTGGCCCCGGCACCCGTCGCCACCGCACCCGCCAGGCCCAGGATGACCACGATGATCGGCTTCGCCAGGTCCACCGCCACCATCACCCCCGCCCACCGGCGCACGTGCTTCCACAGCTGCTTGTCCACCAACCCCGCGTACACCGCCGTACCCAGCAGCGCGCCCACGTACAGCATCGCCGCCCGGATCAACAGCTCGATCCAGAGCACCGCCGCCGCCAGCACCGCCACCAGCGACACGATGATCAGGATCAGCGGGCCGCCGCCCATGTCACCCTTCTCCAGGGTGTCGGCGAACGCGCCCAGGTACGACCCGGTGTCCGACTTCGTCCCCACCGCGATCGCCTTGGTCAGCCCGTCCGTCACGCTCACCACGGTGTAGAGGATCAGCGGCGTGAACGCGGACGCCACGACGGTCAGCCACAGGAAGCCGATCGCCTCCGTGAACGCCGTCGCCAACGGCGCCCCCCGCACCGCCCGCTTCGTCACCGCCAGCAGCCACAGCACCAGCGTGATCACCGTCGACACGGCGAACACCACCGCGTACTGCTGCAGGAACGACGCATTGGTGAAGTCCACCTGCGTCGTCCCGTCGATCGCGCTCGACAGCTTCCGCACCACCCAAGCCGCCGCCTGGGCACACCCCTTGGCCAACGACCCCAACGGATCGGTCACACTCCCGACGGTCCCACTGCCCGGGATGACGACCGCGCCATTCGGGGCGCAGCCCGCGTCGCTGCCCGGGATCGGCAGATCGACCTTCTGGCACGTGGGGGTGGCGGACGGCGTGGCCGTCGGTGACGGCTCGGCGAACACCCGCTGGGCCGCCAGCAGCGCCGCGACCTGCAAGGCGGCGAACGCCCCCGCCAGCGTGCCCGCTCGGCGTCCGGTGGAACGGTGTGAGGTCTGGTCAACGGGCATAGCGGAACCCCCCGAACTGCTGGACGGCGCCGGTGATCTCGTCGGCGGTGGCGGCCTGCTGGTCCCCCGGCATCGGCGCGGGACCCTGCTTGCTGGTGAAGTCGGTGAGCTTCCAGTCGCTGCCCGTCCAGTGGAGCGAGAGCGTGAGGGTGAACCAGTTCGTCGTCACGGGCTGGACCGAGTGTTCGCCTGCGAGGCCGGTGAGGCCGGTGCACCAGACCTCGACCTTGGCGTCGCCGTCGCTGTAGCCGGTCGACTTGGCCCCGACCGGGACGGTGCGGCTGACGAACGTGAGGCCCTTGGGCGCGCGGCCCTGGGCGTCGAGGCCGTAACGGGCGGCGGTGTCACCGCCGAACCCCTGGTCCAGGCGGCTCTGCAGGCCGGAGACCGCGCCCGGGTCGGCGATGGTGGCGACGATGGCGTGGCGGCTGTCGGCGTGGAACATGTCGGCGGAGCCGATCGCCACCGCGTAGTTGGCGGCGGCGGACTGGGCGCCCTGGTCGGTGTGCGGGTAGCCGGATCCGATGCCGTTGGTGGTGGTGCCGACGGGCTGGTCGCCGCTGGGGGCGGGGCCGGCGCCGGCGGGCGCGGTGGGGGCGGCGTGGTCGGCGGAGCGGCCGGTGCTGCCGGGGTCGGGTTTGTCGCGGTTGGCGATGGCGATGGCCACGACGAGCAGGGTGACGACGACGAGGACGGTCAGCAGGGTGCGGAGCGGTCGGGCCTGACGCGGGGTCGGCTGGGAGGAGGGCTGTTCGCCGACCGGCAGCCGCGTACGGGTGTGCGGCTGGTCGTCGGACAACGGCACGGCGGCCCTCCTGGTGCGGGGAGCCGGGGGGCTCCGGGGGCCCTCCGCCGGGGGCGGGCGCGGACGGAGGGTGGGAACGGGGGGTGGACTGCTGGCGGGTGGGCTCGGGGCGGTCCGGACGGGGACCTGGCCCCGGGGCGGGCGGGCGGGCCTGACTACTGCTGTCCGATCGTCAGATCGCCATGCCGTAGACAATGGTGAACAGCGTGCCGAGTGATCCAATGATGAACACGCCGGTCAGACCGGCGACGATCAGCCCCTTGCCCTGTTCGGCGCCGAAGCTGTCGCGCATCGCGGTCGCACCGATCCGCTGTTTGGCCGCCCCCCAGACGGCGATGCCGAGGCAGATGAGGATGGCGACGGCCATGATGACCTCGACCATCACCCTGGCCTCCGACCCGAGGGTCGCGAACGGGCCCCAGTCCGGGGCGATCCCGCCGATGATGGTGTCGATATTCGGCTTCTTTGGAGGGTCCTCGGCCAGGTGGCCGATCGCGTTCGTGTGCACGCTGCTCAGGTTCATTTCCATCTCACCGCCCGATCAGGCAAATTCAAGGGCCCTGACCCCGCCCGCGCGAAGGGTCGGTACCTATTCTTGGCCAGATCTGATGTCGACTTGGCTACTTCTCGCGGATTGGTCGTGAGGCACCGGGCACGTACGCGAGGATGTCCACCGTACGAAGGATAGCGCTCACTCTTTGTATCTCTGATGATTGCGGTGAGCAACGCCTTCCGGAACACTTCGACTGACGATTCGTCGGGATGGTGCTGATGGTACTCCGGAAGGCCGGTACGGCCGCCGCCGCTGCGGGAGTTGTGACGTTCGGGTTGCTCGGTTTGGTGACGGTGGGGACGTTCGCGGCGAGTGGGACGCCGCAGCAGTCGGCGAATCGCGCCGCACTCTCGCCGGGGACGGTCCCGGCGGCGTTCCAGGCGCCGATCCAGCAGTGGGGCGCGCTCTGCCCGGAGATCTCGCCGCCGATGCTCGCGGCACAGCTCTACCAGGAAAGCGGTTTCGATCCGAAGGCCCAATCGGGCGTCGGGGCACAGGGAATGGCGCAGTTCATGCCCGATACCTGGGCGGCGTACGGCACGGACGCCAATGGGGACGGCAAGAAGGACGTCTGGGACCCGCTGGACGCGATCGCCTCGGCGGCCACCTTCGACTGCGCGCTCGCGAAGGACGTCGCCAAGGTCCCGGGCGACCGGCAGGCCAACCTGCTGGCCGCCTACAACGCCGGCCCGTACGCGGTGACCAAGTACAACGGGGTGCCGCCGTACAAGGAGACCCAGGGCTATGTGAGGAACATTCAGGCGATGGCCCGCAGCTTCTCGGTGCCCACGGCGCCGGTGGAGGTGTCCGGGCAGTCGGCCGGGGCGATCTACTTCGCGCAGAGCAAGCTCGGGACGCCGTACCTGTGGGGCGGGGAGGGGCTGCCCTCGCAGAACGGGCGGTTCGACTGCTCGGGCCTGACCCAGGCGGCGTACGCCAGCGTGGGCATCACGCTGCCCCGGGTGGCGAACGACCAGTGGTACGCCGGGCCGCACCCGTCGCGCGACCAGCTGCGGCCGGGCGACCTGGTGTTCTGGGCGACGGACCTGAACGATCCTCGGAGCATCCACCACGTCGGGATCTACGTCGGCGGCGGTTACATGATCAACGCGCCGCACACCGGCGCGGTGATCCGCTACGACAAGATCGACACCAGGGAGTACATCGGCGCGACCCGGGTCACCTCGGACGGCGCCCAGGCGCTGCCGGCCCGCAACGCGGACGGCTCCGTGAGCGCCCCGAGCCGCCCGGGCTCGACGGCGCCGACCGGCCCGACCGCGGCGACCACCCCTTCGGCCCCGGTGGCCCCGGCAGCCCTGGTGAGCCCCAGCAGCGCCGCCACCCGGCCCGCCGCAGGACCGCCCGTGGCCGCCGCGCCGCCCGCCCCGACCGGCCCGGACCCCGCCGGGGCGGGGCGGCCGGCGGCGAAGAACTGAGCCGCCCGTGGCCCCGAGGTGTGAGTGCCCTGTGGACGCTGAGTCAAGTTTCCATAACCGCGCGTTTCCGTGGAACGCTGTGCCCCGGCGATGACGTTGGTCCCGATGGCCCACCGTCAGCTTCCCGCGCCGGGAAGGGCCCCGACCGGATCGAACAGCTGCAGCGGACCAGAAGGAGGTGCGGCGTGTCGACGCCGCTTGCCGACACGACCAACCCCGACCTCGGCCTGCTCTACGCCGTCAACGGACTGGCCAAGCGCTCCCCGCAGTGGCTGGACCACCTGGTCTCGTGGATCGGTGAGTACGGCATCCTGATCGGCCTGGCGATGCTGGGCCTGGTGGCCTGGCTGCAGGCGAGACGCCGCCCGGACGCGCCGGTGGCCGTCGCCGGGCTGCTCTGGGTGCCGCTCTCCGTCGCCATCGCCGAGCTGGCCAACCTGCCGATCGCCGCGATCGTGAACCGTCCGCGCCCGTTCGTCGACCACAGCGGGCTGCTGGTGCTGGTGGACGGCAAGGCCGGCACCCACTCCTTCGTCAGCGACCACTCGACCATGACGATGGGCGTGGCGGTGGCGCTGTTCCTGGTGAACCGGCGGCTCGGCTGGATCGCCGGGGGCCTGGCCCTGTTGCAGGGCTTCTGCCGGATGTTCATGGGCGTGCACTACCCGACCGACGTGATCGGCGGCTTCGCGCTCGCCGCCGCGGTGGTGCTGCTGCTGGCGCCGATCGCGATGGCGGTGCTCGTCCCGCTCTGCCACGCGCTGGGCCGGACCGCCCTCGCCCCGCTGATCCGGGCGCCGGAGCGCGCCGGCGGCGGCCCGCGCGGCCGGCGGCGCGGGCGCGAGCGCGGGGCGGTGCGCTCCGAGGAGCAGCCGCCGGAGTCCGATCTGGCCGCGTGAGCCGCCCGGCCCGGCTACCCCGGTCCGCCGCCGCTCTCCGCGAGCGCGAGGTGGTCGTCCCCCTCGCGCCGGACCAGGTCGCGCGAGCGGCGGGCCGGTGAGAACCAGCCGCAGCTGCAGGTCGCGAAGGCGAAGGAACCGCGCTCGCTGACCGCGACGCGGTGTTCGGGCATCCGGGCGGTGCCGGGGGAGGCCGGCAGCTCACTGTGCACGTGGTTCACCGTAACGCGCCGGGCGCCGGGCGCGCGATGCCGTCCACAAGACCTCTTCCGCGTAACCCTTCGCGGCTCAACTCGTTTGCCCGGAAAGAGCTCTGTTCACCTGGTGGTGTCGGCAGGGCAGTCGGGCCCGAGGGGGTTGTCGCGAGGATGAAGATGACCGACCAGCAGCGTGGCGGACGGCCGGGGCGCCGTCCGCGGCCGCATCTGCGTTCGGCGGCCAGGGCCGCCCTGCTCGCCGCCGCCCTGGCCGGCCTGTCCGCCGGCTGCGCGGCCGGCTCCGGTGGCGGCTCCTCCGACCAGCAGTCGGGTGCCCCCGACCAGCTCGCCGCGGACCCGCTGACGGCGGTGCGCAACACCGCCGACATCACCGGCCGCACCGGCTCCGCGCACACCGCCACCGAGTTGGTCACCGAGTCGTCCGAGAAGAAGGCCGTCTTCACCGGGACGGGCGGCTACGACTACGTGAAGCGGATCGGCCGACTGGAGGTCCAGGTGCCGCCGGGCGCGGCGACCACCGGGAAGATCGTCGAGGTGGTCCTGCCGGGCACCGTCTACCTGCAGAACAGCGGCGCCAAGGTGCCCGAGGGCAAGTGGGTCAAGCTGGACGTGCGCCAGCTGCCGGACGGCAACCTGGTCAGCAGCGGCGCCACCGACCCGGCCTCGGCGGCGGGCGCCCTGCGCGGGGCGCAGAAGGCGGACGCAGTCGGCACCGAGACCGTCGACGGGGTGGCGCTGCACCACTACCGCGGCACCCTGGACCTGGCCAAGGCGGCCGACGCGACCGGCGGCCGCGGCGGGGACGGCCTGCGGATGGGGGCCCAGACCTTCACCGTGAAGGAGGTCCCGTACGACGCCTGGCTGGACGACCAGGGCCGGCTGCACAAGGTGGTCGAGGTGTTCACCTTCGCCGGGGTGGCCGGTTCGAAGGAGGCCAAGGACCAGGTGAAGGTGACGTCGACCACCTCGGTGACGGACTTCGGCAAGCCGGTGGAGGCGGCCGAGCCGCCGGCCTCGGACATCTACGCGATGAAGCCCTCGGAAAGTCCGAAGTAGGCCGCCGGGGCAGGGCTCCGGCGCCGGGGCGAACCGGGGCGCCGCCGGAGCGGGTGGCCGCCCGGGGAGCGGCGGTCACCCGTTTCGGCGGCGTCGAGATGGCCCGTCCGTGCCATGTGGACGGGCTCCGAAGTGCCTAGGCTGGACGTCGGGTGGCTGCCGCCCGGGCTGGCGAGGCACTGAAGGGGTGGTGCAGGTGGTGTCGTCCACGGGCGGCCGCAGCGGCGGCCACGACGACGCGGCCCTCGACGAGATCGATCTGGCCGGCGAGCTGATGATCGCCGCGACGGCCAGCACCGGCGACCGGCTGCCGACCGAGCGGATCGACGAGGTGCTGCTCGACCGGACCGAGCCGGGGCGGACCGACGGCGAGGCCTGGCGGCAGGCCGACGGGTAGGGCGTTCGCGGCTCGGGGGTGTCGGCGACCGGGGGCGTGCGCGGCCCGGACCCGCTCGCCCGGCCCGGCCTCAGCTGCGCAGCAGCCGGCCGATCGCGGCCGTGGCCTCCGCGACCTTGGCGTCGAGTTCGGCACCGCCCTCCTCGGCGGCGGCCGCGACGCAGTGCCGCAGGTGCTCCTCCAGCAGGGACAGCGCGAAGGACTGCAGCGCTTTGGTGCCGGCCGAGACCTGGGTGAGCACGTCGATGCAGTAGACGTCCTCGTCGACCATGCGCTGGAGGCCCCGGATCTGGCCCTCGATCCGGCGCAGCCGCTTGAGGTGGGCGTCCTTCTGCGCGCTGTAGCCGTGCGGACCGTGCCCGCCCTGATGTCCTGCGGCGGCCGCGGGGGCGGCGGGTGCGTCGGCCTGCGCGTCGGTGCCGTGCCCGTGGTCCGGCTCGGTGCGCGCTTGCGTCGTGGTCATCGGCCCGCCTTCGTCTGGATGCCTGGTGGCTGCGTCGGCCACCAGTGTCCAACACCGGGGCCGTCCGTGGTGTTCCGACGGCCGACGCGGCATGTGCCGAAGGGTTCCGGACGGGTTCCGGACGGTTTGCGAACGGGTTCCGGATGGTCTGCGAACGGGCTGCGGGCGGGCCGCCGCGCGGTTCACCCGTCTGAGCGGCGCCCCCGTCTTCCGTACGTACCACGGGGACAATCCGGGCGAGGTTCCGTCAGACTGGGGGCTCACGTCCGCACCTGGGTGTGCGGTCCGGGTCAGCTGGTGCGGCAGCCGAACGGAAGAGGAGGTTCCGCCTCCACCATCACCACCCCGTTTGCGCGATTGCGCTTGGTTGCACCTAGCATCGTTCAGTCCCTACCCCGCACATCGGAGATTTCCGTGCGTTTTAGCCTGACCCCGAAGGAGACGAGCTTCTACGACATGTTCTCTGCCGCCGCGGAGAACCTCGTCGTCGGTTCGAAGCTCCTGCTGGAACTGCTGGGATCAGACGTGTCGGCCCGCGCGGAGATCGTCGAGCGCATGCGCGCCGCCGAGCACGCCGGGGACGACACCACCCATGCCGTGTTCCACCAGCTGAACTCGTCCTTCATCACGCCCTTCGACCGCGAGGACATCTACAACCTCGCCTCGTCGCTGGACGACATCATGGACTTCATGGAGGAGGCCGTCGACCTGGTCGTCCTCTACGACATCCAGACGCTGCCGAAGGGGATCGAGCAGCAGATCGAGGTGCTGGCCCGGGCCGCCGAGCTCACCGCCGAGGCGATGCCGAACCTGCGCAGCATGTCGAACCTCACCGAGTACTGGATCGAGGTCAACCGGCTGGAGAACCAGGCCGACCAGATCCACCGCAAGCTGCTCGCCCACCTGTTCTCCGGCCAGTACGACGCCATCGAGGTGCTCAAGCTCAAGCAGGTCGTGGACGTTCTTGAGGAGGCGGCGGACGCGTTCGAGCACGTCGCCAACACGGTGGAGACCATCGCCGTCAAGGAGTCCTGACCCTCGTGGACATGGCAGCACTCATCGCCGTCGTCGGCGTTGCGTTCTTCTTCACCTACACCAACGGCTTCCACGACTCCGCGAACGCGATCGCCACCTCGGTCTCCACCCGGGCGCTGACCCCCAGGGCCGCGCTGGCGATGGCCGCGGTGATGAACCTGGCCGGCGCCTTCCTCGGCAGCGGCGTGGCGCACACCGTCTCCCAGGGGATCATCGAGACCCCCACCGGCGACCGGGGCATGGTGATCCTGTTCGCCGCACTGGTCGGGGCGATCGCCTGGAACCTGGTCACCTGGTACTTCGGCCTGCCGTCCTCCTCCTCGCACGCGCTGTTCGGCGGCATGGTGGGCGCGGCCATGGCCGGCGGCATCGACGTGATCTGGGGCGGCGTCCTCGACAAGATCGTCATCCCGATGATCGTCTCGCCGGTGGTCGGCCTGGTCGGCGGCTTCCTGGTGATGCTGGCGATCCTGTGGATCTTCCGCCGGGCCAACCCGCACAAGGCCAAGCGCAACTTCCGGGTCGCCCAGACCGCCTCGGCCGCCGCGATGGCGCTGGCGCACGGTCTGCAGGACGCGCAGAAGACCATGGGCATCGTGGTGATGGCGCTCACCATCTCCGGCCACCACTCCGGCGAGGGCATCCCGGTGTGGGTGAAGATCTCCTGCGCCACGATGCTCTCGCTGGGCACCTACGCGGGCGGCTGGCGGATCATGCGGACGCTCGGCCGCAAGATCATCGAGCTGGATCCGCCGCAGGGCTTCGCCGCCGAGGCCACCGCCGCGACGGTCATGTACGTCACCTCGTTCGTCTTCAAGGCGCCGATCTCCACCACCCACGTGATCACCGCGGCGATCATGGGCGCGGGAGCCACCAAGCGGATCCGCGCGGTGCGCTGGGGCGTCGCCAAGAACATCGTGCTCGGCTGGTTCATCACGATGCCGGCGGCCGCCATCGTCGCAGCGCTGGTGTACTGGTTCGCCCACCTGTTCTGGGGCTGACCGGCCCCGCACGTGACAGGGCCCGCCCCCACATCTCGGGGGCGGGCCCTTCTTCATGCTCCACGGCGGCACCGCCATGCAGCACCGCGGAGCAGCCTGTGTGCTCGCCGTTCGCCTCCGGACACCGCGGTCCGTCGGCTCGTGGCGGGGGTACGGCCTAGCCGAAGCGGCCGGAGATGTAGTCCTCGGTCGCCTGGACCGACGGGTTGGAGAAGATCCGCTGGGTGTCGTCCAGCTCGACCAGCTTGCCCGGCTGGCCGACGCCGGCCAGGTTGAAGAAGGCGGTGCGGTCGCTGACGCGGGCCGCCTGCTGCATGTTGTGGGTCACGATGACGATGGTGAACTGCGACTTCAGCTCACCGATCAGGTCCTCGATCGCGAGGGTGGAGATCGGGTCGAGCGCGGAGCAGGGCTCGTCCATCAGCAGGACCTGCGGCTCGACCGCGATGGCACGGGCGATGCACAGCCGCTGCTGCTGGCCGCCGGAGAGGCCGGCCCCCGGCTTGTTCAGCCGGGTGTGAACCTCGTTCCAGAGGTTGGCGCCCTTCAGCGAGCGCTCGACCACCTCGTCCAGGACGGACTTCTTGCGCACGCCCGCGAGCTTGAGGCCGGCGATCACGTTGTCGTAGATCGACATGGTCGGGAACGGGTTCGGGCGCTGGAAGACCATGCCGACCGAGCGGCGGACGGCGACCGGGTCGACGTTCGAGGCGTAGAGGTTCTCGTCGTCCAGGAGGACCTTGCCCTCGACCCGGGCGCCGGGGATCACCTCGTGCATCCGGTTGAGGGTGCGCAGGAAGGTGGACTTGCCGCAGCCGGAGGGGCCGATGAAGGCGGTCACCGAGCGGGGTTCGATGCTCATCGAGATGTCCTCGATGGCCTTGGTGGTGCCGTAGTAGGCGGACAGTCCGCTGACGTCGATGCGCTTGGCCATGATCGTTGCTTCTCTCGTCTGTCTTCGTACGTCAGTCGGTCGCTCAGTGTCCGCCCTTGGGCGAGCGCCAGCGTGCGATGCCCCGGGCGATGAGGTTGAGCCCCATCACGAAGGCGATCAGCACCAGCGCGGCGCCCCAGGCGCGGGCGTAGCCGAAGTCGTTGTTGACCACCGAGTACTGCTGCCAGATGTACATCGGCAGGGACTGCTGCGGTCCGTCGAACGGGTTGCTGTTGATGGCGTCGGCGCCGAAGACCAGCATCAGCACCGGGGCGGTCTCGCCCGTGATGCGGGCGACCGCCAGCATCACGCCGGTGGTGATGCCGCCGATCGCGGTGGGGAGGACGATCCGCAGGATGGTCTTCCACTTCGGCACGCCGAGCGCGTACGAGGCCTCGCGCAGCTCGTTCGGGACGAGCTTGAGCATCTCCTCGGTGGACCGGACCACGACCGGCATCATCAGGATCGCCAGTGCGAGGCTGCCCGAGAAGCCCGAGTAGCTGAAGCCCAGGGCGATGTTCCAGAGCGAGAGGACGAACAGACCGGCGACGATCGACGGGATGCCCGTCATGACGTCGACGAAGAAGGTGACGGTCTTGGCGAGCGTGCCGCGGCCGTACTCGACCAGGTAGACGGCGGTCAGCAGACCCACCGGGGCGGCCATCGCGGTGGCCAGGGCGACCTGCTGCATGGTGCCGAGCAGCGCGTGGTAGATGCCGCCGCCGGGGCCGGAGGCGATCACGCCCTTCATCGAGTGGCTCAGGAAGTTCCCGTTCACCACGCCGATGCCCTGCTGGACCGTGTAGACCGTCAGGGAGATCAGCGGGACGACGGCCAGGATGAAGGCGACCCAGACCACCGAGGTGGCGAACCGGTCCTTGGCCTGGCGGCGGCCCTCGACCTGGGCCGAGACGCCGTAGCTGACCAGCAGGAACAGCAGGGCCGAGATCAGGCCCCACTGCAGGTGGCTCTCCAGCCCAGCGGCGGCGCCGGTCCCGCAGCCGACCGCGATCGAGCCGACCGCGACGGCGGCCGGGGCCCACTTGGGCAGCCGGTTGGCGGTCAGCGACCGGCTGAGCGGCCGGGCGTCGGCCGTGACGGAAGTCGTTGCCGCGGTCATGCGTTGGCCCCCGAGTACTCCTTGCGGCGGGCGATGATCAGTCGCGCGGCACCGTTCACCAGCAGGGTGATGACGAACAGGACGAGGCCGGAGGCCATCAGGGCGTCGCGCCCGTTGTTGCCGGCCTCGGCGAACTTCAGCGCGATGTTCTGCGCGAAGGTGCCGCCGCCCGCGTCGAGGATGTGCAGCGAGAGCACGTTGCTCGCGGACAGCACCACCGCGACGGCGATGGTCTCGCCGAGCGCGCGCCCGAGGCCGAGCATCGAGGCCGAGATGATGCCGGGGCGGCCGAACGGCAGCACCGCGGTGCGGATCATCTCCCAGCGGGTCGCGCCGAGCGCGAGCGCCGCCTCCTCCTGCATCCGCGGCACCTGGCGGAACACCTCGCGGGAGACCGCCGTGATGATCGGCAGGACCATGATCGCCAGCAGGATGCCGACGGTGAACAGGTTGCGCGGGGTGCCGGTCTTGGTCTGGTCGAAGAGGTACGTCCAGCCGAGGTACTGGTTGAGCCAGCTGGTCAGGCCGTCCATGTGCGGGACCAGGAAGAGCGCGCCCCACAGGCCGTAGACGATGCTGGGGACGGCGGCGAGCAGGTCGACCAGGTAGGCGAACGGCTGGGCGATCTTCCGCGGCGCGTAGTGCGAGATGAACAGCGCGATCCCGATGGCCACCGGGACGGCGATCGTCATCGCGATGACGGCGCTGACGAGGGTGCCGAAGGCCAGGACGGCGATGCCGAAGACCGGCTTCGTGGCGTCCGGCGTCCACTCGAAGGTGGTGAGGAAGTTGCCCTCGTTGGTGCTGAGGGCCAGGCCCGCGCGCCAGGCCAGGAAGCCGGCGATCGCGGCCATGATGACCAGCAGCAGGATGCCCGAACCGCGGGCGAGGTTCATGAAGATCTTGTCGCCGAAGCGGCTGTCGCGCGGTCGGCGTTCCCTGCCTCGCGGGGCGGCAGGGGAGGATGAAGTCATTGTCTACTCCGGTCTGGTGGTGCCGCCCCGGAAGGGGGACGGCACCATGGCGGCGGTGCCCCGGACGTTGGTGCTGGGTCGGTGCGTTCCGGTGGGACGACCCCGGCCCCCCTCGCTTACGGGGCCGTCCCACCGGTGCTCCTGTCGGGTCAGGCCAGGGAGGAGACGGCGGCCTTGACCTTGTCGCTGATGGCGGCGGGGAGCGGGACGTAGCCCTTGTCGCCGATCGCCTTCTGCGCGGCGTCGCTGATGGCGTAGGTCAGGAAGGACTTCAGGTTCTCGAGGTTCTCCGGCTTGTTGCCCTTGTCGCAGGCGATCTCGTAGGTCACCAGGATGATCGGGTAGGCGTTGTCGGCCTTGGTCCCGTAGTCCAGGGAGAGGGCGAGGTCGCCGTCGGTGCCCACGACGGTGGAGGAGGCGAAGGTGAGGGCGGCGTTGGCCGCGGTCGCCTCGACGGGCTTGGCCGCACCGGTGGCGATCTTGGCGCTCTTGAGGTTGTTGCTCTGCGCGTAGGACAGCTCGGCGTAGCCGATGGAGTTCTTGACCTGCTTGATCTGCGCGGAGACGCCGGCGCTGCCCTGGGCGGACTGGCCGCCCTTGCCCTTCCACGCCTTGTCCGGCGCGGCGCTCCAGGCGCCACCGGAGGTCTTGGCGAAGTAGGAGGTGAGGTTGTACGAGGTCCCGGAGTCGTCCGAGCGGTGGACGGTCTGGATCTCGGCGTCCGGCAGCTGCACGCCCGGGTTCAGGGCGGCGATCGCGGGGTCGTTCCACTTGGTGATCTGCGAGTCGAAGATCTTGGCGGAGGTCGGGCCGTCCAGGACCAGGTTGTCGACGTTGTCGACGTTGTAGACCAGCGAGACGAGACCCGCGACCAGCGGCAGGTCGATCGCCTTGCCGCCGGTGCAGACCGTCTTGGAGGTGTCGACGTCGGCGGGCTTGAGCGCGAAGTCGGTGCCGGCGAAGGCGACCTTGCCCTGGTTGAACTGCTGCACACCGGCGCCGGAACCGCCACCGCTGTAGTTGACGGTGGTGCCGGAGCAGGACGCGCCGTAGGTGGTCTTCCACACGTCGATCGCGTTGGCCTGAGCCGTCGAGCCCGCAGCGAGCAGCGTCCCGCCCTTGCCACAGTTGACCGCGGCGGCCGAAGCGGAGCCGCTGGAGCCACCGGCGGCCTTGGCGCCGTTGTCGTCCGAGCCGCAGGCAGCGAGCGACAGCGAGCTGACGAGCGCCATGGCACCGATGGCGAGGGCCTTGGAGCGGCCGTTCCGCTGGAGCTTCACAGGGGTGTCCCTTTCTGTGGCATTGCCCGTCGCGCGGGCCGTGCGAGGACGGCGGGCGCGGGTTCTGCTGTGGTCCGGGGCCCGTTCGGCCCTCCGGTAAACCCGAAGTTAGGCCGGGTAGGTGACACGACAGCCGGTCACAAGTGAACGGAGAGTGAACCTCGAAAGGATGACAGGAAACTACGCCAGGTAGTCACGGTTGCGTCACGGCGAGGGCGCGACGAGATCACTTCCACCGTCCCGTCACCGAGGGTGATCACTCGCCCGTACGGGCTTCGCACCCAGGATCGCCAGCAGGGCGTCGACCAGCAACCGGTCGCGGTCGTGCGTCAACCGGGCGCGGGCCTTCCCGGCGGGCAGCCACTCCAGCCGGTCCACCTCGCGGTTCGGCCGGAACGCCCCGCTCGACGGCACCGCCGCCCAGTAGCGCACCTCCTTCGGCCGGCCCTGCGCCAGGTAGTGCTGGGCCGGCAGCTCCGGACCGAGCAGGCAGGCGAACCCGGTCTCCTCGCGCACCTCGCGCAGCGCCGCCGCGACCACTCCCTCCCCCGGGTCGAGCTTGCCCTTCGGCAGGCTCCAGTCGTCGTACTTGGGCCGGTGGATCACCGCGATCCGCGGCCGCCCCAGCCGGCCGCTCTTCTTCGGCCGTCCCGGCAGCCACAGCACCGCACCCGCCGCCAGGATCACCCGGGCATGCCCCACCCCGGTCGCGGGTGCGTCCGCTGCCGGCCCGGTGCTCAGGCGATCGCGCAATTCAGGCCGTCCGTGGTGCGGGGGAATGCCCCCAGCCCTCGGCAGGGGGGAGGTCCGGCCAGCCGTCCAGGCCGGGCGGGAGGTCGGACCACCGGCGGCCGAAGGCGTACCGCGCCGCCTCCACCTCCAGTCGCTGATCAGCATGCACCACGCCCAGCACGTAGGCGGTCGCCGGGGTGATCCGCGGGGTCCGCGCGGCGGTGGCCGCGGTGACCGCAGCGTCCGCCGCCTCCTGGTGCCGGCCCAACACCCCGTCCAACTCGTCCAGTTCGGCGGACCCGCGACCGCACACCTCCAGCGCGTACCGGGCCCGCTTCACCAGGATGCGCGTCCGTGCCCACGGCGCGTCGTCGGCCGCCAGCGCCGTGTCCGCGTCCACCGCGCCGCGCGCCGCCGGGACAGCGCCCAGCCGGCGCAGCCCGTCACCTCCGTACGGCGTGGCCGCCCGGTGCAGCGGCAGCTGCTGGGCGCTCGCCGACAGCGCCGTGAACGCGGCGGCCGCCTGCGGCAGCAGCACCGCGGGCGCCCGGCCGCCCGCCGACTCCAGCAGCGGGGCGTCGCCGACCAGCAGCGTCATCCGGTCCGCCAGCGCGTGCAGCCGGGCCGACCGGAGCTCCTGGAGCACCGAGGAGTGCGCCCTGGTCCGGGCCAGGGTCAGCTGCCGGTCCAGCAGCGCCCGCGCCTTGGGCGCCCCGACGTGCCCGGCCAGCATGCCCGTCCCGTCCGGATCGCTGCCGCTCAGCGAGTCCAGCGCGCCCAGCAGCCGGGCCGAGCGGCGGACGTAACCGGGCTCCAGCGCCAGCAGGTTGAGCAGCCAGCGCAGCTCGGTGCGCGATTCCTGGGCCCAGGCCTGCTCGAAGACGGAGCCGAAGGTGTGCAGCAGCCCGCCGATCCGCCGGACCGCCCGCAGCAGGTCGGCGGTGCCGGCCGCCGGGACGACCGCGGCCGTCCCCGGTCTGGCGCCGACCTCGCCCACCGTCAGCGGCAGGGCACGCAGGAACGCGCCGGCCTGGGCGGTGAGGTGGCTGGAGAGGATGTCCCCGGCGGTCGTGGTGGCGGCCGCCTGGGCCGTCATCGGCGCATCGGTCATGGCGTGGTAGATCCCCGTTCCCCCGGGTTCGTCCCCCCGGGGCTGGTGGCCGACCGCCGGAACCGGTCCCCTGCGGTTCCAGCGGCTCGCATCAGTGGTCGCGTCAGCGCGAGGCGGCGGCCCGGCGGCGCAGGCGCGAGTCGATCAGCAGATCCTGGACGTGCCGCAGCGGCCGGCTCTCGGCGTCCTGCGAGTGGCGGGTCCACGCGCCGTCCTGCCCCAGGTGCCAGGACTCGGTCTCGTCCGACATCCCGAGGTCGATCAGGCCGGACAGCTCGGCCCGGTGGGCCGGGTCGGTGATCCGCATCAGTGCCTCGATCCGGCGGTCCAGGTTGCGGTGCATCATGTCGGCGCTGCCGATCCAGACCTCCGGATCGCCGTTGTTGCCGAACACGAAGACCCGGGAGTGCTCCAGGAAGCGACCCAGGATGCTGCGGACCCGGACGTTCTCGCTCAGCCCCGGCACGCCCGGCCGGATCGCGCAGATCCCGCGCACCCAGACGTCGACCGGCACGCCGGCCTGCGAGGCCCGGTACAGCGCGTCGATCACGGCCTCGTCGACGATCGAGTTGACCTTGATCTTCACGTACGCCGGCCGACCGGCCCGGTGGTGGGCTATCTCGTTGTGGATCCGGGAGACCAGCCCGTCGCGCAGGCCGCGCGGGGCGGTCAGCAGGCGGCGGTAGGACTCCCGGCGCGAGTAGCCGGACAGCCGGTTGAAGAGGTCCGAGAGGTCGGCGCCGACCTGCGGGTCCGAGGTCAGCAGCCCCAGGTCCTCGTACAGCCGGGCGGTCTTCGGGTGGTAGTTGCCGGTGCCGACGTGCGAGTAGCGGCGCAGGGTGTCACCCTCCTGCCGGACCACCAGCGACAGCTTGCAGTGCGTCTTCAGCCCGACCAGGCCGTAGACGACGTGGCAGCCGGCCTCCTCCAGCTTGCGGGCCCACTTGATGTTGGCCTGCTCGTCGAAGCGCGCCTTGATCTCGACCAGGACCAGCACCTGCTTGCCCGACTCCGCCGCGTCTATCAGCGCGTCCACGATCGGCGAGTCGCCGGAGGTGCGGTACAGCGTCTGCTTGATCGCCAGGACGTCCGGGTCGGCGGCGGCCTGCTCCAGGAAGGCCTGCACCGAGGTGGAGAAGCTGTCGTACGGGTGGTGCAGCAGGACGTCCCGCTCGCGCATCGCGGCGAAGATGTCCGGTTGGGACGCCGACTCGACGTCCGTCAGCCCGCGGGCGGTGCCCGCCACGAACTTCGGGTACTTCAGCTCCGGGCGGTCCAGTTCGGCGATCCCGAACAGACCGGTCAGGTCGAGCGGACCGGGCAGCGGGAAGACCTCCGCCTCGGTGATGTTCAGCTCCCGCACCAGCAGGTCCAGGATGTAGGGGTCGATCGACTCCTCGACCTCCAGCCGCACCGGCGGGCCGAAGCGCCGCCGCATCAGCTCCTTCTCCAGGGCCTTGAGGATGTTCTCGGTGTCGTCCTCCTCCACCTCCAGGTCCTCGTTGCGGGTCACCCGGAAGGCGTGGTGCGCGAGCACCTCCATGCCCGGGAACAGCTCCTCCAGGTGCGCGCCCATCACGTCCTCCAGCGGGACGTAACGCTGCGGCGAGGCCTCCAGGAAGCGGGCCAGCGACTGCGGCACCTTCACCCGGGCGAAGTGCTTGTGCCCCGAGACCGGATTGCGCACCACCACGGCCAGGTTGAGCGAGAGCCCCGATATGTACGGGAAGGGGTGCGCCGGGTCGACCGCCAGCGGGGTGAGGACCGGGAAGATTTTCTGCCGGAACAGGGTGTGCAGCCGGGCCTGCTCCTTCTCGGCCAGCTCCGGCCAGCGGACCACCTCGATGCCCTCGGTGGCGAGGTCCGGCAGCACCTCCTGCTGGAAGGCGGCGGCGTGCCGCGCCATCAGCTCGCGCGAGCGGGTCCAGATCAGGTCCAGCACCTCGCGCGGCTGGAGGCCGGACGCGCTGCGCTGGGCGACGCCCGTCGCGATCCGGCGCTTCAGCCCGGCCACCCTGACCATGAAGAACTCGTCCAGGTTGCTCGCGAAGATGGCGAGGAACTTGGCCCGCTCCAGCAGCGGGATCCCAGGATCCTCTGCCAGCTCCAGGACGCGCTCGTTGAACGCGAGCCAACTGCGCTCGCGGTCCAGGAAGCGGCCCTGCGGCAGTGCGTCGAACTCCTGCTCGTCCTCGGCCGGCAGCTCGGGCGGTATCCCCAGCGCACCGGACATCCTGGCCGGCGGGGACAGCGAGGCAGAGACGGGGCGGGGGATGCTCATGGGCTCCAGCTCCTCCAGCAGCAGGACGTCGTCCGGACGCGAATGGCTCTGCGGGCCGTCGTCCTCGCCCAGGGCCAACGCCCACCCGCCGGGCGCGGTCCGTACAGGGCCGGCCGACGCGTGGCGGTCGACTCTGCACGAGCGAGACACTACGGACTTCATCCTGTGATCTTCGCGGCAGCAATTGAATCCACGGTAAACACCGCATGGCCAGGAGGAAAGCTGAGTCGGTCGGGGCAAGGGCCGGTGACGTCCGGCCCCTTGCCCCGGACCGCCCGGAGCCGCTAGGTCCTGCCCGGTCCCGTAGGTCCTGTCCGGGTCCTAGGCCGCCTGGTCCTCGCGGTACTGGACGCGGTACATGAGGTCCACCTCGTGGATGGTGAACCCCAGTCGTTCATATACCCGCACCGCGGCCGGATTGTCGGCGTCGACGTAGAGCAGGACCGTCTCCAGTCCGCGCTCGCCGGCGTCCGAACCGGTCAGGTGACGCAGACCGGCAGCGGTCAGGGCACGGCCGAGACCGCTGCCCTGCTCCGCCGGGTCCACCCCGACCACGTAGACCTCGCCGAGCGCAGGCTCGGTGGCGGTGGCCGGGTGCACCTTGGTCCAGTGGAAGCCGACCACCTTGCCGCCCCGGGTGGCGAGGAAGAAGCCGGCCGGATCGAACCAGGGCTCGGCCAGCCGCTCGGCCAGGTCCCGCTCCGTCCAGGAGCCCTGCTCCGGGTGGTGGGCGAAGGCCAGCGCGTTCAACCGCAGCCACTCGGCGTCGTCCTCGCCGGGGCGGAAGGTCCGGAGCTCGACGCCCTCGGGGATGGCGACGGCCTCGGTCTGCGGCCCGCTGCGGCGCATCTGCCGCAGCTCGCGCACCAGCTCGGCCCCGTACCGGCCGGCCAGGTGCCGGGCCGCCGGGTGACCACCGTGCACCCAGAAGTCCACCGCGTCACGGCCGGCCCGGTGGGCCTGTGCCAGCACCGCGTCCACCAGCGGCCGGGCCAGGCCGCGGCCGCGGGCGGCCGGGTCGACCACCAGCTCGGCGGCGGGGTTGGCCCCGGGGCCCTCCGGGACTTCGAGCTGTCCGTAACCGACGGCGGCGCCGTGCTCGCTCTCGATGAAGTGGCTCACGCCGGGGCGCGGAGTGTCCGAGGAACGCAGCCGAAGCCGGCCCTGCTCGGACACGGCAGCCCGGCCGTCCACCGCCTGGGCGTCCGCCAGAACGCGCAGGGCGCCGTCGCGCTGCTCGGGGCGGAGCACACTGTTCGCAATGACCGCTGTCTGATCGTCCATGCCCCGACGATACGTCACCGGAAATGCAGAGAACCCCCATCCGGTTTCCCGGATGGGGGTTCTCTGTGAATGATTGTTCGGCGGCGTCCTACTCTCCCACAGGGTCCCCCCT